>CAUJIY010000130.1 GCA_963205295.1 Pseudomonadota bacterium
TCTCCCGGTCCTGTGGGAGCGACGCCAGTCGCGTCTCCCTGGTCGGGGCTTGCGCCCCTCCTACAGAAGAGAGAGGTCCTCCGGTCCTGTGGGAGCGACGCCAGTCGCGACTCCCCGGTCGGGGCTTGCGCCCCGCCGACAGAAGTGAGAGGTCTCCCGGTCCTGTGGGAGCGACGCCAGTCGCGACTCCCCGGTCGGGGCGTGCGCCCCGCCGACCGAAGAGAGAGGTCCTCCGGTCCGGGGGGAGCGACGCCCGGCGCGCCTCCCCGGGCGGGGGGGGGGGCCCACGCCCCGACCGGGGTGTCGCGACTGGCGTCGCTCCCACTGGACCGGTAGACCTCTCTCTTCTGTAGGTGGGGCGCAAGCCCCGACCGGGGAGTCGCGACTGGCGTCGCTCCCACAGGACCGGGAGACCTCTGTCTTCTGTAGGAGGGGCGCAAGCCCCGACCGAGGGCCTGGCGCGCGGTGGCTGCGGTGCTGGATTCGCGGCTGAAGGCACTCCTACAATCGACCTTCAGCCGCTGGCGGGCCGATACTGTGAATCTGCAACTTTCCGACGACCAAATGATGCTCGAAGCGACGCTCGAGCGCGTGTTTCGCGAGCACTCCACGGGTCCGCGGATCCGCGCGGCCGAACCCGTCGGCTTCGACCAGGCGCTCTGGGCCACGCTCGTCGGGCAGGGCATCCCGGCGCTGCGCGTCCCCGAGGACAAGGGCGGTGGCGGCATGAGCCTGATGCACGCGGTGCTGGCCGCCGAGCAGGCCGGCCTCGCACTCGCCTCGGCTCCGCTGGTCGAGGCCATCGTCGCCAACCGCCTGCTGGCCGTCGCCGGTTCCGGGCAGGCCGAGGCACTGCTCGGCGAATGCCTCGACGGCCGGGCCATCGTGACGCTCGCGCTGCGCGACGCCGGGCGCGAGCCGCAACAGCTCGTGCCGGCCGGCGCGGTCGCCGACGCGGTGATCTGCCTCGAGGGCGACGCGGTGACGATCCGTCGCGGCGTCACCAGGCTCGATATGCTCGCCGACGGAGCGGGCCAGACACAGCACGGCGCGATTGCCGCGCAACGCCTCGACCTCGGCCGCGCCACCAGCTGCATCGAACTGCCGGCGGCGCGCACGGCTTTCGAGGCGATGCTGGCTGAGTGGAAGCTCCTGACCGCGGCGCTGGTCGCGCTGGTGGCACGCCGCGCGATCGACGATGCCGCACGGTATGCCTGCGAGCGCGAGGCCTTCGGCCGCAGGATCGGCGAGTACCAGGGCGTTTCGCACGCCCTGGCCGATGCCTTCGTCGATGTCGACGGCGCGCGCATGCTGGTCTGGCGCACGGCCGATGCGATCGCACGCCGCGAGAGCGGGGCCGCGGCGCTGCTGTCGATGGCCTGGTGGTGGGCGGCATCGAGGTCCGGCGACGCCGCCCTGAAGGCGCTGCGCGTCTTCGGCGGCTACGGCGCCACGCTGGAATACGATGCGCAGCTCTGCTACCGGCGCGCCGGCGCCCACGCGCTGATCGCCGGCGATCCCGAGCGCGAGCTGCTGCGCGCCGCGGACCTGGTGTTCGGGCCGGTGGCGGGCCGGCCGGCCCCGGCAGTGGCGCTGCCGGATGCCGGTGACGTGGCGATTGACTTCGACTGGGGGCCGGAGGCGGCAGCCGCGCGCGAGCGGACCCGCAGCTTCATCGCCCGGCACGGCGGCGCGCAGATGACGCGCTTCATGCGCGACTCGCTCGACGGCTTCGATCCGCAGCTGCACCGGCAGCTCGCCGCCGAGGGCCTGCTCTATCCCGAGATGCCGCCGGAATACGGCGGGCCGGGCCTGTCGGGCCGCTCTGCCGCTGCCATCCACGAAACGCTGGCCGAGGCCGGCTGGCACCTGCTGGTGCCGGGTATCACTGGCCTGGTGTGGCGGGTGATCCATCACTTCGGCAGCGACTGGATGAAGCAGGAACTGCTGCCGCAGGTCGCCACCGGCGACATCCATCTGGCGCTGGGTTACACCGAGCCTTCGTGCGGTTCAGACATCTTCGCCGCAAAGACCACGGCCACGAAGGCGGGGGACGACTGGCTCATCAACGGCCAGAAGATGTTCACGTCGAGCGGCCACCGTTCCGACTACAACCTGCTGATTACGCGCACCGCCCCGGACAAGCACCGGGGCCTCACGCTGTTCATTGCACCCGTGAAGCAACCGGGCTACTCGGTGACCGAGATCAGGACCATCGGCGACGACCGCACCAACGTCACGTTCTACAGCGACCTGCGGGTGCCGGACCGCTATCGCCTGGGGGACGTCAATGGCGGGACGAAGATCCTCGCGCTCGCGCTGGCCATCGAACAGTCCGGGGGCGGGGTGTACCTCGGCGGCCTGCGCCAGCTGTGCGGGGCGGCGCTCGCCTGGGCACGCCAGGACGGTGCGCAGGGCCGGCCCATCGACGAGCCGCGTGTGCGCCTGGCGATCGCCGAGGCGGTCGCGCGCAGCCACGTCACCGATGCGCTCTCGAGGCGCAGCATCTGGAATTTCGAGATTGGCCGGGTGAAGAAGCACGAGGGGCCGATGGTGAAGCTCTTCGGCAGCGAATCCTGGTCGGGTTGCAGCCAGAAGCTGTTGCGCCTGGCGGCACCCGACACGCTGCTGCGTGGCTACGCGGGTGCCGGGCTCGTCGAGTGGTCGGCGCGGCGCAATATCGCCGCGACGATCTATGCGGGCACCAGCGAGGTGCAACGCAGCCTGATCGCCGAGGCCGGCCTCGGCCTGCCGAGGACACGCGGCTGATGCGCCCGGCATCCCCGCGGCACGCGGCCGTAGTGAGATCCACCCGCCCGGGCAGGAGGACGCCGTGCATCCCAGCCTGATCGCCCGCAAGGCCCCCGACCGCGTGGCCTGCCGCATGGCCGGCAGCGGCACGACGGTGACCTACGGAGAACTCGAGGCGCGGTCGAACCGGCTGGCCCACCTCTTCCGCGCGCTCGGGCTGCGGCCCGGTGACAGCCTCGCACTGATGCTCGAAAACCATCCGTGCTACTTCGACATCTGCTGGGCCGCGCAACGCTCGGGGCTGACGTTCACCGCGATCTCGACCCGGCTCACCGCGGCGGAAGCCGCGTACATCATCGACGACTGCGGTGCCCGGCTGGTCATCACGTCGCCGGCCCTGGCCAACGTGGCCGGCGCGCTGCTCACGATGACTCCGAAGGTCGCGCACCGCTTCATGCTCGACGCGCCGCTGCCGGGCTACGCCTCGCTCGCGGACGCCGTCGCCGGCCTGCCGACGACGCCGATCGCCGACGAGACCGCCGGCGGCGACATGCTGTATTCGTCCGGCACCACCGGGCGGCCGAAGGGCGTACGCATACTGCCCGAGTCCGACGACATCGCCTTCGTCGATGCGATAACCCGCGTCTGCATTGGCGTTTTCGGCATGGGCGAGGCGACGGTGTACCTGTCGCCGGGGCCTCTGTACCACGCCGCGCCACTGCGCTTCTGCATGCGGCAGATGGCGCTCGGCGGCACGGTGGTGGTGATGGAGCACTTCGATGCCGCCGACTTCCTGCGCTACGTCGGTGAGCATCGCGTCACCCACACGCAGATGGTGCCGACCATGTTCGTGCGCCTGCTCAAGCTCGACGAGGCCACACGCCCGGCCGCCGACGTCACGAGCCTGCGCTGCGTCATCCACGCCGCCGCGCCCTGTCCGATACCGGTCAAGGAGCAGATGATCGCCTGGTGGGGTCCGGTGATCTGGGAGTACTACGCCGGCACCGAAGGCATGGGCATGACGCTCGTCGACAGCGCAGACTGGCTGGCCCACAAGGGCACCGTCGGCAGGAGCGTGATCGGCACCGCGCGCATCTGCGATGACCAGGGCGAGGAGCTGCCCATCGGCGAGACCGGCGTCGTCTACTTCTCGGACGGCAAGACCTACGAATATCACAACGATCCTGGCAAGACCGCGGCTGCGCAGAACGCGCGCGGCTGGACGACGCTCGGCGACGTCGGCCGGCTTGACGCCGAAGGCTACCTGTACCTCACCGACCGCAAGGACTTCATGATCGTTTCGGGCGGCGTCAACATCTATCCGCAGGAAGCCGAGAACGCGATCGTCACGCATCCGCAGGTGCTCGACGTCGCGGTCTTCGGCGTGCCTGACGCCGAGATGGGCGAGGCGGTCAAGGCGGTGGTGCAGCCGCGCGACATGGCCGAGGCCAGTCCCGAGCTGGCGGCCGCAATCATCGCCTGGTGTCGCGAGCGCCTGGCGCACTACAAGTGCCCGACAAGCGTCGACTTCGTCGCCGAGCTGCCACGCCACCCGACGGGCAAGCTCTACAAGCGCCTCCTGCGCGAGCGGTACTGGGCGGGGCGCGACAGCCGGATCATCTGAAGGCGCCGGTGGCGACGGCGACGAGCGCGGCTGGAGCCACTCCTACGGGAACGGTGGCAGCTGCAGCTCGCCGTCCAGACAGAGACCGGCGACGCGGGCCAGCGCCGCCGGATCGACGCCGGGTGACTCGTCCAGCAGCACGAAATCGGCGGCGGCGCCGGGGACGAGATCCGCGGGCGAACAGCCCCAGCGCGATCGTGGCAGGGACGTTGCCGCCTGCAGCACCCGTTCCAGCGACAGGCCCGCCTGCAGCAGGTATCGCAGCTCGTCGATGAGGCCGCCGCCGTGGGCGACGCCGGGGCTGCCGGCATCCGAGCCGGCGAGCACCGTGACGCCGAGGGCATCGGCCAGGGCGATGCTCTCGCGGTGTCCGGCGAGGATACGATCGATGTTCGCCACCACCAGCGCCGCCCAGCCGGCGTGTTGCGGCTGGGCGAACTGGAACTGTACCGGCGCCAGGGTCGGCACCCAGGCGATGCCGCCTGCGGCCATCGCCCGCAGCGCCTGCGGGGTCATGAAGTAACCATGTTCGATGGCGTCGACGCCGGCG
>CAUJIY010000131.1 GCA_963205295.1 Pseudomonadota bacterium
TGCAACGTCCCGGAGAGCTCGCTGGTACGCGAGTCGGACCTGGTGATGCTCACGCGCGCGGGTCCCGAGATCGGCGTGGCCTCGACCAAGGCCTTCACCACGCAGATCGCCGCGCTCACCATGCTGGTGGTCGCCCTCGCCCGGCACCGCGGTGCCGATGCCGAGCGCGAGCGTGGGCTGGTCTCGCGCCTCATCGAGATCCCCGGTCTCATCGAGAAGACGCTGGTGCTCGATCCGGTCATGAAGGACCTCGCCGGGCGCTTCGCCGACAAGCACCACGCGCTGTTCCTCGGCCGCGGCGTCCTGCATCCGATCGCGATGGAGGGCGCGCTGAAGCTCAAGGAGATCTCCTACATCCACGCCGAGGCCTATCCGGCGGGCGAACTCAAGCACGGTCCGCTCGCCCTGGTCGACGCCGACATGCCGGTGATCACGGTGGCGCCGAACAACGACCTGCTCGAGAAACTGAAGTCGAACCTGATGGAAGTGCGCGCGCGCGGCGGGGAGTTGTTCGTGTTCGCCGACCCGGACTCCGGCTTCGAATCGAGCGATGGGGTGACCGTGATCCAGATGCCACGGCACGTCACCTACCTGCAGGCTCCGGCCGTCTACACCGTGCCGCTGCAGCTCCTCGCGTACCACGTCGCGATCCTGCGCGGCACCGCCGTCGACCAGCCGCGCAACCTCGCGAAATCGGTGACGGTCGAGTAGCGTCGGGCAGCCGTTCGGGCAGGAGCCCTCAGCTGCGCCGCATGGCGATGGCGAGCGCGGCCCGTTCCCCGGATTCCATCGCCGCTTCCATGCCGCCAGCGAGCTCGGCGGTGTGCTCGCCGGCGAACAGCAGCTGGCCGACGGGCTGCGAGAAGACATTGCCGTAGCGGCGTATCTGGCCGGGCGCGCGATACGCGTAGGTGCCGAGAGCCAGCGGGTCGCGCGTGAAGCTGCGCACGGCGGCGAGCGCAACGCGCCCGACGGTGCTCGGCCGGATGCGCTGCAGTTCCTGCAGGACCCAGGCGCCGATCTCGGCGTCTGTCCAGCCCCGGGCCGAGAGATCGGCCGGGCCGGTGCTGAAGATCCACAGGTGATGGCCCTCGCCGGTCGGCGAGGGGTTCACGATGCCCCGTTGCAGGGGCAGGTCGGTCCACAGGAACGGCGGCAGCCCGTCGGCTTTCCAGTAAGGCTCGCTGACGTGCAGCACGACACTGGTGGCCGCACCGTAGGGAATGCTGGAGATCGCCTCGGCCACGAGTGGCGGCAGCGGCGGGTCAAAGGCGATCTGGCGCAGCACGGGCAGCGGTACGGCAACCACGGCGAAGGCGGCGCGCACCCGCGTCCCGCTCGCGGTCGTCACCAGGACGCCGCGGCTGTCATGGGCAACGGCGACGACGCGCTGGTCGAGCCACACGCCGCCCTTCTTGAGCTTGCCGGCCATTGCCTCCGGCAGGCGGCTCATACCATGGCGCACGTAGCGGCGCATCGGCTGGCGTGCTTCCATCGCGGCGGCGACCGCGAGGGCCGAGATCTTGCCCGAACGCAGTCGCCAGAGCGCCGATTCGCCGTCGAGCGAGGCCAGCTGCTGGCCGATGCCGATCAGCGGCAGCGCTGCCTCAGGCGCACCGGCCTCGCGCAGGAACTGCCCGTAGGGCACGTCGAAGCGGGCGAATTCTTCCTGCAGCCAGGCGCCCGCATCGGGCAGCGGGTTCGGGCGCGGGGCGAAGCGCTGGCCGAGTGACGACGGCGGCACGGCGCGCAGCTCGCCCTCGAGCGGGTTGATGTCGAGCGTCGGCCATTGGTCAGCGGTGAAGGTGCGCCCGGCATAGTGGTACCACCAGGCCGGCTGCTCGTCGGGCCATGGCACTAGCTCGACCCGCAGGCTCGCGGCAGCATCGAGCACGCGGGCATAGAGCGCACCGATGTCGGCGGCGCCGAGTTCGGGCGATCCGGGGGCATCCTGGCGGGTGTCGACCCGGCCGCCGACGCGTTTGCTGGCCTCGAGGACGATCACGCCAGCCCCGGTCGACTCGAGCTGGCGGGCGGCATTCAGACCGGCAAGGCCGGCGCCGATGACCACGACGTCGGTCCGTTCCTCGCGTGAGCCGCAGCCGCCAAGGGCGAGGGCGCCAGCAGCACCGAGGAATGCGCGCCGATCGAGCATGGGAGGAGCGCCTGGTCCGGAGAGAAAGCCGGCTACCTTAGTCGACGGCCGGTGGTCTGGCAATCGGTGGACATCACGACTGGACCCCTCTGCGCGGAGCGGGCAAACTTCGACGCCAGCCACGATGCTGTGCGGCACGACCAGAGGTGGTCTCGGGGTCCTTGGAGGGATGCCGACCGGCACAGCACCCGATCAGGAGGGAACAAGGATGGCGCCATTCTCAAGCCGCGCCGGCGGAATTCGCCGCGCGCTCGTGTTCGTGCTTGCCACAGGCCTTGCCGGCGGCGCATACGGTGCAGGCACTCCCGCCGCACCCAAGGCACCGGTCAACGTCGGTCCCGGCGAGATGGGCATCGACGCCCTCATCATCGATGGTCCGCCGCTTACCGCCGACCAGGTCATGGGCCCGGAGCACGCGACCTATCCGCGGGGCATGACCTGTGCCGAATGCCACACGGTGAAGTTCGAGGGTGTCGACGTCGTCACCACGGCCTCGGAGCAGTTCCAGCGCAATTTCCGCAACCTGACGCAGGAGCAGATCTGGCAGAAGATCGTCGCCTTCCTGCCCGGCCGCGAGCGCTTCGCCATCGCCACCGTGGCGGGCGACACCCCGACGGCGACCACCGTCGACATGGTGCTCGATCCGCAGGAACGCATCTTTCATGTCGTCTCCGAGAAGGGCACGGAGAAGCTGCTGGAGCTGCGCCAGAACCCGAAGATCAGCGCGGTGCGCTTCGAGGGCTGGACGCTCGCCGAGGGCGGCGCCAAGCAGTGGACCAGCGTCCAGATCAAGGGTACGGCCGAGCTGATCAGCGCGGACGACCCGCGTTTCGTGCCGACGCTCGACAAGTACAACCTGGTGCGCGTGACCAAGCCGCGCGCGGTGCGGCGTTTCGACATCATCCGGATCACGCCGCAGCAGATCGTCTATTTCGATACGACGCTCGGCGACAACGGGCTGTCGCCGTACCAGTTCTGGCACCGCGAGGGCACGCCGGCCAGGTAGCGACCACATGAGTGGTCGGCAGGAACGAACGCATCCGCCAGGACGCGCCGCCGGTTTGAGAGAGACAGACAACATGGGGGAAATCATGGGCAGGATGACAGGATGGACCAGGGTGCTGCCGCTCGCCGTGGCGGCAAGCGTGGCACCGGGAACGGGCTTTGCGGCAGTCGACGAGATCATCGTCACGACGCGCAAGATCGAGGAACAGCTGCAGGACGTGCCGGTCGCGGTGAGCGCATTCACCGCCGACAGCATCGCCAGGCTCAACCTCACGAGCATCGACGAGATCGCCAAGTTCACGCCGTCGTTCTCGTTTACCTCCGCCTTCGGCCGCCAGCCGGGCTCGGACCGGCCGGCCATCCGCGGCGTCACCACGGTGGTCAACGGCATCACCAACAATTCGGCTGTCGGTTACTTCGTCGACGGCGTATACATGCCCGGTTCGCCGCAGACGACCGAGCTCTTCGACCTGGAGCGGGTCGAGATCATCAAGGGCCCGCAGGCCGCACAGTTCGGCCGCGGCACCTACGCCGGGGCGATCAACTTCATCACCCGCAGCCCATCCCTCGCTGCCTTCGATGGCGGCATCACCGCGACCGGCGCCGAGCACGAGACCTGGGAGACCTCCGGCTGGGTGAGCGGGCCGATCGTGGCCGACAAGCTCGGCTTCTACCTCGCCGCGGGCTACGACACCTACGGCGGCGAATACACCAACCAGGCCACCGGTGACGAGGTCGGCGGTACCGAGACGACGAGCGTCACGGGCAAGCTCCTCTGGCAGGCCGCCGACAACCTGTCGGTTTCCGCCAGGCTCGGCGTGCAGCAGACCGACGACGACCACTTCGTGATGTACCTGCAGCCGCGCACGCTCAACAACTGCTTCTTCCGGTCGCCGAATGCGCCACGCTCACGCGAATACTATTGTGGCGAAGCGGTGGTGGACGAGAACGGCATCCGCCTGGCTACCGGGCTGCTCGAGAATGCCGACGGTGGCATGTCCGGCGCCGAGCTCGACCGTTTCCTCGGCAGCATCATCATCGAATACGGATTCGGTGACGGCTACACCCTCACCAGCACCACCGGCTACATCAAGGACGAGACGGAGACCGGCTACGACCAGTCCTTCTTTGCGTATGACCCGATCCCGGTCGGCGCTTCCGCCGGCAGCTTCTACCAGCTCGACAACGACGAGAGCGAGACCTTCACGCAGGAACTGCGCCTGAACTCGCCGCGTGGTGCGGCGTTGCGCTGGACCGCTGGGGCCTACTTCCTCGATATCGAGAACGAGGAGATCTACAACCGCAAGGTGCTGTCGTCGGGGGTCTCCGCACTGCAGACGATTGCCAACCTCACCACGCAGCAGGTCGAGAACTGGGCAGTTTTCGCCGGCGTCGACTGGGACATCACCGAGGCCACGACAGTGGGACTCGAAGCCCGCTACGCCGAGGATGAGATCGAGGTCAGCAACGTCGTCAACAACGGTACCGGCGCAGTCGAGCCCTGCGGGCCGAACCCGAGCTGCAAGGAGACCTTCGACAGCATCACGCCGCGCCTTACCCTGCGTCACGCCCTCACCGACGACACCAACCTCTACGGCAGCGTTGCCTGGGGTACCAAGCCCGGCGACTTCAACGCCACGGTGCCGCTGGTCGACGGCCAGCCCGACGAGAGCTACCGCAACGTCGACGAAGAGGAGATGGTGGCCTACGAGCTCGGCGTGAAGGCCGACTGGCTCGACCGCCAGCTGCGCACCAACGCGGCGATCTACTACAACGACATCAAGGACCAGCAGCTCACCTCCAACATCGAGGGACCGGGCGGCGTGCCGACATCGGTACTCGCCAACGTCGGCAAGACCGAGGTCTGGGGCATCGAGCTCGAGGCCGAGTTCTCCGTCGGCGAGAACTGGAGCGGCGGCGTGATGTACGCCTGGACGGACTCCGAGATCAAGAAGCGCATCAGCACGGACGAGGCTGACCTGCGCGGCGGCAACGGCACGCTCGCCGAGATCAACACCCTGGGTGACGTGTCCGGCCGTGATTCCCCGCGTATCCCGGACCAGCAGTTCGCCATCCGCGGCCGCTACGATCAACCCACCGGCTGGGGCGGCTGGTACGCGGCCGCCGACTTCACCTTCGAGGCCTCGAAGTTCTCGCAGGAGCACAACCTGATAGAGACCGGGGACCGCGAGCTGCTCGGCGCGCGTATCGGCGCGATCTGGGGCAACTGGGAGTTCACGCTGTGGGGCAAGAACCTCACCGATGACGATACCCCACTCGATATCCTGCGCTACATCGACCGGCGCTACGGCACTCTGACGAGCTGCGCCGCATTGCCACCGGCGGACCCGGCGACGATCTGCGCCGGCTCGTCGACTACGCCGCGCGGTTTTGCCCTGACCCTGCAGCCGGGACGCCAGGTCGGCGGCACGATCAATTACCGCTTCGGCGGCAGCTGACAGTACCCTCCGCCACGCATCTACCCGCCGGCGCGCAGCCCTTTGCTGGGCGGCGCGCCGGACTTTTTTCCGGGCCCTGTCGCATAATCGGCGCGTTTCGTGCCGGTTACGACGAAGGAGTCCCCGTGAGCACCGCCTATCCGTGGGTCGAGCCGCCCTGGCCCAAAAAACCGCTGCCCCGCGCCCGGCTCGAAGACCGCATCGGGCAGCTGCTCGGTTCGACGAACATGTGCACGCTGGCCACCGTCGGCGCCGGCGGCCAGCCAATCGCGAGCCCCATCGAGTACTACGCCGACGGGCTCACCCTCTACCTGCTGCCGGATCCGGGTACACCGAAGCTCAAGGCCATGCAGCGCGACCCGCGCGTGTGCGTCGCGGTGCACGGTGCCTACCACGGCTGGCACAGTGCGCGCGGCGTGCAGCTTTTCGGCCGCGCCACCATCATCGAGTCGCATGCACCGGGCTGGCAGCGTGGCATGGATGTGTTCCGCTGGCATGAGTGGCTGCGCGACCTCGGCATGGATGCGAGCAAGCCCTTCGAGCGCCAGGTCTGCCGCATCGACCCGGTGAAGATCCTCTACACCGAGACCTGGCTGTGGAAGCTCGGTTACGGTGCCAAGCAGCGCTGGCTCGCCGCACCGACGCGCACCCGCCGCAAGGCGCCGGCAGCGCGGCGCAAGCGCTGATCCCGGCGGCTACGTCGATGGCCGATGCCACGCCCGATGACGTGATCGCCGCCACCTTGCGTGCGACGCGCACGATCGCCGTCGTCGGTGCCTCGCCGAAGCCGTATCGCGCCTCGCACGAAGTGATGCGCTTCCTGCAGGACCGGGGCTACCGCTGCATCCCGGTCAACCCCGGCCACGCCGGCAGGACGTTGCTTGGCGAGACGGTCCACGCCGACCTCGCGTCGATCCCGGTGGCGGTCGATCTCGTCGACGTGTT
>CAUJIY010000132.1 GCA_963205295.1 Pseudomonadota bacterium
GCGCGCCCCCCCCCGCCCCCCCGGCGTGGCCGCCCCCCCCCCCCGGGGGCGCCCGGCGGCCGCCGCTCCCACAGGATAATCCGTGGCGCCGCTCCTGCGGTCATGGGCCGGGGGCCTGTTCCTCTTTCGACAGGGTGGCGATGTTCTCGACGACGAGCGTGCCGGTGCCCTCGTTGGTGAAGACCTCAAGCAGCAGGCTGTCGGGGACCTTGTACGAGATCACGTGCACGCGCGACACTCCGCCGCGGATCGCCGCCTCGATGGCGCGTGCCTTCGGCAGCATGCCGTCGGCGAGTGCGCCCGCCTGCTCGAGCTTCTTCAGGCCCGCAAGGTCGACATAGGAAATGAGCGACGCCGGGTTGCTGCGGTCCTCGAGAATGCCGGGTGCACCGGTGGTGAGCACCATCTTCGCGGCGCCGAGGGCGGAGGCGAGCGCGGCGGCAACCGTGTCGGCATTGATGTTGAGGAGCGTACCGCCGGCGTCGGCCGAGAGCGGGCTGACCACCGGCAGCAGGCCGTTCTCGAGCTGCGTGGTGAGCACACTGGTGTCGACGCTCTCGATGTCGCCGACGAAGCCGTAATCGACCGGTGCGGCCTGCCCGGCGACGCGCACCGGGGCGCGCTTGCGGGCGCGGATCAGGCCGGCGTCGACCCCGCTCACGCCGATCGCCGGCAATTCGAGCTGCCGGCAGGCGGCGACAATCTGGGTGTTGATCTGGCCGTTGAGCACCATGGTCGCCACCTCGAGCGTGCGCTCGTCGGTGACGCGCCGGCCCTCGACCATGCGCGTCTCGACGCCGAGCGATTCGGCGAGCCTGGTGTTCTGCGGCCCGCCGCCGTGCACCAGCACGGTGCGGATGCCGACCTGGTGCAGGATCGCCACCTGCTCGATCAGCGCGCGCGTGCTCGCCGGGTCGGCGAACACCTCGCCGCCGGCCTTGATGACGAAGGTCTTGCGCCGGTACAGGCGCACGTAGGGCGCCGCGTGGCGCAGGGCGCCGACGACGATGTCGCGGTTGGAAGGATTCTGCAGCATGGTATTCAGGCTCCCGGTCCCATCATCTGGTAGAGCACGGCCATCTGGCCCCACATGCGGTTCTCGGCCTCGTGGATTACGACGCTGCGCGGTCCGTCAAGCACGCGGTCGGTCACGGCCACGCCGCGGCGCACCGGCAGGCAGTGCATGAAGCGGCAGTCGGGCCGCGTGGTGGCGAACCACGGGTCGTCGACGCGCCAGTCCTGCAGCTCCTCGCGCAGCTTCGCGTCGGCGACGCGGTCGCCGTAGTGGCGCGTCGAGGACCACTCCTTGGCGTAGATCACGTGCGCGCCCTCGAGCGCCTCGCGCCGGTCGCTGGTCTCGCGCACCGAGCCGCCGGAGAGCGTGGCCGCCTGGCGCGCCTTGTCCATGACCGCCGGTGGCAGCTCGAAGCCCGCGGGGCGCACCACCGTGACGTCCATGCCGCGCATGGCCGCCATGTGCAGCGTCGCCGAGGGCACGGCGAGCGGCAGCGCCTTCGGGTGCCACGCCCAGGAGAGCACGAACTTGCCGCCGCGGCGCGGAATGGCCAGCTCGTCCATGGTCTTCCAGTCGGCGAGGCTCTGGCAGGGGTGCTGGATCGCCGACTCCATGTTTATGAGCGGCTTTTTCACCAGCGCGCGCATGGCGTTGTATTCCTTGTCCGCCAGGTCGTCGGCGAGGCTCGAGCGATTGGCGAACACGCGGATGCCGACTGCATCGCCGTAGGAGGCGATCACGGGTACACCCTCGCGCATGTGTTCGGCGGCCGCCCCGTCCATGACGATGCCCGAACGCGTCTCCAGGCCGTGGATCGACATCTCCGGCGAGATCACGAAGGAGCCGCCGCCGAGGCGCACCATGGCCGCCTGGAACGAGGACAGCGTGCGCAGCGACGGCGACAGGAACAGCAGTGCCAGCACCTTGCCGGCGAGCGCCTGGGGCTCCGGCTGGCGCTGCAGGCGCGTGGCGAGCGCGAGCAGTGCCTCCACGTCCGCGATGCGGAAGTCGGCGAGATCGTTGAATTCCTTCAGAGCCATGTCCCTTTCCTTCCTCGGTTCCTGCGGTGGCGCCGGTCGGTCCGGCGGAGCGTTCAACGGATGTCGGCGAGCGCGTCGAGCAGCGCGTGTACGTGGCGCCGCTCGAGCACCAGCGGCGGCAGCAGGCGCATCACCTGCGGGTCGGCGCTGGTGCCGACCAGGATGTCGCGCTTCAGCAGTTCCTGCAGCATCTCGCGGGCCGGCCGGCGGCAGCGCAGGCCGAGCAGGAAGCCCTTGCCCTGCACGGCCTCGACCGGGCCGAGCGGCATGGCGGCGATGATCTCCTGCGACAGCGTGCGCACGTTGTCGATCAGACGGTCGCGCTGGATGACCTCGATCACGGTCGCCATGAGCGCGCTGGCGAGCGGCCCGCCGCCGAAGGTCGTGCCGAGGTCGCCGTGTTTAAGGTTCGCGGCGACCCGGTCGGTGACCAGCAGCGCGCTGCAGGGGAAGCCGGCGCCGAGCGCCTTGGCGACGGTGAGCATGTCCGGGCGCACGCCGGCGAGCTCGATGGCGAAGGGCGCGCCGCAGCGGCCCATGCCGGTCTGGATTTCGTCGGCGATGAGCAGGGCGCCGTGGCGCTCGCAGGCGGTGGCGAGCGCCTGCACGAACGCCGGCTCGAGATCGAAGGCGCCGGCCTGGCCCTGCACCGGCTCGAAGATCACGCCGGCGACCGTCTCGTCGATCAGGCGACTGGCCGCGGCCACGTCGTTGCGCGGGATGAAGCCAACGTCGAACGGCGTGCGCGGGAATCCGTACCACTTGCCGACTGCCGACCAGGTGACTGCGGCGGCGGCGGCCGTGCGGCCGTGGAAGCCATGCTCGATGGCGAGTATCCGGCCGCGTCCGGTCACGCGGCAGGCGAGGCGCAGGGCGTTCTCGTTGGCCTCCGCGCCACTGTTGCCGAAGAACACCTGGTCGAGGCCGGCCGGCGCGAACTCCACCAGCCGGCGCGCGGCTTCCTCGCGCACCTCGAGTGCCACGGCGTTGCTCTGGAAGAAGAGCTTGCGGCCCTGGGTCTCGAGCGCGCGGACCACGTCCGGGTGTCCGTAGCCGAGGCCGGCGACGGCGTGCCCGCCGTAGAGGTCGATGATGCGCCGCCCGCCGCCGAGCAGGTAAACGCCTTCGGCCGCCTCGGGCCGGAACGGCAGGTAGGGATAGACGTCGAGCAGGCGGCTCGCGGGCGGCAGGCCGGCGGTGGCGGTGGTTGCGTTCATGACATCCCTCAGGCCCAGCCCATGGCCGGGGTGGTCAGGCCCGCGTGCTCGGCGAAGCCGAGCTTGCGGTTCAGCCACTGGATGGCGCCGCCGGCGGCGCCCTTGACGAGGTTGTCCTCCACCACCATCACGGCGACGCTGCCGGCGTCCACGGTGACGCCGATCTGGGCGTGGTTGCTGCCGACGATGTCCTTCACCCGCGGCATGCCATCGACGACGCTGACGAACCCGGCGCCGGCGTAGAACCCGCGCAGCGCCTCGCGCAGGGCATCGGCACCGAGCGGCCGCTGCAGGGTCGCCTGCACGGTCATGTGGATGCCGCGCGCGAACGGGCCGGAATGCGGTACGAAATGTAGCTGCGGGCGCGTGCCGGTGAGCTGCTCGCAGATGGCGGCGACTTCCGGGGCGTGACGGTGGGCGAGTGGCTGGTAGGCGAACAGGTTCGCATGCCGCTCCGGATGATGCGTGGTGGCGATCGGCGAGCGGCCGGCGCCGGTGCTGCCGGTGACGCCGGCGGCGAAGAGGTCCGGTCCGGCGAGGCCGAGCTTCAGCAGCGGCACTGCCGCGAGCAGCATCGCGGTGGCGAAGCATCCCGGGTGCGCGATGTGCGCCCTGTCGGTCGTGGGCAGGTGCTCGGGCACGGCGCAGGCGAACTCGCCGAGCAGGTGTGGTGCGCCGTGCGGGTGCTTGTACACGGCCTCGTAGGCGCCGGCGCTGGCGAAGCGGAAGTCCGCCGAGGCATCGACCACGGTGAGTGCCGTGCCGCGCTCGCGTGCCCAGGCGATGAAGCCGGCGAGCAGCGCGGCGCTCGCGCCGTGCGGGGCGGCGGAGAGCAGCGCGAGCCGGCCGGGGCCGAAGTGCCCGAGGACCTGCTCGCGTGCCTGGAACTTCAGGTCGCCGACGCTGGCGCGCAGGTGCGGGAAAGCGCCGACGATGGGCGCCCCGGCCTGGCTTTCCGACATGACACCGGCGAGCGCGAGCTGCGGATGACCGAGCACCAGGCGCAGGAACTCCCCGGCAACGTAGCCGCTGCCGCCGAGGATGATGGTGGGCACGGCTGCCGTGGTCGCGGCGCTCATGCGTTCACCTGGAAGCCGAGGCCACGGGCCACGGCATTGCCGAGTTCGGCGGCGTCGGTGATCGCGTTGATCGCCGCCACGCCGGTGCGCGCGCGGATGATGTCGCGACCCACCTGGTTGTCGGTGGACGGGCCGGTGACCACCTGCGGATCGATGTCGAACTCCCGGCGCAACAGTTCGATGCCACCCCAGGCCGCGACCGGGTCGTTGGCCGAGAGCACCACGCAGCTGAGCGCGGCGCGGATGTCGGCCTCGCGCAGGATCGCCTCCACCCCGTAGGCGCCGAGGATGCCGTCGCCGAGCTCGAACACGATCACGTCGGGTCGGTTGGCCGCGAGCCGCGTGAGCATGGTGCGGGTCACGGCGGGGCCGGTCTTCGCCGTCGTGCAGACCACGCCGAAGTCCGTGAAGATCATGGTCTTGCGTGCGCCGGCGTCCTCCATGGCCAGGATGTCCCGGCGCAGCGCCACGCCGGTCGACTTGAAGGCGTCGACGGTGTAGCCGAGGTGGCGAAGGCGGCTGACGATGGCGCAGGCCGCGGCGGTCTTGCCGGCGTTCATGCAGGTGCCGGCCAGCGCCACCACGGGCACGCCGCGGGTGTCGAGCGGGGCGCTGTAGTCGAGCTTTTCGGCACCGGCGCGCGCCGGCACGCCGATGCGCTCGCCGAGGTAGGGGAAGTCGAGCACGGTGCCGAGCACGCGCGCGTCGAACGGCTGGCCGAAGCTCGCGTTGATCGAGTCGCAGACGCCGATTACACCGCCCATGTTCAGGACCTGCAGCACGTCGCCCGGGACGACCTTCTCCGGCAGGTGGCCGGAGTAGCCGAACAACGCCTTGCGGTGGCCGAGCGCGCCGACGATGACGTCGCCGCGCTTGACCTGCGCCTGCCGGCCGCTGGTCAGCTCGAGCGTGTTGTACGTGCCCTTGTTGTTGAGGATCTCCACCGCGATCAGCACCCCTTCCTCGCAGGGGATGTCTGCGCCGACGCGCAGCTCGCGCGACAGCTGCGCGTGCTGGGCCACGGAGCCGATCTTGTCGGCGATGACGGTTTTCACTTGGCCTTGCCTCCGCCGGCGGCCCGCGTCTGCAGGATGCCGGGCAACGAGAGAATGCGCGAGTAGCCGAGCGCATCCGCCGGAGTCCACTCGCCGGCCTTCTCGCCGTAGACGCCCTTCGTGGCGGCCATCAGCGAATGCGGCGAGACCACGCCCTCGACGAACAGGTTGCCGGGACGGAAGATCACCCGGACCTCGCCGGTGACGCGCTGCTGGGAGGAGGCGAGCAGCGCCTCGATGTCGCGGCACACCGGGTCGAGCTGCTTGCCCTCGTGCACGAAGTCCCCGTACGGCGCGGCCACCTGGTCCTTGATGCGCTGCTGCAGCCCGGAGAGCGTGAGCTTCTCGAGTTCGCGGTGGGCGACCAGCAGCACCTCGGCGGCCGGCGCTTCGAAGGCCACCCGGCCCTTGGTGCCGAGCACGGTGTCGCCGACATGGATGCCGCGGCCGATGCCGTAGGGGCCGGCGAGCTTCTCGAGCGCCTCGATCAGCGGCACCGGGTCCATCGCCTTGCCGTCGAGCGCAGTCGGCACGCCCTGGGTGAAGCCGATGGTGTGGCGCGCAGCGGGCAGGTTTTTCTCGAACGCGTTGGCCGAGAGCACCCAGGCGCTCTCCGGGATCGACTCCTTCGAGTCGAGCGTTTCGCGCCCGCCGATGGTGACGCCCCACAGGCCGCGGTTGATCGAGTACGAGGAACCGCGCACCGGCACCGGGAAGCCGCGCTCCTCGAGGTACTGCTGCTGCTCGGTGCGTACGAAGGCCTGGTCGCGCACCGGGGCGAGCACCTCGAGGCCGGGGGCGATGGTGCGCAGCGCGACCTCGAAGCGCACCTGGTCGTTGCCGGCAGCGGTGCAGCCATGGGCAACCGTGCTGCTGCCGCGCTCGCGGGCGAGTTCGGCGAGCAGCGTCGCCTGGATGCCGCGCTCGGCGCCGACGCACAGCGGGTAGAGGTGGCCGCGGCGCACGTTGCCGAAGATGAGGTATTTCAGCACGCGCTCGAAGAACACCGGCCGCGCCTCGACCAGCACGTGCTCGACCGCGCCGAGGGCGCGCGAGCGCTGCTCGAGGTCGCGGGCCGCCTGCGCGTCGATGCCGCCGGTGTCGATGGTCACGGTGACGACCGGGCGGCCGTAGTGCTCCTTCATCCACGGCACGCAGAACGAGGTGTCGAGCCCCCCGGAGAAGCCGAGGATGATGGGGGAGGTGTTGGCCTGGCTGGTCATGAACATGAGTCCTTCAGCAAGTCGTCAGTCGAACGGGTCGCGCCGTCAGCCGCCTTCGCGGTGGAGCAGCGAGCGCAGCCGCACCAGCAGGCGCCGCTGGTCGCCGCCGCCGCGGGTGGCGACGAAGATCGTGTCGTCGCCAGACACGGTGCCGACGATCTCGGCCCAGCCGCTGCGGTCGAGGTACAGCGCCACGCGCTGCGCGGCTCCTTCCACGGTCTTCACCACCGTGAGGTTGCCGCCGGCCGTGCGCACGTCGCGCAGCAGCTCTGCCACCACTGCCGCATCCCGATCGCCCTCCGGGTCCGGCTGTTCGAGCGGCTGGTAGCCGCTGTCGAGTTTGGTGATGCCGAGCTGCTGCAGGTCGCGGCTCACGCTCGACTGCGTCACCCGGATGCCGCGCTCCTTCAGCAGGCGCACCAGTTCCGACTGGCGCGCCACGCGGCGGCCGCGCAGGATCGCGAGGATCGCCTTGCGGCGTTTCTCCATCGATTCTGTGTCGACAGGCATCGTCAGCGCATGCGCATAACCAAAAATGGATGCGCATATTATGCATCGGCGGCGAAATGTCAAGAGTGGCGCTGCGCGGACCCGGCGGGCATCGTCGGACCCGGCCGGCAGCGGGCCGATGGTTCGGACCCAGGGCGTTGCCGCAGGTGGTGCAACCCGCCGGAGCAAGGGGCAATCACAGTTGGTCAGGCCAGGCAGTTGGTCAGGCCGGGGCCCGGGCCGGCCCGCGTCCGGTACGCCGCGGTGCGCCGTGAGCGGGCGGCCCAGGCAGGCGCGCCGGCACTCACTGGCAGCGTGACGTAATCCCGGGAACCGCCGCTGCCTGACCCGGTCACACGAGTTGTCTTCGCCCGGGGGCGAAGGCTGTACTCATGAAGAGGGGAACACACGTGAATCCGTCAACGATGAAGACCGCATTCGCCGCCGGTGGCCTGCTGCTGCTCGGCCTGACCGACGGTGCACAGGCCGACCATGGCCGCTCCAGCGTCGACATCACCATCGCCACGCCGGGAATCTACACGCGCTTCGCCACCGGGCCGCGCTATTCCTACCCGGTCTACGCGCCCGGTGGCTATTACGCCTGGGCCCCGCCGCCGGTGCCGGTCTACGTGCCGGGGTACTGGACCTACCAGCCGCCGCCGGGTCACTGGCAGGTCCGCCACGAGTACCGCAACGATCACCGCAACGATCACCGCCACGACCATCGCGGTCCGCGCCATCACCGTGACCGCGACCGCCATGGCGGCGGCCGGCACGACCACGACGACTGACGACAACGCCGGGACTGCAGTGGCTTGCGGGCCGGCGTGTTCTCAGCCGAGGGTAAAGCGCTCGCGCACGGTGCCCGCCGGCATGCCGTCGGGGCCGAAGCGCCGCTCCACGAAGGTGCAGGTGCCGTGCGTGTCGACGGTGATCACCGTGCTGGCGCGCGTGCCGTAGTCCGCGCCGACGATGAACGGGCTGCGCCCTGCGGGGTGGCCTGTGCCGTCGTCGGTCCCGACCGGACCACGGTGCGCAAGGATGTCGAGCAGCGCGTCGGGGTCAGGCGTACCGCAGGCCAGCACCCCGGCCACGGCATCGCGCAGGTAATGCACCTTGGGGGCCGGCGCCTCCGGCGGTGAGTTGCCGATCACCGAGACCCCGCGTGGCAGCGTCCAGCGCGCGCGATGATCGCCGCGCGGCGAGCGCAGCGCCCGCAGTTGCACCGGCGTGCCGACGACCAGACAGAACCCGGCGTAACTGTCCGCGACCACCGAGACGGCATCGAGAAAGCGGCCGGCAGGCTGTGCACCGGTAACGTAGTCGCGCACCAGCTGCCCGCGGCTGGCGCTGCGGGCCGGGCCGGGCGGGCGCCGCGGATCGTTGACGATCACCGCGAAGCGGCCGCCGCGGCCGATGGCGAGCCAGCTCCCGCCGGCGACGAGATCGCGCCCGCCGAGTACGCCGCCGGGCTCGTCCCACCAACCCGCCGCGGCGGCCGGCCGCGCATGGAACTCGTCGCGATTGCCGGCGATGACCAGCGGATGGCGCGGGTCGGCCTGCCAGGCGATGGCGACCAGGCACATCGCTCAGCGCCGCGCAGCCGGCGTGCCGGGAGCCGGGCGCAGGAAGGCGCCGTCGCGGTGCAGGCTGGAGAGTCCGGGGCCCGGCACGGCATCGAACCAGGCCTCGATGAGGCGGAACGCGACTGATGCGCGTGGTGGCAGCACGACGGTGCCGCCGGCGAGCTCCTGCCGCGAGAACCAGCGTGCCTCGGCGAGTTCGGCGTCGTTGAGGCGGATGTCGTCGCTCGCTGCCAGGGCGTGGAAGCCGACCATGAGCGAGGCGGGGAACGGCCAGGGCTGCGAGGCCTGGTAGGCGCAGCCGGTCACGACGACATTGGTTTCCTCGGCGACCTCGCGCCGTACCGCATCCTCCAGCGATTCACCGGGTTCGACGAAGCCGGCGATGGTCGAGAAGCGTTGTGCCGGCCAGCTCGCCTGGCGCCCGAGCAGGCAGTGCTGGTCACGGTGTACCAGCACGATGATTGCCGGGTCGAGGCGCGGGAAGCTGCGCTGCCCGCAACCGGCGTTGCTGCAGGCGAGTACGAAGCCGCCATCGGTGGTTTCGGCGGGGTTGCCGCAGGCGCTGCAGTACCGGTGCTGGCGTTGCCAGTTCACCATGGCGCGGGCGTAGGCGAGCAGGCCGGCGTCGCGTGCTTCGAGGCAGCTCGTCAGTTCCCGCAGGCCGCCGAAAGTACCGAACTGCGCCGGCGGCTCGGGCGTGGCGAGGGCCACGGCGAACAGGGCCTGTCCGGCATCGAGCCCGAGGAAGATGCCGCGCTCGGGCAGCAGTGCGCCGAGCTCGGCGCGGGTCAGCCTGGCTGCGGCTCCATCGCGTACCAGGCAGAGCGAATCCCAGATCGGCAGGAAACGGCAGTCGGCGCTGTGCCATGCGGCGGCCAGGGCCGTGGTGTCACTGCGCCGTGTGGTGGCGCGGTCGATGTAATCGCCGGAGAAGAAGGTCGGGAACGGGATCATCCGTGGTGCATGCTGCTCAGGTGCGTGACCCGCGTTGCTGGTCCGTGATTTCGCAGAACGGGCAGTGGTGGTAGTCGAGCGCGAAGCTGTCCTGCACATAGTGTCCGCCGCAGCCGGTGCAGCTCGCCAGGTACAGTTCACGGCTGTCCACCAGCGAATGGTACAGATTCCACGCCCATTCGAACGACAGCCGCGGCTGCGGGTGCAGGTCGCGGTAGGCCTCGTAGGCCTGGCAGAGGCGCTGGCCGAGGGTCACGCGGTCGGTGCCGGCGGCGCGCTGCAGGCGGCCTTCGCGGCCGAGTTCCCCGGCATGGCAGAGCACGAACAGCGCGGCGAGTACGGTGGCCTCGAGCTGCCGCGGTGGCGAGTCGACGAATCGGGCGATGCGACGGGGCGACTTGCCGCGCTGGCGGCGCACGGTGGTGAGGCCGCCATCCCGGAAATAAGTGCCATAGATCTTGCGGATGCGGTCTTCGCTGAAGCCGGTACAGGCACGGATCGTGCCGGTCCGGGCCTCGTGCCGGATCATGCGGATGGCGAGGTCGAACTTGTCGAGTTCGGCGCTGTAGCGCTGATCGGTGACGCGCATCGCTTATCTCTCTTTTTTGTGAAATTTCGCTCAATAAGACATTTTCTTGGTGTTTTTATGCCATATGTGGGAAAAATTTCCCATATACGGTAGTTATAGTCTCAGAGACGCCAGGAGTCGGGGAGGATTCAAATGCGGTGTGAAGCGCCGGATTCGCAGTTCTTCGCCGAGCTGCGCGACCTGAACCTCGCCTTTCTCGCCCTCGCTGTCGCTGGTCGCCGGCGTGGCTACGGCCCGGTGTTCGGACTCGATGGCGCCGTGCTGGAAGCGCTCGCGCCGCTGACCGCCTCGCAGCTCGAAGCTGCGGCACTCGTGCCCTGCCTGCTGGTGGCATTTGCACCGTGGCCGACGCGTTTCGCCCGGCACGTTGCCGAGCCACCGCCGGGAGATGACGCTGACTGGATCGAGCAGGCACGCCTGTTCGCCGCGGGCCTGCTGGCCTACGCGCGGCAGGCGAGCCGGCGCGACGAACTGCGCGCCGCACTTGTGGTCGGCACGGCCGAGCTGCTGCCGGGCGGGGCCGGCTGTCGCGACATCCGCAGCGAGGCCGATCGCGCCCTGCAGCACCTGCAGGCACGTTTTCGCGACAGCCCGCGCTTCTGGCCCGAGCTGGTGCGGGCGGCACGCGACGGCCACCCGCAGCGGCTGCAGCTCGCGCGGCTCGCCGCCATCCAGCTCGCCACGATCGAGGCTGGCCCTCCGCCAGTGCCAGTACCGGCTGGCGCGCCGCCGGTCCTGGCCGCCCTGCGCTAGCGCTGCGATTGGCCAGGGCACGGCGCCTGTGCACAATGGCGCGCCATGCTGGCGCTCGCGGTGCGCAATCTCGTCAAGACCTATCCCAACGGCACGCAGGCGCTGCGCGGCCTCGATCTCGACGTGCCGCAGGGCGATTTCTTCGCGCTGCTCGGCCCGAACGGCGCCGGCAAGACCACGCTGATCGGCATCGTCACCGCGCTCGTCAACAAGACCGCGGGCGAGGTGCGTGTCTTCGGCCACGACCTCGACACGGCACGCGATGACGCCAGGGCCTGCGTCGGCGTCGTCCCCCAGGAAATCAACATCAACTACTGGGATTCGGTGCAGAACATCGTCACCACCCAGGCGGGTTTCTATGGCATGACCCCGCGACAGGCGCGGGTGCGGGCCGAAGCCTGCCTGAAGCAGCTGCACCTCTGGGACCGCCGCCGTGACAGCGGCCGCAGCCTGTCGGGCGGCATGAAGCGCCGGCTGATGATCGCGCGTGCGCTGATGCACCAGCCGCGGCTGCTGATCCTCGATGAGCCGACCGCGGGCGTGGACATCGAGATCCGCCGCTCCATGTGGGAGTTCCTGCGCGAGATCAACGCCGCCGGGACGACGATCATCCTCACCACGCACTACCTGGAGGAGGCTGAGTGCCTCTGCCGCCACGTCGCCATCATCGACAACGGCCGCATCGTCGAGCGCGACGCGATGGTCCGCGTGCTGCGCAAGCGGCAGGCGGAGGTGTTCGTGCTCGACCTGCGCGATCCGGTCCGGGCCGCGCCGGTGGTCCCGGGGTACGAGATCGTGCTGGTCAACGAACACGAGCTCGAAGTCGAGGTGACCCGGGAGCAGGATCTCAACGGCGTGTTCGCCGGCCTCGACGCGGCGGGCCTGCGGGTGGTCAGCATGCGCAACAAGGCGAACCGGCTGGAGGAACTGTTCATGCAGCTCACCGCGCGTGACGGCACCGACGGCCGCGGGGGGCAGGGCGGGTGAGCCTGCGCGTGCAGTTCATCGCGCTCTACACCCTGGTGCGCAAGGAGGCGACCCGGGTTTTCCGCATCTGGCTGCAGACGCTGATGCCGCCGGCGGTGACCACGGCGCTGTATTTCCTCATCTTCGGCCACCTGATCGGCCGGCGCATCGGCCGGATGGGCGGTTTCGACTACGCGGAGTTCATCGCGCCCGGCCTGATCATGATGCAGGTGATCACCAACGCCTACGGCAACGTGGTCTCGTCGTTCTTCTCGGCGAAGATGCAGCGCCACCTCGAGGAGATGCTGGTCGCCCCCATGGCCACCTGGACCATCGTGCTCGGCTACATGCTCGGTGGCGTGCTGCGCGGCCTCGGCGTGGCGGCAGCGGTGACCGCGGTGGCGCTGGTGTTCACCCGGCTGCACGTGGCGCACCTGCTGGTGACCGTCTCGGTGATCGTGCTCACGGCCTGCGTCTTTGCCCTGGGCGGGCTGATCAACGCCATCCTCGCCGACAATTTCGACGACGTGTCGATCATCCCGTCCTTCGTGCTCACTCCGCTCAGCTACCTCGGCGGGGTGTTCTACTCGATCGCACTGCTGCCGGAGTTCGCGCAGCGCCTGTCACTGTTCAACCCCATCCTCTACATGGTGAACGCTTTCCGCTACGGCATGCTCGGCGTCGCCGACGTCGGCCTGGGGACCGCCTACGCGGTGATCATCGGCTTTGCCGCCGTGCTGTTTGCCATCTGTATGGTGCTCATCGACCGCGGTACCGGCATCCGCAGCTGAGGCTGCGCGCGCCGGGTTACCATCGCCCCATGTGCGGACGGTTTGCCTTCTATGCACCGCGGCAGGCGGTGCTCGACACGTTCGGCGTCGAACTGCCGTTCGAGCCGGCGCCGCGCTACAACGTCGCTCCCTCGCAGCCGGTGGTGGCGCTGCGTACCGCGGCCGATGGGGCCATCGAGGGCGTACAGCTGCGCTGGGGCCTGGTGCCGTTCTGGGCGCGCGAGCCCGGCATCGGCAACCGCCTCATCAATGCGCGCGCCGAGACGCTCGGCGAGAAGCCGGCATTCCGCGAGGCTTTCCGCCGGCGCCGCTGCGTGGTGCTGGCGAGCGGCTTCTACGAATGGCGGCGCGACCCAGGCGGCAGGACGCCGTGCTACATCGCACCGGTCGATGGCCGGCCGCTGGCCTTCGCGGCGTTGTGGGAACACTGGGACCGGGGCGAGCAGCCGCTCGAGACCTGCGCACTGGTCACCACGGCAGCCAATCGCAGCCTGCGCGACATCCACGAACGCATGCCGGTCGTCCTCGCGCCCGTGGCCATGCGCAGCTGGCTCGCGCCGGCTACGCCGGTTGCGGCGCTCACGGCACTGCTGGCACCGGCTGCCGGGGACCTGCTCGCCTGGCACGAGGTCGGTCGCGCGGTGAACAGCCCGGCCCACGACGGGCCGGAGCTGGTACGGCCGCAAACGGTCAGGTGAGGGCGCGAAAAGGCCCGAGGCCGAGCACGAGCCCGGCGCCGGCCGCGACCAGCACGAAGCCGCCGAGCATTGCCAGCGTCACCGGTTCGTCGAGGAAGAGCCAGCCCCAGAGGATGCCAAAGGCCGGCAGCAGGAAGGTCACGGCCGCAATCTGTGTGGCGCCGATGCGGGCGATGAGCTGGTAGTAGATGAAGAAGGCGAGCGCCGAACAGAACAGTGCCAGTGCAGCCACCGCGAGCCAGGCGCCGACGGGCGGCGCTGTCCCGGGCAGGTTTGCGGCGGCGAACGGCGCCAGCACCACGGCGGCGAACAGCATCGTGTTGGCGGCCGCGCCATGGGCGGGCAGGCCGGCGAGATACTTCTTGGTGTAGGCGCCCGCGAACCCATAGCTCACGGTGGCGAGGACGCAGGCCAGCGCGGCGAGGAGCACTTCGCGGTCGATATCCACAGGCCCGAGCTGCACCAGCATACCTGCCCCGGCCATGCCGGCTGCGACACCGGCGAAGACCCGCCAGCTGAGCCGCTCGCCCAGCATGTATGCCGAGAACAGGGCCGCCCACAGCGGCATGAGCGCGTTGAGGATCGCCGAGTAGCCGGCCGGAATGTAGATCGCGGCGTAGGCGAACAGCGCAAACGGGAACCCCGTGTTGAACGCGCCGACCACGAGATAGCCGCGCCAGTGCCGGCGCGTCAGCAACGGCCGGCGCGTCGCCAGCGCCCAGGCGGCGAGCACGCTGCCGGCGAGGAGCACGCGCAGTTCGGCTGTGGCGATCGCGCCGAAATGAGGAGCCGCCAGGCGCATGAACAGGAACGAGCTGCCGAACAGGGCTGCCAGCGACAGGAAACGCAGGAGGTCGGTGGTTCTCACGCGGACAGGCTGACCAGCGGCGGGGGGCCGCCATGGTGCCCGCACCGGGCCATCCCGGTCCAGCGCCGTGCGGTCGGCGAATGGACCGGACGACAGGAATGGCTCCTGCGCCGCTTCGGATCAGAACGGCTTGGCGGCACCCAGCCACGCAGCGAATCCGATGACCAGCCAGGGAACGGTGAGTGGCAGCGGCAGGCGTGCCAGCGCCGCGCCGAGGCGCGTGCTGGCGGCGTCATCGTCCGGTGCCGCCTCGAGCCGGGCGAGTTCGCGTGCAAGACGAAATCCGCTCAGCCGTGCCGGGATGCCGAGGAGGATGAGCAGGCCGTAGGCGACGAGCTTGCCGCCGAGCCACCAGGCCTCGACCGTGCGGCTGGTCCCGGCGAACACCAGGCCACCGTCGAGGATGTTGCCGGCACCCATGATCACGCGCAGGACCGTGTCGGCGCGTGCGAGTCCGCGCCCGCCACCCGGTGATGCTGCCGCGCGGTCCGCTGCGATCGACAGCGCGAGCCAGGCGAGCGAGACCAGCATGGTGACGGCGAACCACCACCTGGTGCTGGTGTGGAAGGCGCCGAGGGCGACGCCCACGCTGATGCCCGCCGGCAGGATGAGGATCAGTGCCGCGTTGGTGACCGAGCCGAGTCCGAGCGTCACCCGTGCGGCGAGCGCGCGTGCCGGCGCAGCCATGCCTGCTGCCGCGCCGCTGCGGGCGAGGTAGACCCGGCCGAGGTCGGCACCGAGCAGGTAGACCACGACGATGACGTGGCAAAACAGGGCGATGCCGTAGATGTTCATGGCGATGTCGGTGCCGTGGGCAGGGTGGTGAAACCGGCGAGCAGCGCCGGATCGACATAGCGCTGCACAGCGATGCCGAGGGTGCCAGGCCCACCGTGTGCACTCGCCGCCGGTCCAAGCTCGGTGACGTAGACGCCGGCCGCGTCCGGCACGGCACCGGCGATGGCGGTCGCGAGCGCGGCAGCCTCCTCCGGCAGTCCGGCGTGGGCGACGGCGAAGCGGTAGCGGGCGCCCGGCTCGAGACGGCGCGTGGCGAGGCGCGTGAGCGTGGGCACCGGGCTGGTGCCGCGACGGAACACGGCGGCCACGCCCACGCCCCCGCCGATGCGCAACACCGGCAGTACGGGCAGGATGTGTGCGAGCCAGGTGGCGAGGCGCGGCAGGCGGCCGCCGCGGGTGGCGTAATCGAGGGTCGACACCGCACCGTAGAGCCGCGTGTCGGCGATCGCGCGCCCGACCGCGGTCACCAGCGCCGGCACGGCGAGCCCGGCGCGGGCGCACTCGGCGGCATACAGCGCCACCAGGCCCTGGCCGACCGAGACACTCTGGCTGTCGATCACGGTGACGCGCTGCGGGTCGGCGCTGCGTCGCGCGGCCATGCGCGAGGCCTGCAGCGTGCCGCTGACTCTGCCGAGCAGGCTCACGGCGATGACGTGCTCGTAGTGGCTGGCGAGGAAGTCGTACACGCGACGCAGGTCGCCCGGCGCCGGCTGCGAGGTCTTCGGGTGGTGATCGCTCGTGGCGATCTCGCGCAGGAACTCGGCCGGCGTCAGGCCGACCTTGTCGAGGTAGGTGCGGTCGGCGAAGTGGATGCGCAGCGGTACGGTGTGGATGCCGAGCTCCTCCAGCAGTTCGTCGGGCAGGTCGGCGCCGGTGTCGGTCACCACGACCGCGTGGCGCGCTGTGGCGCTGCGTGCGCGGGCCTGGCGCGTCATGTCCTCGGCCTTCTGGCCGCTGACCGCACCGTAACGGGCGGCGAGCGCGAAGACGGCGGCCGGATCGTCGGAGTGGATGTGGACCTTGACCTTGTCGCGGCTGCCGGCGACGACGAGGCTGTTGCCGAGGGCGGCGAGTTCGTCGCGCAGCCGGCGCCGGTCGATGCCGCTGCCGCCGATGACGCACTCGGTGCAGAAGCGCAGGCCGTCGTGGTCGTGGCTGGCCTCGACCGGGGCGGCTGGCGCGGCGACCGCAGCGTCGGCGGCCACGGCTGCCCCTGCCTCGGGCCGCTCGAGCGCCGCGTCAGCCATGCCTTCGATCAGCAGCAGGAAGCCCTTCGCACCGGCGTCCTCCACGCCCGCCTTACGCAGGGCCGGCAGCGTCTCGCGCGTGGTGGCGACCGCGACCCGTGCGACCTCCGCGGCAGCCGGCAGGATCGCGCGCAGGTCGCGCGTGCGCGCGTGCACCTGCTGGCCGAAACTGCCCGACACCGCGGTGATCGCCGTGAGGATCGTGCCTTCCTGTGGCGTGTCGAGTGCGCCGCGCGCGTAGCGGTCGGCGCTGGCGAAGGCATGGGCGAGGTCGGCGGCGTTCACCCGCCGGCGCTCGCCGACGGCATCGGCGAGCCCCTGCAGGAACTCCGCCATGATTGCCCCGGAATTGCCGCGGGCGCCGTCGACAGCGGCGTCGGCAGCCACGGCCAGGACCTCGCCGGCGCTGCGGCTGGCGAGGCGCGCGAGGGCATGGTCGACCGCGCCGAGCGTCATCGACAGGTTGGTGCCGGTGTCGCCGTCGGGTACCGGGTAGACGTTGATGCGGTTGAGAAGTCCCGTCGCCTCGAGCACGCGCGCAATGCCGGCGCGCAGGGCGAAGCGCAGGTGCTGGCCGTCGATGCGGGTCAGGCGGGCCGGCATGCAGCAGGCGGCGGGCCGCTCGGGGGCGACCCGCCGTCAGTCGCGCGGCAGCAGGAAGCGTTGGCCGTCGTGGCTGAAGATGGCGCCATCGCGGGTGATCTCCTCCAGGCGTGACCCTTCGGGCAGCTGCATGCCCTCGGTGTACTTGCGCATGTTGATGAAGACGAACCGCTGCGCCGGATCGTCGCTGAAGACGTGCAGGTCGAGGTGCAGCACCGGCCCGGCGAGAGCGCCGGTGGCCACGAGTTGCGCGGCGGTAGGCAGGTCGTCGCGGACGGTTCCGGTCGCGGCTGCTGCGGGCGCCTCGCCGGCTGCCGCGGCGGCAGCGGGGGGCTCGAGCGTTTCGGTGACAGGTGCGGGTTCGAGCGCAGGCAGGTCGGCGACGTCGGCGTAGTCGCCGGGCGCATCCTCGGCGCCGGCGATCTCGGCGAGCGAGCGGCCTGCCGCGGGCGGAGTTGCACTCGCCGCGGGCACTGCTGCTACCGGTGCCGGTGATGCCGTCGCGACAGTGGCGGGCGCAGCCGGCTCGCGCCACCACAACCAGGCCACGAGCACCAGGTTGGCGACGAGCACGACCACGAGCAGCGGCAGCCAGGGGCTGCGCCGTCGTGCCGGCGGCCGATGGCCGGCGTCGACGAGCCCCGTCCCGGCCTGGCGCTGGCGCTCGGTCTCGCTCTTGCGCAGGGCATCGAGGATGAACGACATCGGGTCCGGCTCTCAGTTGGCCCGCGCCAGGCGCGGCGTGTCGGTGCTGCCGAGGTCGGCGGTGATGGCCACCTGGGTCTGGTGGCTGACGAGGCCGTCAGCCGTGAGCCGGCGCTCGCGCTGGTACTGGCGCACGCGCTCTTCGAGCGCGGCGTCGTAGAGATCGGACTGCATCGGCGCGATCGGTTCGCCCTGGATCGTCGCGAGGCTCGCCCGCAGCCAGCGCACGTCCGGGTCGCGCATGCCCGGTACCAGCGCCTTGACGTCGGCGGTTTGCGGCCGCCAGAGCAGCAGGTACTCGCCCTGCCAGTAGTCGGCGATCTCGGTGGCGGCCACGCGGTACTCGCGTCCGGCCAGCGCCACGCGGCCCACGCCGCCACCGAGGCCGGCGAGCAGCGCCTGGTGCTCGACACCGCGGTGGTTGCGCAGCGTGAGGATCACCGGCGTATCGAGCGTCTGGATCTCCTCGAGCGTCCCGCGCTGGAACAGGCAGCGCAGCCCGAGCGCCTCGGCCTGCTGGCAGGCGCCTTCGTTGCCGGGCTTGTACGGCTCGCCCCAGAGCGTGAACAGCGCGGCGAAGGCGGTATCGGCGTCGGCGGCATCGGCCAGGCCATCGAGGAGCGTGCCGAGCTGGTCGAGCTGCTGGGAACGGTCGATTGCGCCCGCTGCCGGCGGCGCAGTCGTCGCGGGCAGGGCCGCTGCCGGTGCCGGCGGGCGTGGCCACAGATACCAGGCCGCACCCGCTGCGGCGACTGCCAGCACGGCTGGGCCCGCCATGAGTCGCAGCCAGCGTTGCCAGGGCCCGCGCGCCGCCGTGGGCTGGTCGTACACCTCGGCAGCGGCGCGGCGCACGATCACCGGTGTCACCTGGTTCACTTCGGCGGTGAAGGCGCCGAGCAGGGCACGGTCGGCGATCACGTTGATCATGCGCGGAATGCCGCGGGCGAGCCGGTAGATCTCGCGGCGCGAGCCATCGGCAAAGATGCGGCCGACGCCGCCGGCCACCTTGACGCGGTGGTCGATGTAGGCTTCGGTCTCATCGCGCGACAGCGGTTCGAGGTGATAGCGCCCGGTGATGCGCTGGGCGAGCTGGCGCATGTCGTTGCGCGACAGCAGCTCGCGCAGCTCCGGCTGTCCGATCAGGATGATCTGCAGCAGCTTCTGTTTGGTGGTTTCGAGATTGGTGAGCAGGCGTACCTGCTCGAGTACGTCAGGACGCAGGTTCTGCGCCTCGTCGACGATCAGGACGGTGCGCCGCCCGCGGCTGTGGTTCTCGAGCAGGAAGCGGTTGAGCGCATCGATCAGTGCCTTGATGCTGCCGCGGGCCTCCGGCAGCGGCACGCCGAGTTCCTCGCAGATGGCGCAGAGGAATTCCACCCGCGAGATCTGCGGGTTGAGGATCAGGGCGACGTCGGCCGTATCGGGCAGCTGCTGCAGCAGGCTGCGGACCAGCGTGGTCTTGCCCGTGCCCACTTCGCCAGTGAGCTGGATGAAGCCGCCCGCCTCCTTCACCCCATACAGCAGGTGCGCCAGCGCCTCCGCGTGGCGCTCGCTCATGAAGAGATAGCGCGGATCGGGCGTGATCGAGAACGGCTTCTCGTGCAGGCCGAAAAAGCTGGTGTACATACGCCGCGACTATCTTACCGGGTTGCCCACCCGCCTGACGCCGGTCTACTGGCTGCGCTGCATGGTGTAGCGGGCCATCCAGCGCAGGCCGTCGGCCTGCGCCCCGAGGTCGTCGAGACTCGCCAGCGCCCGGCCAAGAAGCTCGTCGGTCCGCCGGTCAGCGGGTTGCAGCCCGAACAGGGCGGGGTACGTGGCCTTCTCCTTGATGACATCGGAACTGCCGGCGTGATCGGGAGCGGTGAATTCGAGGATGTCGTCGCGGATCTGGTAGGCGATGCCGAGGGCATCGGCGAAGGTCTCCAGTCGATGCAGGCGCCCGAGCGTGACGCCCGGCAGGCAATGGGCGGCGCCGAGCACGCTCGCGCGCAGCAACCGTCCGGTCTTCAGGCGGTACATGTGCTCGACCTCCGCCTGGTCGAGGCGCCGGTGTTCGGACGCGAGGTCGAGTGCCTGCCCGCCGGCAATGCCGTTCGGACCGCAGGCCGCGGCGAGCAGCGTCACCAGGCGCAGTTGCACGTCGGGCTCGTCGGCCATCACCGGGGCGGCGGCGAGCACTTCGAAGGCGAGCGGCTGCAGGGCGTCGGCGGCGAGGATCGCGGTCGCCTCGTCGAAGGCGCGGTGGGTTGCGGGCCGGCCGCGGCGCAGGTCGTCGTCGTCCATCGCCGGCAGGTCGTCGTGGATCAGCGAGAAGGCGTGCATCAGTTCGATCGCTACCGCCGGTGCGTCGAGCCGCTCCACCGCCACGCCGAGGGCCTCGCCCGTGGCATAGACCAGCAACGGCCGCAGCCGCTTGCCGCCGCCGAGCACCGCGTAGCGCATCGCGGCGTGCAGCCGCTGCGGTGCCAGTGCGGGATCCGGCAGGGCCTGCCCGAGGGCGCGCTCGGTGCGTTCGAGATAGGCGGGAATGCGGTCGGGGAAAGGCACGCGGGCTGGGTCCTGGGCCACGAGGCGACACAGCATAGTCCGGCGCCTGGGCGAACGGGAGAGTGCCGGCTGCGGCACGCGGCACCTATATAATGCCGCCCCGCCATGCGTGCTGCCGCCAGCGCCACCGCGATCGCCCATCCGAACATTGCCCTGGTCAAGTACTGGGGCAAGCGTGACGACGCGGCCAACCTGCCGGCTGTCGGTTCGCTGTCGCTCACGCTCGATGCCCTGGCCACGCGCACCACGGTGCGCTTCGATTCCGGTCTCGCTGCCGACGAGCTTCGGCTCGATGGGAAACCCGACGAACCGGCACGCCGGCGCGTGAGCCGCTGCCTGGACCTGCTGCGTGCGCGTGCCGGCACTGCGGCGCCGGCCCAGGTGTGGACGCAGAACGACTTCCCGACCGGTGCCGGGCTGGCTTCGTCGGCCTCGGGATTCGCCGCGCTGGTGGTCGCCGGGGCGGCAGCCCTGGGGCTCGACCTGCCCGCGGACGAGCTCGCCGGGATAGCCCGGATCGGCTCGGGGTCGGCGCCGCGCTCGCTCCACGGCGGCTTCGCCGTGCTGCGCAACCTGCCGTCCGGTGCTGTCGTATGCGAACCGCTGCTCGCCGCCGGGGCCTGGCCGCTGCGCGTGATCGTGGCGGTGACATCGCCGTTGCCGAAGGAGGTTGGCTCGCGCGATGGCATGCGCCTGAGCCGCGAGACCTCGCCCTACTACGAGGCCTGGGTGCACAGCCACCCGCCCGACCTCGCCGCGGCCGAGGAGGCCGTGCGCCGGCGCGACTTCCCCGCACTCGCCACGGTGGCCGAGGCGAGTTGCCTGAAGATGCACGCCGTCATGATGGCGACCCGTCCACCGCTGCTGTACTGGACCGCGGCCACGGTGGCGGCCATGGAGGCGGTGCGCACCCTGCGCCGCGCCGGCACCGACGTGTTCTTCACCGTCGACGCCGGTCCGCAGGTGAAGGCCGTGAGCACGGCGGCGGCGGCACCGGCGGTGATGGCGGCTCTCGCCGCCGTGCCGGGCGTCACACGCCTCATCGACAGCGGGCTCGGCCACGGTGCCCGGTGCATCGACCCGACGCAGCGATGATCGAGGCCAGCGCTGCGGGCAAGCTGGTGATCAGCGGCGAGTACGCCGTGCTCGACGGGGCGCCCGGCATCGCGGTGGCCGTGGACGTTCGCGCCAGCGCACGGGTGCGGGTGGCGCAGCGCAGCCAGCTCACCGTGGCCGGTGACGGCGCGTGGGCGTTTGACATCGACAGCACCGGGCGCCTGCACTGGCCGGTCGTACCGCCGGCAGGCCAGGGCCGGGTGCTCGCAGCCGTCTGGGCCACGCTCGCTGTGGCCGGTGCAGCGCCGGCCGGACCCCGGGCCGTCACGCTCGATACCCGCGCGTTTTCACGCCCGGTTGCCGGTGCCACTGCCGTCAAGCTCGGCCTCGGCTCGAGCGCGGCGATCACCGCTGCACTGACGGGTGTGCTGCTGGCGCAGGCCGGGGCGTTATCGCCCGAGCGCATCCTCGCGCCCGCCATCGCGGCACACCGGGACTTCCAGGGCGGCGGCAGCGGAATCGACGTCGCCGCGGCGGTCCACGGCGGCGTGATCGCCCTGGTGCCAGGCGCCGGTGCCCCACGGGTGCGGCGCCTCGGTTGGCCCGCGGGCCTGCATGCCCTGGCCGCATGGACCGGCACCGCCGCCGCCACGCCCACGCTGCTGGCACGCGTGGCGGCGTTCCGCGCACGCGATGCGATGGCCTGCGCCCGCGCGCTGGCACCTCTCGACGCGGCGGCCCGCGCCGTGCTCGTGGCGTGGGAAGCTGCCGACGCCGAGGCCGTGCTCGCCAGTGTGGCGGAGTTCGGGCGCCACCTGAGGGCCTTCGACACGAGCGGTGACATCGGCATCTGGACGCCGGCGCACGAGCGCCTTGCCGGGATGGCCCGGATTGCCGGCGCGCTCTACAAGACCTCGGGTGCGGGTGGCGGCGATTTCGGCCTGGCGCTGGCGGCCTCGCCCGGCCCGATCGCGCAGTTCGCGGCGGCCTGCGCGGCCGCGGGCGTGCTGACCGTTCCGGTCGATGCCGCGGTGGGCGGGGTGCAGGTGGCGGATGTTGCGGAGGTCCGGGAGTAGCTCCAGTCGCGGTTTCCAGTCCCGCCCGGCCGGGAAATCGTCCGGTTCTGTGCACCCCGTCGTCAAGCCGCAGCCGGCCTCCTGCCGACAAGGCGGGCGTGGGCAACCTCCGGATCCATGCCGACACCGCAGCGCTCGAGCTTGGCCTCCTCGAACGGCTCTCCGCGCTCATCGTCTGCAGCCGCTGCCTGCGCCATGGCCTGCGTACGCCCGTGCCGCAGGTCATCTCGCCGCGTCATCGGCCGCGCACGCTGTGCCCCGACTGTCGCGCAACGGTCAGCGCCGCCGCCCTGCCGGCCGTGACCCGCCTGCGGCCGATCCGGACCTTACCGCGCTAGAATCCAGGCTTTTCGTGGAGCCTGTCGATGCGCTCGCCGGTCGTCGTCCTTGCCGTGCTCGTGGCCCTCAGCTGCGTCGGCGGCACCGCCCCGGCCCAGCACGAACTCACCGGTGAGCTGTCCGGGCCGAAGGCGCCGCCGGCCCGTGCCATCGTCGTCGTCGCCGGGGCCACCGGCCGCACCGGCCGGCTGGTGATCGCACAGTTGCAGGCGGGCGGACGTTACGAAGTCCGCGCGCTCGCCCGCGATCCGGGCAAGGCGCGCCGTGAGATCGGCGCCGGCTACACCTGGCTGGCGGCCGACGTGACGCGCCCGGATACGCTGGCCGGACCGCTGCGTGGCGCGGCCTACGTGATCTGCGCCATCGGAGCCACGGCCCGCTCGGGGCCGAACGGCCCGGAATTCGTCGACTACGGCGGCGTGCGCAATCTGGTCGATTCGGCACGCCGTGCCGGTGTGCGCCGGTTCGTGCTGGTGTCCTCGATCGGAGCCGGCGGCGAGGGCGGCCTGACCCGCTGGATCCTCAACACCATCGGCGGCGACGTACTCGTCTGGAAAGCCCGCGGCGAGCGCTACCTCCGGGCCAGCGGCGTGCCTTATGTCATCGTCCGCCCCGGCGGCCTGCGCGACGGGCCGGGCGGCCGCACCGGGCTCAGGCTCATGCAGGGCGATACGGGTTTCGGACGCATCACGAGGGCCGACGCCGCCCGGATCGTCATTGCGACCCTCAACCAGCCGGCGGCGGTCGGCAGGACTTTCGAGGTCGTCGAAGACGAAGCGCTACCAGTGGACGCCTGGCGACAGGGCTTCACCGCCTTACAGGCGGATGCTTTGTAAAGAGATTCGACATATCGGCGGTGCTGGAAGATGGACAGCTGTGCGCACCGCGATTCCCGCGGCAGGCTTTTCCCCGGCTATTTCGGGTTATCGGGCCTGGCGGCGCACGTGGCGGGACGAACTCCCAGGAACAGGGTGTCGGTTGTATTTACAAGGATCACTGCAGGATGCAGTCTGGGGTCGCCTAACTCTCTGTTTCAAAAGCATTGGCACGCGGTTTGCAGTGAAACAGCCGGAACGCTATGCTGAGCAAAAGCAACAGGAAGGGTGCACGCATGACCTCGACTCCGCTGAAGATCCTCGGGACGTTGGCCCTGGCCGCGACGACCAGCCTCGCCCAGGCGGGTCTGATCCTCGACACAGCGGTCACCGCTGCCTTCGTTCCAGGCGCGACCACGACCAACACCATCGGCAACGATCTGCCTGCGCCCCGCCCGAACACGCTGTACTTCGGCCAGCTGCGCGCGACCTCGGCCGGGGTTGTCGATTTCTTCTACGTCGGCAACGAGGCCAGCTACACCAACCGGCTGATTGTCGGTGAGAGCGTGGCGGTTTCGACGACCGGTCTGTCGGACACCTTCTACGCACCGCATGAACTGGTCGGTTCGCTGGCCGTTTCGGCGGGCGACCTGCTGGATTTCGGCTTCTGCACCACCGGTGGCGACGCGGTGCTCGGTTCGCGCTGCGTCTGGAACGACAGCGCCGCCTCGATCATCACTCAGTACAACTACGGGCTCGTCGGCGGATACCGCAGCATCGGCTACGCGGGTCTCTCCAACTACGATCCGACCACCGGCGCACGCACGTTCACGGCTGGGTCGGGCGGCGACCTGAACAACTGGATGGCCTTCTGGGACGACTCGGGCGCCAAGAACGACGACAACCATGACGACCTGATCATCGGTCTCAAGTTCCGCCCGACGGCGGTGGACGAGCCCGGCAGCATCGGCCTGGCGGTCATCGGCCTGTTCGGCCTGCTGTGGGCCACGCGCCGCAAGCCGCTGGCTGCGCGCCGCTGACACCGAAGCACAAGAGACGAACGGAACGGCGCCTGCGGGCGCCGTTCTTTTTTGGGTTTATCCCGCAATTCAGGCCGGTGCGACTGTAGGGAATCGTCGCGGCGCGCCGTCCTGGCGACTCACCCCACCCGGTACGCTGGCGCACGATCCTCGGCCGACTGCGCTGCAGCGGCCCCGGTGGTACGCCCGATGGCGCCCGGTTCGAAGTCGTCGACTCCGGTCAGCTCCATGACCAGGGCGTCGTAGCGGCGCAGCTGGTCGGCCTCGGCGGCGTTGACGATCCCCTGCCGTTCGGCCGCTTCGATCTGCTCGAGCGGGTGCTCGCTCGTCACGAGGCCACTGCGGATGGCGTCGCGCAGCCGCTCGTCGAGGGGTACCAGTGCTTCGGCCTGCTCCAGTGCGCGCTGCAGGGCGCCGAGCGGGCTGCCGGGTTCGTCGGCGGCGTAGATGCCCGCGCACAGCCGCTCGCGGGTCTCGGTGGGATGCGTGATGAGCGCCACGATCTGCCCGCCGAGATCGTCGTCCGGTGCCGAATACTGGCGCCCGCGGGGAAAGACCAGGGCACGCAGCGCGGAGGCCACCCAGCGGTTCGGCAGGTTGCGCAGGAAGCCGTGCAGCTGCTCCTGCGCGTGGTAGAGCAGGGTGCGGCAGGACCACTCCACCAGCGGCAGGTCTGCAGCGTGCTGTCCCTGGTTTTCGTAGTGCTTGAGTACCATGCTCGCCAGGTACATGGCGCTGAACACGTCACCGAGACGTGCCGACAGCAGTTCGCGCCGCTTGAGGCCGCCGCCGAGGGTCAGCATGGCGGCGTCCGCAGAGAGCGCGAAAGCGGCGCTGAAGCGGTTGACATGCTGGTAGTAGCGCGCGGTGGGGCCGCTCACCGGCACGCTGCTGTAGCGCGCATGCGTGAGCGCCAGCCAGAAGGAGCGCGCTGCGTTGCTGATGGCGTAGCCGATGTGGCCGAAAAGGTGGCGGTCGAAGCCGGCCAGCGCCCGCTCGAAATCCGGATCCTGCGCAGCCTCCATTTCCTTCAGCACGAACGGGTGGCAGCGCACCGCACCCTGCCCGAAGATGATCAGGCTGCGGGTGAGGATGTTGGCGCCCTCCACCGTGATCGCCACGGGCAGCACCTGGTAGCTGCGGGCCAGGTAGTTCGTCGGCCCCAGCATGATGCCCTTGCCGCCGTGCACGTCCATGGCGTCGTTGGCGATGCGCCGCGCCAGCTCGGTGCAGTGGTACTTGAGGATCGCCGAGGGCACGGCGGGCTTTTCGCCGCGGCCGAGCACGGTGCAGGTCACGCTGACCGCGGCGTTGATGATGTAGGCGTGCCCGGCGATGCGCGCGAGTGCCTCGCCGACCCCCTCGAAGCGTGCGATCGGCAGGTTGAACTGGCGGCGAATGCGCGCATAGGCGCCGCAGGCGTGCACCGCCGCACGGCCGCCGCCCATGGCGTTGGCGGGCAGCGTCACGCCGCGACCGGCCGAGAGCTGCTCCATGAGCATCTTCCAGCCCTGGCCGGCGCGCTCGCGCCCGCCGATGATGTAGTCGACCGGCACGAACACGTCGTGCCCGCGGGTCGGGCCGTTCTGGAACGGAATGTTGATCGGGAAGTGGCGCCGGCCGATTTCGATGCCGGGCAGGTGCGTCGGGATCAGCGCTGCCGTGATGCCGTACTCGTCCTGTTCGCCGATGAGGTGCTCGGGGTCGTAGAGCTTGAAAGCGAGGCCGAGGACGGTGGCGATCGGCGCCAGCGTGATGTAGCGCTTGTCCCAGTTGAGGCGGATGCCGATCACCTCGCGGCCCGCAAACACGCCGCGGCACACCACGCCGGTATCGAGGATCGAGGCCGCATCGGAACCCACGCGCGGGCTGGTCAGCGCGAAACAGGGGATTTCCTCACCGCGGGCGAGGCGCGGCAGGTAATGGTCCTTCTGCTCCTCGGTACCGTAGTGCATCAGCAGTTCGGCCGGTCCGAGCGAGTTCGGCACCCCGATGGTCGAGGCGGCGACCGCGCTGCGGCTGGCGAGCCGGGCGAGCACCATCGCCACGGCCAGCGGCGAGAATTCCAGGCCGCCGTAGCGCTTCGGGATGATCATGGCGAAGAAGCGCTGCCCGATGATGTAGTCCCAGGTCGCGCGCGGCATGTCGCCGAGTTCGTGGGTGATTTCCCAGTCGTCGAGCCGCCGGCACAGTTCCTGCGTCGGCCCGTCGAGGAAGGCCCGCTCCTCGGCCGTGAGCTGCGGCGGGGGTAGTGCTGCCAGCCGGCTCCAGTCGGGCAGCCCGGTGAACAGTTCGCCGTCCCACCACACGGTACCCGCCTCGAGCGCCTCGCGTTCGGTGGCCGACAGCTGCGGCACCAGCGTGCGATAGAAGCGCAGCAGCGGGGCGGTCAGCTGCTCGCGGCGAAACCGGGTGAAATTCAGCGCGAGCAGGCCACTCCACAGCGCCGCGAGCAGCAGCCCGAAGAGCCAGTGCGGCCCGGCGAGCGTGAAGTAGGCGACCAGGGCGAGGCCGAGCGTGGCCGTGGCGGTGCGCAGGTCGACGCGCCGGTACGCCAGGGCCAGCCCGACGGCTGCCAGTGCCAGGGTCCAGAACAGCCAGTTGAGGAAGGCGAGCACGGCGGGGTCCTCCGGGCGACGCGTGGACAGTACTTGGAATATAAGCGAAAAAGGGCCCGGACTCGCGTCCGGACCCTCGTGATGTGATGCAGGCGCCGCGGCGGCTGCCGCCGCGATCAGCGCGGCAGCAGGTCTGCGATCGCGGCGCGCTCCTCGCGCAGCTCGCGGTCGGTGGCGTCCATGCGCTCGCGGCTGAAATCGTTCACCGGCAGCCCCTGGACGATTTCGTAGCGGCCCTTGGCGCAGCGGCAGGGAAACGAGTAGATGACGCCTGCAGCGATGCCGTAGCTGCCGTCGGCGGGCACGGCCATGCTCACCCAGTCGTCGCCCGGGGTACCGAGGACCCAGTCGCGCACGTGGTCGATCGCTGCGGAGGCAGCCGAGGCCGCGCTCGACAGGCCGCGTGCCTTGATGATCGCCGCACCGCGCTGCTGCACCGTGGGAATGAAGTCCCCGGCGATCCAGTCCTGGCCGACGAGATCGCGCGCCGCGCGGTCGCCGACCACGGCCTGGCTGATGTCCGGATACTGGGTCGAGGAGTGGTTGCCCCAGATGGTCATGCGCTTGATCTGGGTGACGTGGGTGGTCGTCTTCGCCGCGAGCTGCGCCAGCGCGCGGTTGTGGTCGAGGCGCGTCATCGCGGTGAAGTTGGCCGGATTGAGGTCCGGAGCGTTGCTCTGGGCGATGAGCGCATTGGTATTGGCCGGATTGCCGACCACCAGCACGCGGATGTTGCGGCTGGCGTGCTCGTTCATCGCCTTACCCTGCGTGGAGAAGATCTTCGCGTTCTCCTTCAGCAGATCGGCGCGCTCCATGCCGGGTCCGCGCGGCTTCGCGCCGACCAGCAATGCATAGTCGGCATCGCGGAAGGCTTCCTCGGCCCGGTCGGTCGCCACCACCCCGTGCAGCGTCGGGAAGGCGCAGTCCTCGAGTTCCATGACCACGCCCTTCAGGGCATTCAGTGCCGGGGTGATCTCGAGGAGCTGCAGGATCACGGGCTGGTTGGCGCCGAGCAGCTGTCCCGAAGCGATGCGGAACGCGAGCTGGTAGCCGATCTGGCCGGCGGCACCCGTGATGGCGACTCTGGCGGGCTGGGTCATGGAAGGCCTTCCTCCGAAGCTGTCTGGACGTCGTCTTGCGCCCCACCATGCGCACCACGCGCGGGGGTGGGGGGCCGACGGGGCCGGGATTCTACCACCGGGCCGTGCCGCGGGGCGGCACGGTGGTGGACTTACGGGTTCTTCGCCTTGTGCAGGCGGACCTGCTCGTTGTAACGGGCCGCCACCGCATTCAGGGCATCGACTGCCGCGTTGTGCCGGGCCGTGTGCACCTTCTTCTGTTCGTCGGTGACGGCTTCGCCGAGCGCCTTCTCCTCGTCGTCCATGCAGGCGAGATATTCCTCGACCCTGGCCATGTACTCGCGGACCGCGCCGTTAGCCGCCTTCATGTCGTCCTCCGACGCCGTGCTGCCGTCGGGAATGGTGACTTCCGGTGGATAGGTGCAGGCAGCTGCAGCGAACGGCGGGGCGAGCAGTGCAGCGGCGGCAATCAGCGAGCAGGCAATCGGTTTCATGTGTCTGAGGCCCTTGCGTGACGGGGTGGCGGTGATTATGCCGCAGGCCCGAGCCGGTGGTCATGACCTGACGGCGGCATTCCGTCAGCCGGGTGTCAGGCGAGCAGGCGGCGAAAGACGGGGGTGCCTTGCTGCTGGGACTGCAGCAGCTGCCGGAACTCCACGGCTTTCATCGGCTCGCCGAACAGCAGTCCCTGGACATAATCGCAGCCGGCCGCGCGCAGGAACTCGAGCTGGCCCGCCGATTCCACGCCTTCGGCGATGACGTCGAGCTTCAGGCCATGCCCCATCTGGATGATGGTGCGTACGATCATGGCGTCGTCCGCATCCGTGGCCGCGTCGCGTACGAAGGAGCGGTCGACCTTCAGGGTGTTGATGGGAAACTTCTGCAGGGCGCTCAGCGACGAGTAGCCGGTGCCGAAGTCGTCGATGGCGAGCGACAGCCCCATGTTGTAGAGCTCGTCGAGCACCTTGAGGGTACGCTCGGCGTCCTCCATCAGGGTGCTCTCGGTGATCTCCAGCTCGAGGCTCGCCAGCGCCACACCGTGGCGACGGCAGATGCCGAGGACGCGCTGGCTGAAGTTCGGCTGGCGCAGCTGCTTGAGGGAGAGATTCACGGCGATCCGGCCGGGGAACAGCTGCTGTGCCTGCCAGGCCTTGAAGTCGTGGCAGACCCGGTCGAGCACCCACTCCCCGATGTCGAGAATCAGGTTGCTTTCCTCGGCGAGCGGAATGAACTCCGAGGGCAGCACGAGTCCGCGCTCGGACAGGTCCCAGCGTACCAGCGCCTCGGCGCCCACTACCCGTCCCGTCGTCACGTCGACCTTGGGCTGGTAGTGCAGCAACAGTTCGTCGCGCTCGAAGGCGCGGCGCAGCTTGCTCTTCAGCATCAACCTTTCGGTGGCGAGCGCATTCATCTCGGGGTTGAAGAGCTCGAAGGAATCGCCGCCGGCGCGCTTGGCGTGGTAGAGGGCGGAGTCGGCACTGCGCACCAGGTCGATCACGTTGCGGGCATCGCCCGGGTAGATCGCGATGCCGATGCTCGCCGTCATGTGGATCTGGTGGCCGTGGAAGGCGAAGGGCCGGGCGATCTCGCGCAGGATGCGCCTGGCGCTGTCGGCGAGCGCGGCCTCGTTCTCCCTGTCGTTCGCGGCACCCTCGAGGATCACGCCGAACTCGTCGCCGGCGAAACGTCCCATCACGGTGCTTTCCGGCAACAGGCGCCCGACGCGCTCGGTGAGTGTCTCCAGGCACACGTCACCGGCACTGTGGCCATAGATGTCATTGATGTCCTTGAAGCGGTCGACGTCGATGTACAGCAGGGCGAACTGCCGGCCCTGGCGTCCCGAACGGGCGATGGCGCGCTGCATGAGGTGCTGGAACTGCATGCGGTTCGGCACCTTGGTCAGCGCATCGATGCGGGCGAGGTAACGGATGCGCTGCTCGGCGAGCTTGCGTTCGGCAATGTTGCGGGCGGCGACGACATAGCCGCGCATGGCCGGATCGCTGCCGTGGAACTGCGACACCGTGTAGGAGACCGGGACCTCCTGGCCGCCTGCTCCGAGCAGGGCACTCTCCCGTGCGCGCGGGCCGGTCTCGGCCAGCTGGAACTCCCCAAATTGGCCAGCGGTGAACAGGTCTGCGACCTCACGCCCGATGAGCCTGCCCTCGTCGCAGTCGAGCAGCTGGCAGGCAGCCGGATTGGCGCGGGTGACGTGGCCGGCAGTATCCACGAGCAGCAACGCTTCGCTCATGCTGGCGAGTACCTGGACAAGGTAGTCGCGGGAGATGGTCGCCGTGCGCAGCCGTTCGCGCAGTTCGTCGAGGCGGCGCGCGAGTTCGCCGAGTTCGTCGTTGCGCTCGAGGGTGAGCGGCCCGTCGTAGTCACCGGCAGTCATGCGCCCGGCGCTGCGGATGAGCTTGCGGATGTCGCTGACCTGGTTGCGGGTCCAGACGGCGAGCAGCGCGAATACCGTCACCAGGACTGCCGTGGTCACCGTCAGTGCGAGCAGGGGGGTTGCGTAGTCCGTCGTGCTGAGGTTCGCCGAGCGATGCAGCACAACGTACAGGCCGATGACGGCGACAGCCACGGCCAGGGCGCACACCGTCACCGTGGTGAGCACGTTTCCGGGAAACAGGCTGCGGGGCTTCATCGCGTGTTCCTGTCCGTCCGGCACGCTGGTTGTCGTTATCGCGCAGGCCCGCTGCCGGCCGGGCCCGTACCCGCATTCTAGCAGGAGGTGCCGGCCGCGACCGCCAGGTTCCCGGCCGGCGGATGTGTGACGCAGGCGCTGTTTTCCCCGGGCCTGGCGCTACAATCATCGTGCATTTCCGGCCCCGTCCCGGCGTGGAAGCCCCGCGTATGGCGCACAAATGTGCCCTGATCGTCGACGACAGCCGCACGGCGCGGCAGGTGCTCGGCGAGATGCTGGCCGCCAACCGGCTGCGCGTGGAAACGGCCTCCTCGGCCGAGGAAGCGCTCGAGTACCTGCGGCGCAGCCGTCCGGACGTGATCTTCATGGATCACCTGATGCCGGGCATGGACGGCCTGCAGGCCGTACAGGCCATCAAGAGCAACCCGGCGACGGCCACGATCCCGATCATGATGTACACCTCGCAGGCGGGCGAGGTGTACGTGGGCCAGGCGCGCGCCCTCGGCGCCGTCGGGGTCCTGCCGAAGCAGATCAAGGCGGTTGAGGTGTCGGAAGTCCTCAGGTCGCTGCGCCTCGTCGACGACGAGGCGGCGCCGGAGGTAGCGGAGCCGCCGGTGCAGATCCCGCGCGACCTGCCGCGCCTGCCGGATGAGGGTGATCGGACCGACCTGCGGCGCTGGCTGCGCGAGCAGTTCGAGGGCCAGACCACGGCGCTGCGTGCCGATGTCGAGGCCACGGTCTCGCGGCTCCTCGGCGAGCAGGTGCCGCAACCCAGGCCTGCGGCACCGCTGCGCTCCTGGCTGACGCCGCTGCTGGTGCTGACGCTCACGGTGCTGGCGGGCGCGTTCTTCTGGCTGCACCTCGACACGCAGCGCAAGTGGCGCGCTGCCGTGGAACAGAACACCAGCCTCATGGCGGCGATGACGGTGCGCCGCGCGAGCGCGGCCGCCACCGCGGCGAACACCGTGCGCCAGCTGGACGCCGAGCGCGACGCCGTCTCGAGCCGCTCCGGCGAGTTCGTGCGCGCGCTCGAGTGGGGCGTCAACCAGTCGGCGACCTTCCCGCCGGGGGCCGAGCCGTTCGATTCCCGGCGCCTGGAAACCCTGCGCGGCCTGCTCGAGCGCCTGGCGACACTCGGTTTCACCGGCGTCGTGCAGCTCGACAGCCACGTCGGCGATTTCTGCTACGTCCGCGGTCCCGACGACAGCCTGATGCCGGCGCCGGACAGCCTGCCGGCAACCGACTGCGCACGCATCGGTCTCGGCGCGGATGAAGCCCGCTCGGTGTCCGCGCGCCAGTCGGTGGTGTTCGCCAGCTTCCTCGGCACCCGTACCACCGATGCCGCGGTGCGAATCGAGATCGTGCCGCACGGCAATGCAGCGCCGCGGGTGCCGTACCCGGCCGACCCGCAGGGACTCACTGCCGGGGAGTGGAACGCCATCGCGCGCGAGAACCAGCGCGTCAGCGTCACGCTGTGGCCCGATACCCTGCTACCCTGAACGTCAACCGCCGGGGCGCTGCGATCGTCGCCACGCCGCCCGGCGCCAGCGACAACGGCGAACGACATGGCCGGCTTCGAGCCCCCAGCCCTCATCCGCGATGCGCACCTGCAGTCGGCGCTGGCCAGTGCTCCATGGCGGCAGCGCCGGGTGCATCGCCACGCAGCGCCGTACCTCGCCGGCACCGTCGTCGAGGTCGTCGACGGTGGTGCGGGCGTGCGCCTGCTTGCCGAGCACACGGCCCCGGTGGATGGCGGCACCGGGCGCATGGCGGTGCTGATCCACGGCTGGGAAGGCAGTGCACGCTCCAGCTACATGGTGTCGCTCGCGGCGCGGCTCGTGCACGCCGGCTTCCGTGTGGTGCGGCTGAACCTGCGCGACCACGGTGATTCGCATCACCTCAACGAGGAGCTGTTCCATTCCTGCCGCCTCGACGAGGTCGTGCACGCCGTGCGGGTCCTGCAGGATCGTCATCCGGACGAGCGGCTGTACGTCGGTGGTTTTTCACTCGGTGGAAATTTCGCGCTGCGGGTGGCGGCCCGCGCCGCCGAGGCCGGGTTGCGGATCGAGCGCGTGCTCGCGGTCTGTCCCGTGCTCGATCCGCGGGCGACCCTCGCCGCACTCGACGGCGGCCTGCCGCCGTACCGCCTGTACTTCATCCACAAGTGGCGCAGTTCGCTCGAACGCAAGCGCGCGGCCTTTCCCGGCCGCTACGACTTCGGCGAGCTTGGGCGCTTTCGCGATCTGCGCAGCATGACGGACTACTTCGTCCGCCACCACACGGAGTTTCCCGACCTCGACAGTTACCTGGCCGGCTATGCGCTCACCGGCGAGCGCCTCGCCAGGCTCGAGGTGCCCGGCGAACTGCTGCTCGCCGTGGACGACCCGGTGATCCCGGTCGCCGACGCGGCCCGGCTGGCGCGGCCGCCGGCACTGCGCATCGTGTGCAGCCGCTGGGGTGGCCACTGCGGATTCGTCGCCAACTATCGCCTCGACAGCTGGCTCGACGACTACGCCGTGCGCGTCTTCGGCGCCTGAGCCTGCGGCCACGTGCCGCACGCCGGCGGTAAAGCATCCCCGATCCCGGCCGTGGCCGTGTAGGCTTATGGACCCCGGAGGTGTCAGGAGTGCGATGAGGTGACCCGGTCGTACGACGAGCGGCTTGCAGCCCTGGATGGCGCAGGGGGGCCGGCGCTGCTGCGGGGCGGGCTGCGCGGCGTCGAGAAGGAGTGCCTGCGCGTCACGCCCGAAGGGTTCATCGCGGCCACCGATCACCCGATGGCGCTCGGCTCGGCGCTGACCAACCGCTACATCACCACCGACTACTCCGAGGCGCTGCTCGAGTTCATCACGCCGCCAGATCCCGGTACGAAGGCCACGCTCGGCTTCCTCGGCGACATCCACCAGTTCGTCTGCGGCACCATCGGCGAGGAGCTGCTGTGGCCCACCTCGATGCCCTGTCGCCTGCGCGGCGAGGACGACATCCCGCTCGCCCGCTACGGCAGCTCCAACGTCGGCACCATGAAGACCGTCTATCGCCGTGGCCTCGGCTACCGCTACGGGCGCTACATGCAGGCCATCGCCGGCGTGCACTTCAACTTCTCGCTGCCCGACGCCTTCTGGCCGGCGTGGGCCGCCATCGAACGCCGGGATAGCAGCACGGCGGAGCTGAAGTCCGCCGCCTATCTCGGCATGGTCCGCAACGTGCGCCGGCTCGACTGGCTGCTGCTGTACCTGTTCGGCGCCTCGCCTGCGGTATGCCGCTGTTTCCTGCCCGGCGGTGCGGTGGGTCTCGTGGAACTCGACCGGAGCAGCTACTACGCACCCTGGGCGACGTCGCTGCGCATGAGCGACATCGGCTACAAGAACGAGAGCCAGGCGGGCCTGTGGATCTCCGCCAACAGCCTGGAGGAATACGTCGCCGACCTGTCGCGGGCGATACGCACGCCGAATCCGCGCTTCGAGCGCATCGGGGTGCAGGTCGACGGTGTCTGGCGCCAGCTCAACGCCAACCAGCTGCAGATCGAGAACGAGTACTACAGCACGGTGCGACCCAAGCGCTCGGCGCTGAGCGGTGAGCGGCCGACGACGGCGCTGCGCCGGGGTGGCGTCGAGTACGTGGAGCTGCGCGCTCTCGACCTCGATCCGTACTCGCCGATAGGGGTGGAGGAGCCGGCACTGCGCTTCGCCGAGGTGTTTCTCGTCTACTGCCTGCTCGCGGCCAGCCCGCCCATCACCGCGGCCGAACGCGAGGACATCGATTTCAACCACGGTGCCGTCGCGCGCCGTGGCCGTGAGGACGGGCTGGTGCTGCGCCGTTGTGCGCAGCCGGTCGCCATGCGCGCCTGGGCAGGCGAGGTGCTCGGGCGCATGCAGGGCGTCGCCGGGATCCTCGATGCCGCGGCGGGCGACCACTACCGGCAGGCCTGCAGCGAAGCGGTCGCACGCCTCGAGGATCCCGGGCGTACGCCCTCGGCGCGGTTGCTGCGCGACCTGCACGAGCAGCGCCAGGGACTCGGCGAGTTCGGGCTCGATCTGGCGCGCCGCCACCGCGGGCACTTCCGCGCCATGTCGCCGCAGGCCAACAGCCACGGGCAACTGCTCGAGACCGAGGCGCTGGCTTCGCTCGACCGTCAGTGCTGGATCGAGGAACACGACACGCTTGATTTCGCGGAGTACCTCGCCGCCTACTACGCCTGACGCGGTGGCAGAACTCGCCGTCGGTTGTGCCGTGCCACCCGGCCCGTTTACCATCACGCAGCCCGTCTCGGGCCTGGGGATACAGGGCAGGTGGCGCGACTTTTCTACGGATCGGTGTTCGGCGGCGTGCTGCTCAGCGTGCTCGCGGCCGGCGTGTTTCCATTGCCGGAGTCGACGCGCTACCGCTCGGTCATCGCCGTGGTGCCGGACGGTGGCCGTGAGGAAACCTTCATCATCGAGTGGCCGGGTGATCGCGTGCAGCCGCTGCGCGCCGCCGGCGCCGGCCCGGTGCACCCGGCCGGCCAGTTGTCGGTCCTCCAGGACGTAACCGGCGTAACAGCCGCGGCCGAGCTGTTCCGGCTGCGGGACGTCGCCGGCAATGTCGTGGGCCTGGCGAGCCGCACAGCGACTGCGGCCGACCCGGCCGAGGCAGGCCGTGGCTCGCATTCCGAGTGGATGTTGCTCCTGCCGAGCCGCGGTTCACTGTTTCTGTCGCAGGCCGATGCCCACGACACACTGCCGCGGCCCGATGCCGCCGGCCGCATCGTGCCGGTGGTCGACATGCCGGCGTTCTGGGCCGGTGGCGAACGCCAGCGCATCACCGCCGGTCCAGCGGACGGTGGCACCGGGCGCGTAGGTGGCGGCACCGCGGAGTTCGCCGGCCTGCAGGGCAGCTACGACGAGACCTGGGAACGGCGCGAGGTCGCCGCGAACGGCACGAGCCGCGGGCGCATTACGCTGCGCACCTGGGTGCAGGCGGTGCCGTGATGAAAGCCCTCGTCATCATCGCCGGGCTCGTCATCGGCCTGTTCGCCGGCACCACCGTGCTGCTGTTCAACCCGATCGCCTTTGCGCGGGACGGCGCTGCGGGACTGTCGGGTGCCATCCGCAGCTTCAGCTGGCAGGGCGGCGCCGGCTACGAGGGGCTGGCGCTGACCCCGGCCGGGTTGCTCGGGTTCGGCGCTGACCGGACATTCGACGATCCGGGTATCGGCGACGCGCGCGCCGAGGTCGTCGCGCTCGGCAGCGATGCGGGCAACCGCCCGGCACTGGCGGTACGCCTCTCGGCACTGGCGCGGCCGAACTCGCTGCTGCAGGCCCGGCTCGGGATGGTCACCGCCTGGAACATCGTCTGGCCCGGACAGGGCAGTCTGCTGCTTGCGGGGTCGGAGAATTTCTGGACCCCGGTGCGTGATGGCCTGTGGTCGGCGTTGCGTGGACGGGGCTTTCAGCCTGGCCGCGCCAGCTATGCACTGCCGCCGGTGCCCGGGCTCGGTGCCAACCTGATCGTCGCCGGCAGTGGCGAGTTCGCCGCCGTGCGCGGCGGCTTCCGTGAGGAGTACTCGCCTGTGGACGATGCCCCGGGCGACCTGGTCGGCCTGCGCCAGCTGGACCTCGCGATCGAGTGAGGCGGACGCCTCAGCCGGGGCTGGCGCTCGCGGCGATGTCCTTGAAGGGGATCGCCGTATCCGCCACGAGCGCCGGGTCGAGCCGCGCTCCCTGTGCGATCAGCTTCTTCGACAGCATGAACTCACGCGGGCTGTTGACCGCGTGCACGGCGATCAGCTGCTCGCCGGTGAAATAGCAGGCGGCGAACGCGCGCTTGTCCGGATCACCACGTACCACCATCGTGGTGTAATCCTCGGCGATGCCGGTCATCTGCAGCTTCAGGTCGTACTGATCCGACCAGAACCACGGGATCTGGGCGTAGGGCTCGGGCTGGCCGAGTATGGCGAGTGCCGCGGTCTTGCCCTGTTCCTGCGCGTTGTGCACGGACTCCAGGCGCAGGCGCCGGCCGAGCAGCGCGTTCGGGTGACTGGTGCAGTCGCCCGCAGCGTAGATGTGCGGATCGCTGGTGCGGCACAGTTCGTCGACGACGATGCCGTTGTCGACCTCGAGGCCGGCGGCTGCGGCAAGCGCCGTGGTCGGCAGGATGCCGACCCCGACCACGACCAGATCGGCTGCCAGGGCCGCACCGGCGGTGCACTGAACCTCCACGTGGCCGGCAGCCCGGCGGATCCCGGTGACCCCGGTCTGCAGCCGGAACGCAACGCCGGCTGCCTGGTGGGCCTTCAGGTAGAACTGCGACAGCAGGGGTGCGACCGCGCGCGCCATCAGCCGGTCGGCGATTTCCACCACGGTGACGGCAAGGCCCGCCTGCACCGCGACCGCCGCAACCTCGAGGCCGACGTAGCCGCCGCCGATGACCACCAGGCGCTGTCCGGCGCGCAGCTGCGGCTGGATCCCGCGCACGTCATCGATCGTACGCAGGTAGTGCAGCTGCGGCACATCGTGGCCCGGGATCGCCAGGCGGCGTACGTGGCTGCCGGTGGCGAGAACCAGGCGGTCGTAGCCGAGGTCCGCGCCGTCGACACGGACCGTGCGGCGGCTGCGGTCGATGGCTTCCACGCGGGTGCCGAGGTGCAGCTGCACGCCGTGATCCACATAGAATGACTCGGGGCGCAGGTGCAGCCGCTCGAGTTCCATCTCCCCGGCGAGGTACTTCTTCGACAGCGGCGGGCGCTGGTACGGGAGGTAGGGCTCCTCACCCACGAGGAGGATCCCGCCGGTGAATCCGCCGTGGCGGAGCGTGATGACCGCCTGCGCTGCGGCCTGGCCGGCACCCGCGATGATGACTTTGTCGGGCATGGGTGTGTCGTCGTCGTCGCGGGACCTGCGCTCGGGCAGCCGATTATACTCGCGGCGGTTGGCGCGCCGGCCGCGCGCGGAGGGAGCTTAGATGAAGGCGATCCAGATCAGCCGCTATGGCGGCCCCGAGGTGCTCGAGTACGTCGATCTGCCGCAGCCGGTGCCCGGGCCTGGCCAGGCGCGGGTGCGCCACGTGGCGATCGGGCTCAATTTCATCGATACGTACCAGCGTTCCGGGCTCTATCCGCTGACGCTGCCGACGACCCTCGGCATGGAGGCGGCCGGGGTGGTGGATGCCGTCGGTGACGGTGTCACCGGCGTGCGGGCCGGAGATCGTGTGGCGTACTGCAGCCCGCCGCCCGGCGCCTACGCCGAGGCGCGGGTCATCGCTGCCGACCGGCTGGTGAAGCTGCCCGCGAACGTCGACGAGCGCACCGCGGCGGCCAGCATGCTCAAGGGACTCACGGCCTGGTATCTCCTGCGCCGCAGTTATCCGGTCAAAGCGGGGGATACCGTGCTCGCCTACGCCGCCGCGGGCGGAGTCGGGCTCATCCTCGGTCAGTGGGCGGCGAGTCTCGGCGTGCGCGTCATCGGTGTGGCCGGCACGGCGGCGAAGGCGGCGCTCGCCCACCGGCATGGCTACGCCGAGGTGGTCGCTGCCGACGACCCGCAGCTGGTGGCGCGCGTGCGCGCCCTGACCGACGGCGAAGGCGTGGCCGCGGTCTACGACTCGGTCGGCCGCACCACGTTCACCCAGTCGCTCGACTGCCTGCGCCGCCACGGCGTGATGGTGACCTACGGCAACGCCTCCGGTCCGGTCGAACCGTTCTCGCCCCTGGAGCTTTCGCGGCGTGGTTCGCTGTACGTGACGCGGCCGACGCTCTTCGACTTCATCGTCGCACGTGCCGATCTGGAGGCAGCCGCTGGTGAGCTGCTCGGCCTGATCGCCCGTGGCACCGTGAAGATCCACATCGGTCAGAGTTATGCGCTGGCCGAGACGGCCCGTGCCCACGCCGATCTCGAGGCGCGGCGCACCACGGGCTCGACGGTGCTGGAGCCGTAAA
>CAUJIY010000133.1 GCA_963205295.1 Pseudomonadota bacterium
CCGCTGGTGATCAACACCGACGAGAACGGGACCCCGTCTTTCGGCATTCCCGTCGCGAACTATCCCCAGTACTTCTCGGAATTCAACCAGGAGACGCCGACACCGGACCTGGTCAGCGTGACAGCGACCTCGCTCATCCGCGTCTACCTCAACACCTGGTTCGGCTGCGGCGGTGTCACCTTCACCAGCTCGTGCAGCGGCGGGCCGCCCTACAACTTCAGCTTCAATGTCAGCGGACCAGACACCATCAACTTCCTGCCGGCGCAGGACACCACGTTCACGCTGCTGCCGGGCCAGTCGCGCGACTACCTCTTCGGCAGCTTCACCCCGAGCGCAGGCCCCGTGGCACCCGGCACCTACACCTTCCCGTCCACCGGTCTGACGCTGAACTTCAATGCCCTCGGCACGGGCGAGGTCCTGGTGCGCGACGCGAACGGCGATCCCATCCCGCTGCTCGACGAGTTCGGCAACCCGGTGTACGACCAGTACGGCGACTCTGTCTTCCAGACCAGGACCATCGGCACCGGCGAAGTCCCGGTACTCGACGAGTTCGGCAATCCGATACCGCTGCTCGACGAGTTCGGCAACCCGGTCCTCGACGAATTTGGCAATCCCGTCTACGAGACCGAGCCTGCCGTGCCGCTCGACCTCTTCGCGGACATCGACATCGGGACCACCAACGGTGGACAGGCCTTCGTGCGCAACGTGGTGCCGCTACCGGGCGCCATCTGGATGTTCGGTGCCGCGGTCGGCGCTGCCGGCAGCCTGCTGCGCCGCCGGTCCCGCTGACCGACCGGCATTTTTCCACAAGGCTCGCCCTGCCCGCTCGCCGACGCACCGCATGCCGCCGGCGAGCGAGCGTGCGCAACACCGGGCTCGGACCACCGACGCGGGGATTGAGCCCGCCGGCACGCCGCGCCTAGAATCCGCACATGCCCACCTACGATTACCTTTGCGAAGCCAACGGTCGCGTAGTCGAGGTCGCTCACCGCATGAGCGAGGACATCGCGAGCTGGGGTGAGCTGTGCGCGCGCGCAGGAATCGACGCCGGCAATACACCCGCCGGCGCCGCGGTACGCCGGCTCATCACCGGCGGTGCCGTCGTTTCCAGCGGCAACCTCGGCAGCACCGAGCGGCCCTGCGACTATGGCTCGCCCTGCGGCGGCTGCGCCTGCGACGGCGGCGCTGCCTGACCAGCCGACTTCAGCGCCCTTCGGGCGCTTCGATCACCTCGATCCACTCCCCGGCCGGACCGACGGTGACGCCGGTCGTGCGGCCGCGGTACGGCTGGCCCGCGACCGGACGCGGCCTGCTGCGCCAGGTCACCGCGAGGCCGTCGAGTTCCCGGGCCGTGAAGGTCACCATGGCCCAGCCGACCGGCAATGCACCCGATGCCCGTCGTCGTGCAGGCGCCTGGTCCGGGTAGTCGTCGAGTTCCACCATGAAGTCACGGGGCAGCGCCGCACCGGCCAGAGCGAACCGGGTCTCCGGCGGCAGGCTCCATGCCGTGGCGAGCACGCCGATCGGCCACCGGCCGTACTCGGTGAGCGGCAGCCCGAGCGTATCGCGGTAGAACGCGCGCAACGCGTCGAGGTCGCGCCCGCCGACGACCATGATGAAGACCCGGTCCACGGGCGTCACGGCACGGCCGAGATCGAGCCCGCTCGCGCCCGGCACGAAGCGCGTCAGGTACAGCGCTTCGCCTGCCGGGCCGAGCACCTGCATGGCGCGCGTCGGGTTCTCGCCGGCCGCCAGGTTGCGCGGGGGGCCGATCATCCGGAACGCCGAGCCATCGAGTCGCAGGGCCAGCATGTCGGGGTCCGTGACCAGCAGTTCCGCCGCGTTCCAGCCGGTCGTGCGGAATGCCGTCGCCGGCGGACTGCCGGGTGCCGCCTGCACGAGGCGCAGGTGGACGTCGGCGCCGCTCGCCGGACGCATCAGCACATAGTCACGCCCGGCCATCGCCGGCGTGTCCCAGACCGCGGCGAGTTCGCCGGTCACGGCACCGCGGTCGATGGCTTCGTAGTGGAGGTCGTCGCGGTAAGCCATTTCGACGCCCGCGAGCTGCTGGACGACGAGGGTGACGACAGCGATGGCACGCAACATCGTGAACGGGCCCCGGGTGAGGAACGGACGTGAGTGTAGCGGGCATGGCGGGTGTGCGGCAGGGCGGGAACGGGGATTGCCCCCGCACCACCCCGCGGTCAGTCACGCACAGCCGCCGCCACCGGCAGGCCACGAGGTGCCCAACGGCACGCTCCGCGGGCCATACTGCCGCCCGCGAGCGGCTGCCGTGACAGCTGCGGAGCCGTCCTGCCGATGAACGCCGATCGTCCGCCATCGCCTGCCGGCTACCGGCTCGGCCCCCTCCAGTTCGCAGCCGGCATCAGCGCGACCAACGCCTGGACGTATCTCTACTCCGCGTTCGCGATCATGCCGATCGTGAGCTTCCTCAGTTTCTCGCAGCCCTACGTGCTCACCGAGATCATCGGCATCCCGCCGCAGCGGCACGGGCAGGTGACCGGCTGGCTGACGACCATCCATGAAGTCGTGATCCTCGCGCTGGTCAGTGTCGCCGGCGCCCTGTCCGACCGCGTCGGCCGCAGGCCGCTGTTCGCCGCCGGCACACTGGTCACGGCGTTCGGCTTCGCCGTGTACGCGCTGGCCGATGCGATCGGGGACCTCTATGTCGGGCGCTTCGTCTACGCCGTCGGCCTCGGCTTCGTGAGCGTGATGATCGCGGTGACCGCCGCCGACTATCCCGCCGAAGGCGCGCGCGGGCGCATGGCCGGTACCACCGGCGTGCTGAACGGCCTCGGCGTCGGCCTCGCCACCGCGCTGTTCGCGGCGATGCCGGCGTATTTCCAGGCGCGCGGCGTCGGCAGTGCCGAGGCGGGCCGCTACATGCTGTGGGCGATGGCAGCCGTGGCAGCCGGCACGGCGCTCGCCCTGCAGCTCGGACTGCAGGGCGGGACCCCGAGCGGGCAGCGCTCGCGCATCGGCCTCGTGCGCGTGCTGCAGATCGGGCTGCGACAGGGACGCGACAACCCGCGTGTGCTGGTGTGCTATGCCGGCGCTTTCATCTCGCGGGCCGATCTCACCCTGGTGGCGACCTTCGTCTCGCTGTGGCTGCAGCGCGCCGCACGCGACGAGGGCCTCGACGGCCCCGAGGCCATCAAGCGCGCCGGCTTCATGTTCATGCTGATCCAGCTCTCCTCGCTGCTGAGCGCCCCGCTGATCGGCATGCTCGTCGACCGCTGGCACCGCCTCGCCTGCGTGCTGGCCGCGCTCGCCGTCGGCGGCACCGGTTATCTCGTGCTCGGCCTGCAGGAACATCCCTTCGGGCCGGCCGGCTATGCCGGCGGCGTCCTGGTCGGGATCGGCCAGATGAGCGTCATCCTCACGGTGACCGCGCTGCTCGGCCAGGAGACGCCCATCGACCGGCGCGGCGCCGTGATCGGGCTGGCGGGCCTGTGCGGTTCGCTCGGCATCCTCAGCACCAGCCTCGCCGGCGGCTACCTCTTCGATTACTGGCGCATCTCCGGGCCGATCCTGCTCGTCGGGGCCGCCAACTTCGCCGTCGGCCTGCTTGCCCTGCGGGTGTGGCTGCGCGACGGACGCCCGCTGCGCTTCGATCCGCGGGAGGCGCGCGCCGGCAGCGCGCTCGACACCCTGCCGCACTGAGCGTTCAGTAGAGCATCACCTCGCGGCGCGCCTCGCGCCACGCTGCCT
>CAUJIY010000134.1 GCA_963205295.1 Pseudomonadota bacterium
CTCCACGGCATCGGCAAGGTCATCGGCGGCATTGGCTACGTCACCGGACTCATCACCGGGACGGGCCTGCCGGCCTGGGTCGCCTACGGAGTCTACGCCGGCGAGGTCATCGCGCCGCTCATGGTCATCATCGGCTGGTACACGCGACCGGCGGCGCTGGTGATCGCGGTCAACATGGTGTTCGCGTTCGGGCTCGCCCACAGCCACGAACTGCTGGCACTTGGGCGCAGCGGCGGTTGGGCGCTCGAGCTGCAGGGCATGTTTCTGGCCGTGGCGGTGGCCGTGGCCCTGCTCGGGCCGGGGCGCTACGCCGTCAACACGCGCTGAAGCGGCAACTCGCCCACCGCGAGGTCCCCGGCGGAGCGCTGGCCGCCGCCACGATATTTGCGGCCATGGGTCGCACGCCCGTGCGCTGCTGCGCAAGCGGATCGCGAGCGAAGCCGTGGACCGAGGCCCGATGGTGGCTGAATCGCGTAGAATCGACGCGAGACGGCGGGCTGCAGGTAGCGTGCGGGGGATGGCACACATGAATGCATCGGGATCTCGTGGCGCCGCGTGGATGCCGTCGCGCTATGGCGCTGCTGCCGTACTCGTCGGGTTGCTCGCACTCGGCGGCTGTGGCCGCGGCAGCGAGGAGCCACCGCCCGCGGCGGCGAAGGCCGAACTCACCGGCAAGGAGCTGGTCGACCGGCACTGCATTCGCTGCCACCTGGCGCCCGAGCCGGGCGACCTGTCGAAGGAATACTGGCCCTTCGCGCTGCACTACATGGGCAACTACGTCGGCATGAAGGGCGACGAGTTCCCGGACATGCGCACGGAGACGTTCCCACCCGAACTCGAGCCGACGCAGGACTACACCAAGCGCTATTTCCTGTACGACAGCCACGGCTACTTCCGCGACCTCTATCCCTTCAGGATGTACATCCCGGCCGAGCCCGAGATGACGCCGGAGGAGTTCCGGCGCATGCGCGAGTACTTCGTCGCCGGCGCCCGCTCCTGGCGTGATCTCGAGCAGCAGGAGCCGAAAGCGCCGCCCACGAAAACTTTCCGCGCGCAGTTCCCGAAACTCGAGCTGGAGCCCGACGCACTGATCCTCGCCACCCAGGTCGATCCGAAGCGCAAGCGCCTGTACGTCGGGCGCACCGTGATCGACGACTGGGTCGGTGGCGGTGAGCGGCGGGCCGGCTTCGACAAGTGGGACGACGTGGTCGCCCTCGACATTGCGAGCGGGAAGCGCAAGGGCTACACGCGGGTGGCGAGCGATCCGATCGACATGTCGCTCACCGAGCACGGCCTGCGCCTGGTGACACACGGCCGCTTCCCGATGACCAAGGTCGGCATCGCCAACATCGCCGACTGGGAGATCGACGGCAAGAACGTGCGCGAGCGCATGCTCGTCAACGGCAAGCAGCGCCTCGTGCAGCATCACAATATCGACATGAACGGCGACGGCCTCGTCGACATCGTCGCCAATGCCTTCGGCGACGGCGTGGCGCAGGACGCCGAGAGCTTTCTCGGCATCTACTACCGGACCGCCGATTTCGAGCGCCTGTGGCGCGATGCGCCGGCGGAGATCCCGCCGGGCGTGCTGCCCGGAGCACTGCGCGAGAACCTGGTGGCGGTCGATTCCGGCACCATCGGCAACGCCATCGCGGACTTCAACGGCGATGGCCGTCCCGACATCGCGGTGGTGGTGGCGCAGGGCCGTCAGCTGCTGCTCCTTTACATCAACAACGGCGACGAGACCTTCACCCGCCATGTGCTCGACCAGCACACGCCCTCGTGGGGCGGCAACAGCCTGCGGGCGGCGGATTTCGACGGCGACGGCGACATGGACCTCGTGGTACTCAACGGCGACAACGTCGCCGGCAACCATGTCGGCAAGGTGGTGCCGGCGCCGCGCCCGCAGCACGGCATCCGCGTGTACCGCAACGACGGTAACCTGAAATTCACCGAAGCTTTCTTCCGTCGCATGCACGGGGCAGCCCGCTCGGTGGTCGGGGACTTCGACGGCGACGGCGATCCGGACATCGCCGCCATCGCCCTGTTCCCGCAGTGGAGCTACGCGGAGCCGGAGACCTTCGTCTACCTCGAGAACCAGGGCGGCATGACGTTCGCACCGCAGTCGATTCCCCGGGAGTTCTTCGGCGTGTGGTGCTCTATCGAGGCTGCCGACGTGAACGGCGACGGCCGCACCGACCTCGTGCTCGGCCTCGGCAACTTCCCCGAACTGGTGCCGCCCGACTGGATCACCGCGCACCCGGCCATGAAGGGCCGCGGCGGCAAGGCCGAGAGCATCCTCTTCCTGCTGAACCAGACATGAGCGGCGGCCGGGCACCCGCGATGGATCCGGCCGTCCACGTCAGGGGCAAGGTGGCGCTGGTGAGCGGCGCCGCCAAGGGCATCGGTGCCGCCTGCGCGACACTGCTGGCGGAACAGGGTGCGGCGGTGCTCGTCGCCGACGTCGATGCGGTGGCGGGGCAGGGGGTTGCCGACGGCATCGCGGCGGCCGGGGGGCGCGCCGCATTCCTGCCGCTCGACGTCACCCGCGAAGCCGACTGGCAGCGCGGCATCGACATGGCGCTCACGCGCTTCGGCGGGCTTGACGTCCTGGTCAACAACGCCGGCATCGCCATCGTGCGCACGCTGCTCGAGACCACACTCGAGGACTGGCGTCGCGTGCACGCGGTCAACGTCGAGGGCGTGTTCCTCGGCACCCGCTGTGCGGTCGAGGCGATGCGCCCCGGCGGGCGCGCGGGGCGCGGCGGCTCGATCGTCAACCTGTCTTCCGTCGGCGGCATGATCGGCGCCGAAGGCCTTTCCGCCTATTGTTCGACCAAGGGCGCGGTGCGGCTGTTCACCAAGGCCGTTGCCATCGAGTGCGGCCGTGCCCGCTGGGGCATTCGCGTCAATTCCGTGCACCCCGGCAATACCGACACGCCGATGTTCCGCCAGGAGCTCGAGGACATGCGGGCCAAGGGCGCGGTCGCCAGCGTCGAGGAAGCATTGAAGTTCTACATGAACATGCAGGTGCTGCCCGAGATCGGCCAGCCGCGTGACATCGCCGCGATGGTGCTGTTTCTTGCTTCCGACGCCGCGCGCTTCGTCACCGGCGCCGAGTTCGTGGTCGACGGCGGACTGACCGCGCAGTGAGCGCACCGGGGGCAGGGCGGGGCTTCGACGACGGGCTGGCAACGACACTGCTGGTCTGCGTCGTCTACCCGGTCGGGCCGGCGGCCACCATCCTCATGCCGATGATCGTCGGCGGCTTCATCGACGGTTACGGCTACAGCGAGCAGCAGGCCGGCAACATCGCGGCGCTCGAGGGGCTCGGTCTGGTCGTGGCCTCGTTCGCCGCCACGGCCTGGATCCGCCGCGTCTCCTGGGTCCGCGCGGTGCTCGCCGGGATCCTCGCCTATGCGGGGCTGAACCTGGCGAGCGCGCCGGTCACGGACTACGGAACACTGGCGGCGCTGCGTTTCTGCGCGGGCATCGCCGGCGGCAACCTGTTCGCCGTCACGGTGGCAGCGCTCGGCGACAACCGCGCGCCAGACCGCGCCTTCGGCCTGGCGCAGGCGATGCAGGGCGTGCTGATGCTGGCTGCGTTCCTCGCCGCACCGGTTCTGCTCGCGCGCTGGCAGGTGGGCGCGATCTACGTGATGCTGGCCGGTGCGGCGCTGCTGATGCTGCCGCTGCTGCTGCGCTTTCCGGCGTCGGGGCGCACGCGCACGATGCCGGCGGCCCTCGGCGCGCCCGCGGCGGCACATGGCGCGCTCATCTGGCTTGGCCTTGCCGCGAGCGTGCTGTATTTCGTCAGCGTGTTCGGCTTCTGGGGCTTCGTCGAACGCATCGGCCAGGCGGCCGGACTGCCGGCGGAGACGATCGGACTCGCGCTCGGGGTCTCGCAGGTCACGGCGATCGTCGGGGCGCTCGGCGCGGCCGCGGCGAGCGACCGATTCGGGCGTTACCTGCCGTTGCTGCTCGTCTGGCTCGGACAGTCGGCGGCACTCTGGGCGGTGACGGGTGAATTCGGTGCCAGTGCATTTTTCTTCAGTACCGGCGCCTTCCAGGCGCTGTTCATCGTCGCCGTGTCCTACCAGATGGGTGCGATCGCCGCGCTCGACACGCGCGGCCGTTTCCTGGTGATGATGACGGCAGCCCAGGGCCTCGGCGCGGCGATCGGGCCGGCGGCAGCGGCGGCGCTCATCGGCGCAGGGCAGGACTACGGCGGTGTTGTCATTATGGCCGCGGCACTTTGCCTGGCGAGCACACTCGCGTTCCTGTTCGTTATCCGCCGCTCGACAGCACGGACCTGAGCACGCGGCCGCGGTTGGTCCCATGCCGGACCCTGCGGTAGGATACGGGCGGGTCGAACCACGGGGGAGCAGCGATGAGCGCGCAGCAGGCGCCGAAGCCGGTGGCACCCTACCTCGCGGTGGGCCTGTCCACCGTGATCTACGGCATCTCCGAGCGGCGCCAGATCCGGCACAACCTCGAGACCATCGAAGAGGCGATCCACGCCGGCGTGTCGATGGTGAACATCAACATGCCGGTGAAGCTCATCGCGCTCGCCGAGGGCGCACTCACCGGCTTCACCGACGAGATCTTCGACCTGCCGCACGTGATGGCGGCGCGCGACCTGTTCATCGACGTGCCCGGCGAGGAGACCGAGTGGCTCGGGCGCCTGGCCCGTCTCTACGACACCTACATCGTCGGCCAGTGCAAGGCCCGCTGGCCGGAGGTGATGGCCGACCGGTACTTCAACACGCTGTTCGTGATCGCGCCGAGCGGCAAGGTGGTGCACAAGGCCGCGAAGAACCACGTCTGGTGCCGCGAGCGCTCCTGCGTGCCGCACGACGTCTACGACCGCTGGGTCGAGCTCTTCGGCGACGGCATCGACGCCTTCTACCCGGTGCTGAAAACGGACGACATCGGCAACCTCGGCACCATCTGCTGCAGCGACGGGGAGTACCCCGAGGCGGTGCGGGCGCTCGCCTTCAACGGCGCCGAGGTGGTCTACCGCCCGAGCGAGGCCACGCCCATGACCACCGCGGGTCCGCGCGGCGGCACCTGGATGATCCAGAATCAGGGTCACGCCGAGTTCAACACCGTATACATGCTCTGCCCGAACGCCGGGCCGGTGTATCTCGGCGCCACCTCGAAGCACCCGGTGGACATCGCCGGCGGCAGTGCCCACATCGTCGACTATCGCGGCCAGGTCGCCGCCTACAGTGCGTCGACCAACAACACCATCGTCGCCGCGACCATCGACATCGAGGCGCTGCGCCAGTTCCGTGCCATGAGCCTGAACGCCAACTGGCTGAAGGACCTGCGGGTGGAGCTGTTCCGCCGCATGTACGAGCAGCCGATCCATCCGAAGAACCTGTGGCTGCGGCAGGATCCGAAGCCGCATGCCCAGGTCGACGATATCTACCGCGCCAACATCCGCCGCCTGGTCGAGCGGGGAGCGTGGACGAAGCCTGCCTTCGAACATCCGGGCTGCCGCTACCAGCCTTCCGGTGACGACGATGTCGCCTGGGAGGAGATCCGGGAACGGCTCTGGGGTCCGTGGCTGAACGAGTAGACCGACGCAACGACAGGGGGGAGCTAATGAACAGACGAAATGCAATGTGGCCGGCGCTCGTGCCGGCGGTGGGCGTGCTGGCGATGCTCGCTTTCGACCTGGGCCTGGCCCAGGACAGCGGACCGCTCGGCGAGATGGTAGTCACGGCCCAGCGGCGCGAGGAGAACCTGCAGGACGTCGGCATCTCGGTGACGGCCTTCAGCGACGTACAGGTCCAGCAGATGGGCCTCACCAATACCGTCGACGTGGCGCAGATGACGCCCAACCTCAACTTCACCACGCCGCAGGCCGAGTCGAGCCAGATCAACTTCTTCCTGCGCGGCGTCGGCCTCAACGACTTCGCCGATGCCCAGGAGAACCCCGTCGCGGTGTACGTCGATGACGTCTACAAGCCGGCCATGGGTGGCCTGGCGCTGCAGCTGTTCGACGTGCAGCGTATCGAGGTGCTGCGCGGCCCGCAGGGTGCGCTGTTCGGGCGCAACTCCACGGGTGGCGTGATCCATTTCGTCACCAAGCGGCCCACGGCAGACTTCGATGCCTATGCGGATGCTTCATACGGCGCCTACGACCAGTTCAAGGCGGAAGGTGCCATCGGCGGTGCGCTCACTGACGGCGTCATGGGCCGCCTGTCGGTCGCCATGAACCGCCACGACGGCTGGACCCGCAACCGCACCCCGAACGTGCAGGACTTCAACGAGACCGACGCCCACGCCGCGCGTGCCCAGCTCCTGTTCCAGCCGTCCGATGCGCTTGACATCCTCATCAGCGGCAATTACTCGAAGAATGAGGCTGCCGTCGGTGCCTGGCAGCACGAATCGACGCAGCGACCGGACGGCAATACCAGCATTCCGAACCCGGGTGCTCCCGACGCCTTCGGCTACGCCGATACCGATGGCGACCCCTGGGCCGGCGACTACGACCGCCCCGGCCAGGTCGAGGTGGAGAACAAGGGCCTGCAGGCCAACATCGAGTGGACCGTGGGCGGACTCGACTTCACGTCGATCACGGCGTACACCAACGTCGAGCGGCTGCAGCAGGAGGATACGGACATGAACCCGTTCCTCGTGCCGCCGTACTCGCCGCCGCCGCCACCGCCCGCGGCTATCCGCTCATTCATCGCGCCGACCTTCGCAGCCGATACCGACACCTTCTCGCAGGAGCTGCGCGTGGCCGGTTCCACCGAGCGCATGCGCTGGCTCGCCGGCGCCTACTTCTTCGACAACGAAGTCGATGGCGCCTACGACCTCAACACGGATGCCATCGGCTTCGTGCGCATGAACGCCGACTACGTGCAGCAGACCGATTCCTGGGACGTCTTCGGCCAGGTCGAGTTCGACCTTGCCGACGCATGGACCATCATCGCGGGCCTGCGCTACACGGACGAGGAGAAGGAGCTCGACTTCAACAACATCGACACTTCCGGCATCACCGCCGTGTGCAGCATGGATCCCTCGCAGCCGGGTTGCACCAACGGCGTAGCGACGCCGATCGCCCCATGGCGGCCGACGCCCGACCACATGATCCTGTTCAATACCGCCACCGTGGGCGATCTCGCCGTGCAGGACGACAGCTACGTCACCGGCCGGGTGCAGCTGAACTGGAAGGCGGCCGACGACCTGCTGCTCTACGGCTCGTACTCGCGCGGCAAGAAGTCGGCCGGCTTCAACAACGGCTTCCTCGACACCACGCAGGTGTTCGGCAACAACCCGCTGCCGACGATCCCGTTCGATTCCGAGACGCTCGATGCGTACGAGCTGGGCGTGAAGTCAACCATGCTCGATGCGACGACGCGGCTCAACGCCTCGGTGTTCTACTACGACTACAAGGACTTCCAGACCTTCCAGTGGCTGATCCTGAACCAGGTGATCTTCAATGCCGACGCCGAGGTCTGGGGTGCCGAGGTCGAGATCGACAGCCGGCCGATCGACGGCCTGACGTTGCAGCTCGGTCTCGGCTGGCTCGACGCCACGGCGGAGGACATCCCGACGATCCTGGGCGATGCCAGGCGCGACCGCGACATGGTGAGCGCGCCGGACCTCAACGTCAGCGCGCTGGTGCGCTACGAGTGGCCGGCCTTCGGCGGCAGGCTGGCGCTGCAGGGCTGGGGTAGCTGGCAGGACGACATCTGGTTCGACATCCAGAATCACCCGATCTCGAAGGAAGACGGTTACACCGTGGTGAACTTCCGTGCCTCGTACTTCACCGGCGACGATGCCTGGGAGCTGTACGCCTACGTCAACAATGCTTTCGAGGAGGAGTACAAGAACTACACCTTCGATTTCAGCATTCCGTTCGGCTTCAACCAGGTCGCGGCCGGTCCGCCGCGCTGGTGGGGGCTCGGGGCGCGAGTCAACTTCTGAGCGGGTTTCGCACCGCGGCCGGGGAACAGGGGACACAGCCCTGTTCCCCGGCCTTTTCATGACATCCACCGAACCAGCGCCGCCGCCGTTCAGGACGCTGAACTGGCTCGAGCGCGATATCGAGACGATCAGGCGTGCCGACGGCACCATGATCATGCGCTCGCGGGTGCCGCTGGATCCATGCGCGCCGCACCTCCCGAGCCTGCTGCGCAAGTGGGCCGGACTGCGGCCGCAGCAGACCTGGCTCGCACAGCGCCGTGGCGCCGACGACGCGTGGCTGCGGCTGAGCTTTGCCGAAGCACGGCGGACGGTGGACGCGCTGACGCAGGCGCTGCTGGACCACGGCCTCGGGCCGGAACGGCCGGTGGCGATCCTCAGCGCCAACTCGATCGAACACGCGTTGATGACAATGGCGGCGATGCAGGCTGGTGCGCCGGCCGTACCGGTTTCGCCGGCCTGGTCACTGTTGAGCCAGGACCACGCGAAGCTGCGCGACATCTTCGGGCTGATCCGCCCCAGGCTGGTCATGGTGCAGGACGGACCGACGTTCGCCGCGGCGCTGGCAGCGCTCGACCTGCGCGGCGTGACCCTGGTCCACGTGCAGCGGGCGCCCGAGGGCCTGGCGAGTGTGCCCTATGCCGAGCTGGCGGCCACGCGGGTGACGCCGGCAGTCGATGCGGCACTGGCGCGCCTCGGCCCCGACAGCGTCGGCAAGCTGCTGTTCACCTCGGGTTCCACCGGCATGCCGAAGGCGGTGATCAACACCCAGCGCATGATGTGCGCGAACCTGGCGATGGCGATGCAGACGAGCACATACGTGCCCGACGAGCCACCGGTGTACCTGGACTGGCTGCCGTGGAACCACACCATGGGTGGCAACGCCACCTTCAACCTGCTGCTGGGCCAGGGCGGCACCCTGTACATCGACGAGGGCAGGCCGGTGCCGGGGCAGTTCGACACCACGCTGCGCAACCTGCGCGAGATATCGCCGACGACCTTTTCCAACGTGCCGGCGGGCTACGCCATGCTGGCCAGCGCACTGGAGCACGACGACGACCTGGCGCGGCGCTTCTTCGCGCGCATGAACCTGCTGAGCTACGGCGGTGCCACGCTCAGCGACGACCTGTACCGGCGCATGCAGGCGCTGGCGGTCAGGTACACCGGCAGGCGCATCGTGTTCTTCACCGGCTGGGGTGCGACCGAAACGGCGCCGACGGCGACCTCCACCTACTGGGAGACCGAGCGCGTCGGCCTGATCGGCCTGCCGCACCCGGGCGTGGAGCTGAAGCTGGTGCCTGCCGGGCCGAAGTACGAGCTGCGGCTGCGCGGCTGCATCGTCACGCCCGGCTATCACCGCCAGCCGGAGCTGACGGCGGCTGCGTTCGACGACGAGGGCTTCTACAAGATCGGCGATGCCGCCGTGTTCGTCGACCCGGAGGATCCATCGCAGGGCCTGATCTTCGCCGGGCGCGTGGTCGAGGATTTCAAGCTCGACACAGGCACGTTCGTGCACGTGGGCACGCTGCGCGTCGCGGCCATCGCCGCAGCCTCGCCGGTGATCCACGACGCACTGGTCGCCGGCCAGGACCGGGCCTATGTGGCGCTTCTGGCCTGGCCGAACCTGCTCGCCTGCCGCCAGCTCGCCGGCAAGCCCGAGGCGACGGCCGACGAACTGCTGAACCACCCTGCGGTGCGCCAGCGCGTGCGCGACGGACTGCGCGAGCACAACGCCAGGGCCACCGGCGGCAGCCAGCGCATCGAGCGCGTGCTGCTGATGCGCGAGCCACCATCGATCGACGGCAACGAGTTGACCGACAAGGGCTACATCAACCAGCGCGCGGCACTGCACCGGCGCGCCGCGCTGGTGCAGCAGTTGTACGCCGAGCCGCCGGACCGGGAGCTGATCATCATCGGCGAATAGGCGGGGAGTCGTGCGGTGGGCGCGGGTGGCGGGTCCGGCGAACGCGGTGCGATTCGGTCGCCTGCGGAAAGGCGCTAAGATGCTCCCGATGCCCGTCGACCGGGTGCTACCTGGATGGGGACGTTAATCAGGGTTCCGGATGGAAATCTCAATCAGGCAAGATCGCATGACTTCCCGCTCCGGGATGTTGTGCACAACCTCGGGCCCACCGAGGTCCCTGGGGTGACGCCGCGTATGGTAAGCAATGAACCGGCGAATCCATTGCAGGTAAGCCTGCTCCGTGCGGTAGGCCATGTGCCGCGTCCGCATCTTTTCCCGTGCGACATCAAACAGGCGCGGGCTTGCG
>CAUJIY010000135.1 GCA_963205295.1 Pseudomonadota bacterium
GCAGGCGAGCCAGGCCAGCAAGGACGCGCAGAATGCACCGTCACTCGCCGCCGGCCAGTCGCTCCTCGCCGAGTTGCGCAACGCCCAGCCCGTCGGCCGGCTCGCCATCGATCTGCCGGAGCTGCTCAGCAGGCAACCGGGCTCGAACCTCGACATCATGCTGCGCGACGCCGACCGCCTGCGCATTCCACGCCGGAGCCAGGAAGTCACCGTGATGGGCGAAGTGCAGACCACCACCTCGCACTTCTACCAGGCCAGTCTCGATCGGGACGACTACATCGATCTTAGTGGCGGCCTCACCAGCAAGGCCGACAAGGGACGCATCTACGTGGTGCGCGCCAACGGCCAGGTGCTCGCCTCGCCCGGCAGCCGCTGGCTGCCGCGAAATGGCGTGACCATCCAGGCAGGGGACACCATCGTCGTGCCGGTGGACGCCGAGAGGCTGCCGCCACTGCCGATGTGGACCTCGGTCACCAGCATCATCTACAACCTGGCTGTCGCGGTGGCGGCGGTGAATTCGTTCTGATGGAGTCTTCAGCTGGCGTACGCGCAGATGCGCAGACGTTCCGCCCGTTGGCACAGGTGGCGGGCAGGAAATGGTGGATTGCTGCAGCGACCGTAATTCCCGGCGTGATTGCCTGGATCTATTGCCAGTTCGCCACTCCAGTATTCCAGTCTGTCGCGCTGGTCGGCATCGCGAACAATTCAGCGTCGTCTTCGCTGGGCAGTCTCTCCGCCCGGTTTGGACGTATCGCGGAACTGGCTGGCGTTCCGTTGCCGCCCGCGGGTGCCGATCGTCCCGAGACGATCGCGGTCCTGCGTTCACGCATGCTCGCGGAGGAATTCATTTCGCAGGAAAACCTGAGGCCGCTTCTTTTCCCGTCCATGTGGGATGAGGACCAGGGAATCTGGCGGCGCCAGGGGCCGCTCGGGCCGGGTCTCCAGCGCGCTGTCCGGCGCTTCTTTCGCGATGTGCTGAGCGTCGAGGAGGACCCGTCCAATGGCCTCGTCAAAGTAAGGGTCCAGTGGCACGACCCCGCACTCGCTGCGCAGTGGGCGAACAAGTACGTGGCGCTTGCCAATCGGCACCTGCGGGAACGCGCGATCGATCTGGCGGCCGAGCGCCTGGCGTACCTGCGCAAGGAACTGGACAAAGGCGGGGACATCGAGTTGCGGAGAGCGATCTATGATCTCATCCAGCAGGAACTGAATACTTCCATGATCGCGAATGTTCAGCAGGATTTTGCCCTGCGAGTCGTTGATCCGGCGCTTGTTTCGGATGTGGATATGCCGGTATGGCCGAAACCCGTTGCCACGATCATCGTGGCTGCATTGGCCGGCTTTGCACTCTCGCTTGCCTGTGTCGTCATGCTTGGTCATGGGCGTGCGAGAGGTACCTCATCCTCACCCACGGCAACTGCCTCGACAGCAGATCGATAGGCGTCTGTCATGCGACGATCCGTCGCATTCGCGTTTGCCGCCGAGATCGGCACCACGGTCGCCATGATGGCGTCGTTCCGCTTTGCGAGCGACTACTGGGGGGTTGCCGGGTTCGCCGAATGGGTGATGGTACGACGGATCCTCGCATTCGTCGTGCCGGTCATGACCGTCGGTGTGGATATCGGGTTGACGAGAACACTCTCGCAATCGAGGAAGTCGGCCGGCGATGGCGTGATTCTTGCAGCGGCACTGGTTGTCCTGTGCGGTACGCTCGCGTTGGGTCTGGCGATGCTGGTGTTCGAGGACCGGGTGGCACGGCTGTTGTTTGGGTCGCTCGAGCACGAGCATCTGATAGTTCCGCTTGTCGCGATCAGTGCAGGCTATTCCCTGGCTGGCATCTGTTTTGCAACATTCCGGGGACAGTCCAACTTTCAGGCCGCCAGCTTCGTGCAGCTCGGTACAGCTGGCGCCATTCCCTTGCTGGTCCTGCTGTCAGTACACGACAGCCCGGGGCAGACCATACTTGTTACCGGGGTCATCCTTGTTGGCATCGGGGTGGCACTGCTCCTTGAACGACTGTTTCGTGCCGGGCCACAGCCCGGGGAGATTGTCGGCCATGCACAAGACCTCTGTCGTTATGGGTTCGGCCGCATGGTTGCAGCCTTGTTGTTGATGGGACTGTCGCTGTTGCCTGTTGTCGTGGCAGCGAACCTGATCGGTATAAAGACGGCTGGGTTCATCGCCTTTGCGCTGAGTATTGTAGGCTTGGCCGGCACCACGAGCGCGCCGATTCAGTTGATGCTGCTGCCGCTGACGTCTTTGCAGCAAGCGGAGGGCCGGATGGAAGACATACGCAGGTCGGTCAGACAGATCGAGATCGTGGTGCTTGGTGTTGCGGTCCTCGCCGCCGTGGTCCTGCCGATTGCCGCAACCTACATATCCATCATCTTTCTTGGCTACAGCGATGAGGGCCTCGTTCGTGCCTTGTCCATCATGGGGCTCGCTATCGGGCCATTCGTGTATTTTGTCTGTCTGCGACAGGTCATAGATGCATGTAGCGAGAGGCCCTTGAACTCGTTCAGCCTTGTCGTCGCGCTGCTGGTGTTTGGTCTCGTGTTCGCACTATCGCGCCTGCTGATCGCCGACGTCACGGTCATCGTTCTGTTCAGCTATATCAGCGCTGTCTGGACGCTTGCACTGACGACAAGATGGGCATTGACTTGTCTATTGGCCAGATGATCGCGGTGACACGTGGGCGTCTCGGTACGGGATAAGACGCACCCGAGCGAGCCTGTGGCGGGAGCCTCGAGGCTGGCAGCGAATCGCCTAGGGGCTGTTGCAGCTCTTGTGCTGTTTGCAAGCCAGGTCGTTGGCGGGTTTTCGCTGTCAAGGCTCGGCGTCGATGCCGGACACTTCGGGGTCCTGGGTGAGGCAAGATTCGTTCTTGCATGGCTCTCATTCTGCCTGGCAATCCTGATGTGGCCAGGAAGAGCAGGGCAGCCTGTGCTCAGAACGCCGACATTGTTCTGGCTGGGCAGCGTTGGCGCTCTTCATTTGCTGGTGGTCACGTCCTGGCTGTGGTCCGACCAGACCTCGTTTTCCGGCTACCAGGTCTATGAGATCGGGCTCCTGCTGACGGTGCTGGCGTCCGCAGCGCTGATTTTCGGGTCCGAGCCGTTTGATGTGTTGCGCATCTGGATGGCGGCTTATCTTGTTTCTTCGGTTGGCTTTGTCACGATTGGGCTGCTGCTGAGCGGTGCAGTCGCCGGCGATCTGGCGGTTCTCGGGGCTGGCGGCATCGGGTCAGCCAGGCTGCTCGGCGGCGCGGTGCTTCTTCTCGTGTACCTGTATTTTCGTAGTGGCTTGTTGCGCTGGTTGGCCCTCACGCCGATGCTGTTGCTGGGTGTCATGGCGTCGGGGTCAAGGGCGGCGCTGGTTGCGATGGCGGCGGGGCTCGCGGTGATTTGGCTGCGACGCAAAGACCTGGGAAAAGGAGGGCGTCCCCTCGGAGCCAGGCAATTGACCGCCGCCTTAGGCTGGTGCGTCGTGGTGTGTGCTGCATTGCTGGTCATGCCAGCGACCAGACGGGTAATCATCGACTTCTTGCTCTCGAATCTCGTCTTTGACGACGCCTCGCGAGGGGGGGCGACCCTGTACCTCGCTGCACGAGACACCATTTTCACGAGCGCGTGGAATCATTTCCGCGAAAACTTTTTCACGGGAAGTGGCGTGGGAACCTATACAGGCCCGTTTGGCGAGCAGTATCCGCACAATCTGATGCTCAATTTCGCGGTCGACACGGGGATTCTCGGAGTTGCCGGCCTGCTTCTGATGCTGGGGTGGGCGGGATACCGGGTCTTGCGGTGTCAGACGCCGCTCGTCGTCCTGGCGGGAGCGCTGGCGCTGTTTTTTCTCGTGTGCTGCATTTTTGCCGGGACCTATTATGATGCGCGGCTTGTCTGGCTCTTCCTGCTTGTCGGACTGCTTTGCCGGGATCGGGTGACCTCTTAGAGATCGGGCTGCGATACTCGGGACGTGAGCGTGGGCAGCTTCAGCGAGCGGTCGCTCCGTGAGAGCGAGGCAGTTTGGCTTCACCTTCAAGTGGATGATGGCGCCGCACTAATGCGGACTGACGTTCCGCGGAAGCACGCCACGAATGGGCCCGTTTGCGTTCTCGCAGGGCCGTGTGGACGTTTTTGGTAGGAGAAATGCATGTCTGCAGCCCTGAGAGCAAGCCAGTTACGGACCCAATTGAGCGAAATTGCGCGCATTCCGAGTGAGCGATGGTTCGAGGGGCTGGATGAGAGAAAGCGCACCGAGCTTGAGTTTCACGACAGAGACCGCGACCGGGCGCGGGCGGAGTCGATGGATGCGGATACGTACGAGCGCTTCTACGGCAACAAGAAGTACTACCGGGCCACGAGCAACTCAAAGGACTTCATCGATGACTGGATCCGCAAGTCCTGTGCCGGGAAGATCGTTCTCGACTACGCATGCGGCAATGGCCAGGGGGCCATCGCAGCGGCTCGCAGTGGTGCCGAGCTGGCAATCGGGCTCGATATCAGTCCGGTGTCGGTGGGGAATGCCACGCGCGATGCGGCAGAGGCGGGAGTCGGCCATCGCTGCGTATTTGTCCAGGCGGATGCGGAAAACACCAGGCTCCCGGACAGCAGCGTCGACATCATCCTGTGCAATGGGATGCTGCATCATCTGGATCTCTCGTATGCCTTTCCCGAGCTGCGGCGCATCCTGGCGCCAGGCGGGCGGATCCTGGCGATCGAGGCACTGGATTACAACCCGGCCATCAAGCTCTATCGCCATCTCACGCCCGACATGAGAACCGAGTGGGAGAAGGCGCATATCCTGAGTCTGAAAGACCTGACATTTGCACGTCGATTTTTCGAGTTGGGCGAGGTGCGGTACTGGCATATCCTGAGTATCGCCGGCCCGCACGTGCCGTTCCTGTTGCCGGTATTCAAGGCAATCGATGATGTCCTGACGCGGATCCCCGGTGTGCGTCTGCTGTCGTGGATTTTCACCTTTGAGCTGCTTTCCGCCAAGACGAGTCGTCAGTGACACCCGTCAGGCGTGCTGCCGAGCCGTGTTGATGTCGACTCAGAAATGCGGATCTGGCTGATAACTGTCGGCGAGCCTCTGCCGCTCCTGTCGTCGGGCTCGCGGCCATGGAGGACAGGCCTGCTGGCCAGCGAGCTGACATCCCGCGGCCACAGTGTCTACTGGTGGACCTCGCGTTTCGACCATTTCAGGAAGGAATACTTCAGGGTCGATCAGGAGGAACTGCCCGCAAGCGAGCGGTTGACACTGGGCTTTCTGGATGGCCGGCCATACCGAAACAACGTGTCGTTGGCGCGGCTGCGCAATCACCGGCAGTTGGCCAGGAACTTTGCTGCTGCCCAGGTTTCGAGGGAGCGACCGGACGCCATTGTGTGCTCGTTCCCGACGATAGAGCTTGCCCTTCAGGCAGTCCGGCTGGGAGTCAAGGAGCGGGTGCCGGTTGTCATCGATATCCGGGACCTGTGGCCGGACATCTTTCTCGACGTGGTTCCCGCGTCTCTCAGATGGCTTGGCAGACTGGTCCTTGAACCATATTACCGGGCGACCAGCGAAATCATGGGCAGCGCGACCTCGGTGGTCGGTATATCGGAAGGCTATCTGCAGTGGGGGCTCGCGAGCGCTTCCCGCACGCGTCGGCCGGCGGATACGGTGATCCCGCTTGCCTACGATCTGCCACCCGGGTCGCGCAAATCCCGGGCGGACGGTCGGGAGCTGCTGCAGCGGTTCGGTGGCGCAGCGGACGCGACGACCTGCATTTTTGCAGGTACCTTCGGCCGCACATACGACGTGGGGCCGATTCTGGCGGTCGCACCGGACCTCCAGGGTGGCGCAAGACCGTTCCAGTTCGTGCTGTGCGGTGATGGCGAGCGGCAGGCGGAATGGAAGGCGCGGGCGGCCGGCCTGAATAACGTGATTTTCACGGGATGGCTCGATCAGGACCAGCTGCGACTGATGCTGGCGGCCAGCGATGTGGGTCTCGCGGCCTATGCGCGCGAGGCACCGCAGGGAATTCCAAACAAGATCATCGAATATCTGGCCGCCGGACTCCCGGTCGTTTCGTCTCTTCGGGGCGAGTCGGCGCGCCTGTTGCATGACGAAGACTGTGGTGCAAGTTATGAACCGGAAAACAAGGCGTCTCTGCGTGATGCCCTGCTGGCCGTGATGGATCGGCGACACGCCGAGCGGTCGGCCAACGCGTCGGCGGTGTTCGACCGTCGTTATCGTGCGGAAGCGGTCTACGGAGCGTACGCCGACCATATCGAGGATCTGGTCAGCGCTTCCAGGAACCGTGCCTGAGGAGGCTGGTATCGCCGGTGTCGTATCTGTTTGAAAATCTGTCCGCCCGGGCGATAATCTGCCATCAATACGCGGGCTTTCTCGAGGCGACAGCCGAATCAGGCTGCCTGGCCAGGGACTGATTGAGTCAAATGGCGGCATCTCATCCATGATGAACCTTGCGGTCGATTTCCACGACGTCACCGAAATGGCTGGCGAGCCGATTTCCGCTGAGCAGCTTGAACGGCTCTGTCATCGGTATTTCTGGGCCGCGGAGCATTGTGGCGACAAGGATGTCGTGGAGGTGGCTTGTGGCACCGGGCCCGGCATAGGGATCCTGAGCAGCACCGCCCGATCGTTCGAGGCTGGCGACTGCAGCGACCTGATGGTCGAACGGGTACGCCGGCACTACGGCAACCGGGTGAAGGTCAGCCGCTTCGACGCCCAGGCGATGCCCTTTGTCGACCGGTCACGCGACGTGATCGTCATCTTCGAGGCACTCTATTACGTGCCCGACGTAAGCGCCTTTATCAAGGAGTGCCGCCGCGTGCTGAGGCTTGGAGGTAAGGTCTTGATTGCTACGGCAAACAAGGACCTCGACGACTTCAATCCGAGCCCGTACAGCCACCGCTACCTCGGGGTTCAGGAGCTGCACCAGGAGTTCGGGCGTGCCGGCTTCGCGGTGCGCTGCTGCGGTTACCTCGACGTCGGTACCCTGTCGCTGCGGCAGAAGGTGCTGCGCCCGGTGAAGAAGATCGTCGTGTCTTCGGGCCTGATGCCGAAGACCATGCGTGGCAAGCAGCTTCTCAAGCGCCTGGTGTTCGGTCAGCCGGTCCCGATGCCCGCAGAGATCACCGCGGACATGCGTCCGGCAGATATTCCCGGTAGTCTGGCCGCGCTCGATGCGGGTCGGGCGGACACCCGGCACAAGGTGATCTATTGCGAGGCTACCCTTTCCGCGTAAGGCGGTAGCCCGCCCCGGAACAAGCCCCCACATCAACTGAGGAAAGACTGTTTCATGGTTGCCCGTCAGGTTCCGTTTTTCAATTACCGTGCGCTGTTCGAATCGCAGGAAAAGCAGATCACCGATGCCGTCGTCGACGTCATGCGTCGTGGCGCCTACATCCTGCAGCAGGATCTGGCCGAGTTCGAGCGCCGGCTCCGCGAGTTTCTGGGCGTGAAATACGCGTTCGGCGTAGCGGACGGGACCAATGCGCTCATCATTGCACTGCGCGCCGCCGGCATCGGGACCGGCGACGAGGTGATCGTGCCGTCGCACACCTATGTGGCGAGCGCTGCGTCCATACATTTCGTCGGTGCAACTCCCGTGCTGGTGGAGTGCCGCGACGATCACCTGATCGATCCGGCGGGCGTCCGGCGGGCCATCACGGCACGCACCAGGGCGATCATGCCGGTCCAGCTGAACGGCCGTACCGCTGCCATGGACGAGATCATGGCCATCGCGGCCGAGCATGGTCTCAAGGTCATCGAGGATGCGGCGCAGGGCCTCGGTTCGCGTTTCCGCGGGCGTTTCGCCGGCACCTTCGGTGCCGCCGGTACGTTCAGCTTCTACCCGGCCAAGCTGCTCGGCTGCTTTGGCGACGGCGGTGGCGTGGTGACGAACGACGACGCCATGGGTGAGCAGCTGGCACTGCTGCGTGACCATGGCCGTGACGCGCGCGGCGAGGTGGTGGCCTGGGGCACGAACTCCCGCCTCGACAACCTGCAGGCGGCAATCCTCAATATCAAGTTCCAGTCCTTCGCCGCGGACCTCGATCGGCGCCGCTGGCTCGCGGCCATCTACGACGAGGGGCTGCGCGACGTTTCCGGGCTGTTGTTGCCGCCTGCGCCCGGCAGCGATCCCGATCACCATGACGTCTACCAGAACTACGAGATCGAGGCCGAGCGGCGCGATGAGCTGAAGAAACACCTGGAAGATCGCGGCGTGCGGACCATCATCCAGTTCGGTGCCAGGGCCGTGCACCAGTACGAGGGCCTCGGGCTGACACACTACCGGCTGCCGCGCACGGAGCTGCTGTACCGGCGCGCCCTGCTGCTGCCGATGAACACCTCGCTCAGCGACGATGACGTGCAATACGTGGTCGATTGCATCCGCGGCTTCTACGGTTGCCACTGAGCATGGGTCGGCGCTGGCAATCCGAGCTCGGGGGGCTGGCTGACCCGACCCGTTTCACGGCACCCATCGAGGTCGGCAAGGCCGACGGTCCGAGGCTGCTCGAGCTGCTGCGCACCATGCTGGTCATCCGCCACACGGAGGACCAGCTGGGTCGACTGGTCATTGCCGGCGAGGCGCGTACGCCGTGCCACCTCGGCATCGGCCAGGAAGCGGTGGCGGTGGGCATCGCGACGCAACTGCGCGCGACGGACCGGGTGTTCGGCAACCATCGCTCGCACTCACATTTCCTCGCCCTCGGCGGCTCGCCCCGCAGCCTGATCGCCGAGGTCCTCGGCAAGGCGGAAGGTGCGTCGCGTGGCATGGGCGGATCCATGCATCTTTTTGGTGGTGCTTTCGGTTTTCTCGGCTCGGTGCCGCTCGTCGGGGCCACCATCCCGATCGCGGTGGGGGCGGCGCTTGCCGCCAGGCTCGATGGCGGCGACAGCGTCGCGGTGGCGTTCTTCGGCGACGGCGCCACGGAGGAGGGCGTATTCCACGAGTCGATGAACCTCGCCGTGGTCTACGACCTGCCGGTCCTGTTCGTCTGCGAGAACAACCTGTTCTCGAGCCACCTCGACATCGAATTCCGCCAGCCGAGCGACCGGATCGGCCGCTACGCCGATGCCCACAAGGTGCGCACCCTGACGGTGGACGGCAACGATGTGCTGGCGGTGGAGGCCGCGACGGCACAGCTCGTCGGCCGCTGCCGTGGGGGGGAGGGTCCGGCATTGCTCGAGGCGGTCACCTATCGCCATCGCGGCCATGTTGGCCCGAAAGAGGACATCGACGTGGGTGTCCACCGGCGGATGGAAGATGTCGCCGCCTGGAAGCGGCGTTGCCCGATCCAGCGCCTCTCGGCGGGGCTCGTCGCGGCCGGCGCCGCGACGGCAGCCGGGCTCGCCGGGCTCGAGCGCGACGTTGCTGCACAGATCGAGGCGGCAGTGCGGGCTGCACAGGATGCTGCCTATCCCGATGTGGCGGCCCTTCACGACCTGGTCTACGCGAGCCGGCCATGAGCACCGGGAGCGACACACCGGGCGGCGCCGAGGTCGGCTACGGCGATGCGATCCGCGAGGCCTTCATCTACCTGCTGACCCAGCACCGCGAGGTCTTCGCCATCGGCCAGGGGCTGTGGAGCCCGTGGTACGTGGGCAACACGATGCTCGACCTCGACAAGCTTTTCGGCAAGGAGCGGGTCATCGATACCCCGGTCTCCGAGCTGGCCTGTACGGGTGCGGCCGTGGGGGCGGCGCTGTGCGGGTATCGCCCGATCGTGATTCACCCGCGCATGGACTTCATGATCCTGGCAGCCGACCAGATCATCAATCAGGCCGCCAAGTGGCATCACATGCTGGGCGGCCAGGCGAAGGTGCCGCTCACCGTGCGGGCCATCATCAATCGCGGTGGCGAACAGGGTGCGCAGCACTCGCAGGCACTGCATTCCTGGTTCGCGCACATTCCCGGGCTGCGGGTCGTCATGCCGGCGAGCGTCGCCGACGCGCGTGACCTGCTGGTATCGAGCGTGCTCTGCGACGACCCGGTGATGTACATCGACGACCGCTGGCTCTATGACCGGCGCGCGGTCCTGCCGCCCATCGCCGAGCGGCCGCTGGCGGCCGAAGGTCCGCGGGTGGCGCGTAGCGGCACTCATGTCACCCTGGTCGGCGCTGGCTACAGCGCCTGGCTCTGCGAGCAGGCGGCCGACATCCTGGCAGCGCGGGATATCGATGCCGAGGTGATCGACGTGCGCATTCTCAATCCATTCGATCCGGCGCCGATCGTCCGCTCGGTGGCGCGCACCGGGCGGCTCTGCGTGGTCGATGGCGGGTGGCGCAATGCCGGCTGGGCGGGCGAGGTCATTGCCAGCGTCTGCGAAGCGGTCGAGCCGGGGGCGCTCAAGGCGAGGCCGCGGCGTGTCACGCTGCCGCACGCCCCGGCACCGACCAGTCGCGCACTCGAGGACGTGTACTATCCCGATGCCAGATCGGTGGCCGATGCCGCCCTGGCGTCGATGACCGGAAGAGGGACTGCATGATGAAGCGCCTGCTCGACATCACGGTGGCATTTCTCGGGCTGCTGGTGGCCTCGCCGGTGCTGCTGCCCGTCATGTTCCTCGTCTGGCGCCAGGACCGGCATTCACCGTTCTACATCGCTCCCAGGGTCGGGCGTGGCAGCGGGATCTTCCGCATGGTCAAGCTGCGCTCGATGCGCATCAATGCGGACCGGTCCGGAGTGGACTCGACCTCGGCGGCCGACAATCGCATCACCCCGGTCGGGCACTTCATCCGGCGCTACAAGCTCGACGAGATCACGCAACTCTGGAATGTCCTGCTGGGGGACATGAGCCTGGTGGGACCTCGTCCCAACGTGGAGCGCGAGACACGGCTGTACACGCCGGTGGAGCAGAAGCTGCTGTCGGTCAAGCCCGGCATCACCGACTATGCCTCCATCGTCTTCGCCGATGAAGGCGATATCCTCAGCGGTCATCCCGATCCTGACCTCGGCTACAACCAGTTGATTCGCCCGTGGAAAAGCCGTCTGGGGCTGTTCTACATCGACCATGCCGGGGTGCTGCTCGACCTGAAGCTCGTGGCGCTCACGGCGCTCGCCATCGTGTCGCGCAAGGACGCTCTCGCGGCGGTGGCCCGTGACCTTCAGGCCCGTGGTGCGCCGGAGGATCTCGTGCGGGTCGCGTTGCGGGAGACCCGGCTCGTACCGCATGCGCCGCCGGGGTCGAACGAGATCGTGCAATCGCGAGGGGAGCATCTCGCGGCCTAGGTACGCGCGAAGTACACCGTTCAGGCACTGCCAATTCCCCGTTGTTTCCGTATGATGACTGCCTGGAAGCCGACGCCGTGGCGCTCGCTTCCGCCGGGTGCGTAGAGCGGTAGGGGAGTAGACATCGTGGTCGGCAGTTGGCGCTTCCGGCTGGTTCAGATGCCGGTCCATGCGAAGCGCGCCATCGTCGCCGTGTGCGACGTTGCCCTGATTTCCGTTGCCCTCGCGGGGGCGTTGCTGGTGCTTGGCCGGGCCCTCTGGCCGGTCAGCGCCGACACCGCCATTCTCTTCGGTGTCGCGGTCGCGGTGGCAGTGCCCGTGCTCGGCGCGTTGCGCCTCTATCACGCCATCATCCGCTTCATCGGTGCCGAGATGCTGGCTGACGTCCTGCGCGGCACGGCGCTGGTGGCGGTCACCGTGGCGTTGCCGGCCTATCTCCTCAATCCCGGCTCGCCGCGCGAGGCGTTCGCGCTGGGGCTGGTGTTCTGGACCTTTGCCTCATTCCTGCTCGGTGGGGCAAGGCTGCTCATGCGGGCGGTGATCATCGGCACCAATGGCAAGGGCCAGCCGGTTGCGATCTATGGCGCAGGTGAGGCTGGCCGACGCCTGGTAGCGGCGGCGGCCAACAACCACGAGCTGCGCCCGGTGCTGTTCATCGACGATGACCCGAAGCTGCACGGGCGCATGGTGGCGGGCATTCCGGTGGCCAGCCCGGATGATCTGCAGCCGCTCCTTTCCCGTTACCAGATCGGCCGGGTGCTGCTGGCGCTGCCCTCGGCGACCCGCCACCGGCGCCGGCAGATCCTGGCGGGCCTGGAGGCGCTGGCGGTACAGGTGCAGACGGTGCCGGACATCGGCGACCTGGTCACGGGCAAGGCGCAACTCGACGAGCTGCGCGACGTGAGCGTGGCCGACATCCTCGGTCGCGATCCGGTGGCCCCGAACGAGAAGCTGCTCGACTACTGCATCCGCGGCAAGTCCGTGATGGTGACCGGGGCCGGCGGCTCGATCGGCTCGGAACTGTGCCGGCAGATCGTCGAGCTGGGGGCCACGAGGCTGGTGCTGTTCGAGCGCTCCGAGCTGGCCCTCTACAGGATCGAGGCGGAGCTGCGCGCGCGGCTGCACGAACGGAACCTGGAGGTGGATCTCGTCGCGCTGCTCGGTTCCGTCCATCACCGCAACCGCGTGCGCCAGGTGGTACGCGCCTTCGGCGTGCAGACGATCTACCACGCGGCGGCCTACAAGCACGTGCCGATCGTCGAATTCAACATGGCCGAGGGCGTGCACAACAACGTCATCGGTACGTGGTACACGGCCCAGGCGGCGGCCGAGGCGGGAGTGGAGACCTTCGTGCTGATCTCCACGGACAAGGCCGTGTGGCCGGTCAACGTGATGGGTGCGACCAAGCGGCTGGCCGAGCTGGTACTCCAGGGCATGGCGGGGCGCGACGGCGGGACGCGCTTTTGCATGGTGCGTTTCGGCAACGTGCTGGAGTCCTCCGGCTCCGTGGTGCCGCTGTTCCGCGAGCAGATAGCCCGCGGTGGTCCGGTGACCGTTACCCACCCGGACGTGATCCGCTATTTCATGACCATCCCGGAGGCGGCGCAGCTGGTGCTGCAGGCCGGGGCGATGGGCAACGGCGGCGACGTCTTCGTACTCGACATGGGCCAGCCGGTGCGTATTGCCGACCTGGCGCGGCGCATGATCCAGCTCATGGGCCTCGTCGTGCGCGATGACGAGAATCCGCAGGGCGATGTAGCGATCGTCTACACCGGGCTGCGGCCGGGCGAGAAGCTCTACGAGGAGCTCCTGATCGGCGACAACGTGGCCGCGACCGAGCACCCGAAGATCCTGCGTGCGTATGAAGTAAGCCTGGCGTGGCCGAAAGTGCACGCGGCGCTGGAGCAGCTCCTCGTTGCCGCCAACAACGGCGATTGCGGCGAGATCCAGCGCCTGCTGCTCGAGGTGGTCGATGGTTACAAGCCCACCTCCGGGCAGATCGAAGACCTGACCTGGCAGCGTCGCCCGAGCACACTGCAGGCCGTCAAGTCCCAGATCGGCGCGGCCTAGGATCCGGCTGGAGCCGGGCCTCCGCCCTCACCGCCGCCAGTCGAGGCTGACGCGCCACTCCTCGTCGCTGGCACCGCTGACGCGGTTGTCGAAGGACTCGACACCGATGGCGCCCTGCAGTTCGCCGATCGGCAGGCGCCGGCGGTGCACGAGGCTGGCGCTGCGGTAGCGGGTCTTGACGGCGGCGACGGTGTTGGTGGTGCTCGGGCTGCCTTCGCGGTTCAGTTCGCCGGCGGCGAGGCTTGCCGTCCAGCTGTGACCGGCGGTATCGCTCAGCACGGCACCGAGCGTCCAGACCTCGGCATCGTTGTCGAAGCTGTGCCCGATCGTGCGGCCGCGGTAGCGCATGCCGGTCTGGTAGATCGAGTGCTCGTAGGCGCAGTCCGGCGTGCCCTCGCCGGTGATATTGCCGCCGCAGAGCGTGTCAGCCACCTCGAGGTAGAGGCGAAAGTCGCCGAGCCACTCGATGCGGCCCCAGGTCTCGATGCCGGCCTGGGTGAGGAACAGCGCTGGCTGCAGGTCCTGCTCGTCTTCGCCGATACGCTGGGTGTAGAGCGCCACCGGCAGGCCCAACGGGGCACCGCTCAGGCGGATGTCGTAGCCGCCAAGCTGGTTCCCGGGTTCATCCTCGGGGGCGACGTTGTCGCCGGCGTTGTCCTTGCCGGTGAGCAGATCGATGAAGGTGTCGAAACCGCAGGGCCGCCCGTCGCCGCACCACATGGCGGTGCGCGAGAGGCCGATTTCCAGCCAGCGTGCGGGGCGCGCAGTGAAACGCATGCCGAAGAAGCGTGCATTCGGCACGGCGCGATCTTCCTCGAGGAAGCCCCAGAGGGTGACGAAGTCCCAATGGCCGATCCAGCGCAGCCATTTCGATTCGAAGGGGGCTGTGGAGTTGCGATCGATGGTGAAGGCCGGGATCGGGCGGGCGTTGCTGGAGAGGATCATGCTGCCCTGCCAGCCGGGGCCCCACCAGCGGTCGGTCATCGCGGCGGCGAACATCCAGTTGCCGAGCGCCATGCCGGCGTAGCTGCCGTCGGCGCGCAACTCGCGCCCGTCGTCGGGATCGGCGACGTACTGGCCGACCAGGCGCATGGCGAAGCGCTCGCCGGTCCACTCGGCACGGACGGCGGCCTCGGCTTCCTGGCGCGGGAGGTCCTCGAAGTCGCGGATGAGCCGTGCTTCGCTGCCGAGGCTGGCTTGCGCACCGAGCCGCAGGCCGCTGGTGTCGGGGCCGTCGGTACGCAGGCGGGCGCGCACCCGTGCGAGTGCCGGGGCGAGCGTATCGGGGACGTCGCTGCGGCCGGCCAGCTGGGCGGCGACATCACCCCAGGACAGTGGCCAGGCGCTGAGCGGTGTGCCGATGACGCCGGCGTCGGCGAGCAACTGCAGGTCGTGCCGCAGCCCCATATCGCCCGGGTCGAGCCAGGGACCTGCGGCGGCGGGCACCGCGATGAGGGTGGCCAGGAGGAGGGTGGTGGTAGATGACCGCATCAGTCTGCCGGGTACCATTGTCCGTCGGGGCCTGGCCTTGCGGCACCGGCCAGGCACTTGACGGCGCATCGTAGCGCAAAAGCGGCGCACCGTTCGGTCAGGGCGTCCTACCGGTACCGCTGCCGCTTGCAGAATCGCACCTCGCATGCGGAGCATTTCGGTGCACCGGCATCGCAGACGCTGACGGGCGTCCCGCTCGCGAATGCCGCGAACAGGCAAGCCAGGCGCTGCGGATCCGCGCCGGCGTGCCCGGCGAATGCCTCGAGCATGGCCGCGGCAGCCGCAGGCTCCGGAGCACGATGGCTGATGCCGAGCCGGCCGGGGCCGAGCAGGCGGGCGAGGTGTGCAGGGGCCAGCCCGGTTCCGGCGTCGGCCGGTACGCTCACCCCGTGGCGTTGCAGGGTGCGCCCGATCTGCGCGAGCAGTTCCTGCGGCTCGGCATGGGCGCGGTTGCGCGTGAACCAGTAGCAGGCCTGCGACATGCCGCCACCGACGGCATCGGGCAGATCCTCGAACTCCTCCAGGGCGAAATAGCGCAGCTGCAGCTCGGGCGCGAAGAAGGCTTCTATCTCGGCGCGCTCGACGCGCCGCGGGCCCAGGCGCCCGTTCGGCTGCCCCGGAAAGCGCGGATGCCAGTGCAGCAGCAGGAAGTCGCCGGCCGCACCGAGCGCCTGCAGGACGCGCGTGCGGTAGGCAGTGTGACGCACGGGATCGAGGTTGTGCAGCAACCCATGGTCGAGTACCAGTTCCCAGGTGCCGGGCGGTTCCCAGGTGGTGATGTCGGCTGCGATGGTCGTGACGGACATGCCGGCTGCTGCAGCGCGCGCCCGCGTGTACTCGAGCGCCTTCGGCACGAAATCCAGTGCGGTGACATCCCAGCCCCTGCCGGCGAGGTACACCGAGTCGGTGCCGGCACCGCAGCCGAGGTCGAGCGCGCGGCCTGCCGGACGTTGCCGGCAGATCTCGGCGAGCAGCAGCGTCGGCTCGGTGTGCGCCCACGGCAGGTCCTGCCAGGTCTGCGCCCAGTCGTAGGTGGCGAGAAAAGTCCGCAGCTCGTGGGTGGACACGGGTCGTGCGTGTCCTACTTCGCCATGCCCCGGATCACGACATAGAACACCGGTGTCAGCAGCAGGCCAACCACGGTCACGCCGAGCATGCCGCTGAACACGACGGTACCGAGCACGCGGCGCATCTCGGCACCGGCCCCCGTGGCCATGGCGAGCGGCAGCACGCCCATGATGAAGGAGAGCGAGGTCATGAGCACCGGGCGCAGCCGCAGTCGTGCCGCATCGAGGGTCGCCGTGGCCAGGTCCGCACCCTGGCTCTCGCGCTGGCGGGCAAATTCGGCGATCAGGATGGAGTTCTTGCTCGCCAGCCCGATCAGCACGACGAAGCCGATCTGCGCGAGGACGTTGAGATCCATGCCGCGCAGCATGAGTCCGGCCAGTGCGAACAGCAGCACGAGTGGCACGATGACCACGATCGCGATCGGCAGGGACCAGCTCTCGTATTGCGCGGTGAGCACGAGGAACACGAACAGGATGCCGAGCGGAAAGGCGAGGAGTCCCATGCCGCCGACGCTGCGTTGCTGGTAGGCGAGATCCGTCCATTCGATGTCGAATCCGGCCGGCAGGACCTCGCGGGCGAGCTTCTCCATCGCGTCGAGCGTCTCACCGGTGCTGCGCCCGGGCGGCACCGAGAACTGCAGCTCGGCGGCCGGATACAGGTCGCGGCGCACGACACGGTCCGGGCCGGCGCTCTCGCGCACCGAGACGATGGTGCCGAGCGGCACCATCTCACCGCGGCCGTTGGCAGCACGCAGCCGCGCGATGTTGTCGGTCGACAGCCGGAATGGCGCGTCGGCCTGCGCCGTCACGCGGTAGTTGCGGTCGAACAGCGTGAAGTCGTTGACGTAGGCCGAGCCGAGAAAGACCTTCAGCGCCTCGAAGACGTTGCCGATTGGCACCTCGAGCATCTCCGCACGGGTACGATCGACCTCGATGTGATAACGGGGCGCCGCCGTGCTGTAGGTCGTGAAGGCGCGGCCCACGATCCCCGCCTTCGACGCGGCGCCGGCCACGGCCCAGGTCGCCTGCTCGAGGGCCGCAGGGCCACGGCCCCCACGATCGCGGACCAGCATCTTGAAGTCGCTGCCGCTGCCGATGCCGCGGATCGGCGGGGGCGAGACCACCACGATCGCCGCCTCCTGGATCCGGCTCAGCGCCGCGGAGAGATCGGCGGCGATGACCTCGGCAGTACGTCCGGGGCCACGCTCGTCGAAATCCTTCATGCCGACGAACACCGTTGCCGACTGCGTGGTATTCGATGCGGTGGCGACGGAGAACCCGGCGAAGCCGAAGGCGAGTGCGTTGGTGCCGGGGATCCTGCTGGCGATCTCCGTGGCTTCCTTGACCACAGCGGTGGTGCGCTCGAGCGATGCGCCCTTGGGCAGTTCGGCCAGCACAATCAGATAACCCTGGTCGAGGGTTGGAATGAAGCCGGTCGGCATCTGCCACAACCCGAATCCGGTCAGCCCGAGCAGGACGGCGAAGACCCCGAGGGCCAGGCGGGTACGGCCGATCAGCCACGCCACCGCACGGGCGTACCCGCGCGCGAGGGCATCGAAGCCGCGATTGACGGCGCCGAACAGCCAGCCGAGGCTGCGGTCCCACAACCGGTCGAAGGCGCCTGGCGGCGCATCGTGGGGCAGGAACAGCACGGCGGCGAGCGCCGGGCTTAGGGTCAGGGAAACCAGCACCGAGATCGCCGTGGCCGTGGCGATGGTGATACCGAACTGCCGGAACATTTCCCCGGTGATGCCACCCAGGAAGGCGGTCGGCACGAACACCGCGGTCAGCACCAGGCCGATGGAAACCAGCGCGCTGCCGACCTCGGTCATGGTCACGGTGCTCGCCTCGCGCGGGCCGAGGCCGCGCTCGAGGTTGCGCTCGATGTTCTCGATCACCACGATGGCGTCGTCGACGACGATGCCGATCGAGAGCACCAGCCCGAACAGCGACAGGCTGTTGAGCGTGACGCCGAGCGCTTTCATCATGGCGAAGGTGCCGATGAGCGACACCGGGATAGCGAGTATCGGGATGACGACTGCCCGCCAGTTCTGCAGGAACAGCAGGATGACGATGCTCACCAGCAGGCCGGCTTCGAGCAGCGTGACGTAGACGGCTTCGATGGACTGCTCGATGTAGGCAGTCGGGTTGTAGAGGATCTTGTGGCGCAGACCCGGCGGGAACTCCGCCGAGAGCTGCTCCATGGTCGTGACGACCTCGCGTGCCGCCTGGATGGCATTGGTGCCGGGGCGCTGGAACAGCGCCAGCGCGATGGCCGGCTGGCCGGCCAGCAGGCTGTTGGTGACGTAGCGGTCACCGGCGAGTTCCACCCGTGCCACGTCGCCGAGCCGGGTGATGCGCCCGTCCTCGCCCGTCTTGAGGATCACCGCCCGGAACTGCTCGACGGTCCCGAGGCGGCCTTCGCCGGAGACGGTGATGTGGAAGGCCGTGCCCGTGGGAATCGGCGCCTGGCCGAGCGCACCGGCGACCACCTGCACGTTCTCCGCCCGCAGCGCCGCCAGCACGTCGCCCGCCGCCAGGCCGAGGCCGGCCATGCGCTCGGGGTCGAGCCAGATGCGCATCCCGTACTCGCGCACCCCGATGAGGCTGATGGTGCCGACACCGTCGATGCGCGCCAGCACGTCGCGGATGTTCAGCAGCGCGTAGTTGGAGATGTACAGCGGATCGAGGCTGCCGTCCGGCGAATCGAGGTGCACCGCGATCATCAGGTCCGGTGAGGTCTTGTGCACCACCACGCCGAGTCGGCGCACTTCCTCCGGCAGGCTCGGCTCGGCCACGGCCACGCGGTTCTCGACCAGGACCTGCGCCGTGTCGAGGTTGGTGCCGAGCGCGAAGGTGATGGTCAGCTGCATGACCCCGTCGACGGTGGACGATGAGGTCATGTAGAGCATGCCCTCGACGCCGTTGATCTCCTCCTCGATCGGCGCGGCTACGGTGTCGGCGATGATCTCGGGCGAGGCACCCGGATAGGTGGCCGTGACGGTGATCGTCGGCGGCACCACGTCCGGGTACTGCGAGACCGGCAGCTGCCGGTAGGAGATGGCACCCACCAGCGTGATCACGATGGCGATCACCGTGGCGAAGCGCGGCCGGTCGATGAAGAAGTGCGAGAACCGCATCAGTCGAGCTTGTCGATCCCGGCGAGTTCCGGCGGCGCCTCGATGCTGCCCTCGGTCGGGGTGACGGCCATGCCGGCCCTGATGCGCGCCTGGCCGTTGATGACGACGCGATCGGTCGCGGTGAGCCCGGCGGTGATGACGCGCAGCGCGCCGACCAGGCGTCCCGGGGTCACGCCGCGCGCCACGGCCGCATTGCCCTCGCCGAGCACGTAGACGATGCGTCGCGCCTGGTCGATGCCGATGGCAGAGTCCGGCACCAGCAGGGCGGGATAGGGACCGGCGCCGCGCACCTGCAGCCGGGCGAACAGCCCGGGCACGAGCGTGTCATCGGGGTTCGCGAACAGCGCGCGGGCGAGGATGGTGCCCGTCGGTTTGTCGAGCTGGTTGTCGACGAAGTCGATGTAACCCGCGTGCGGCCAGCCGGTCTCGTCGGCGAGCTGCAGGCGTGCCGGGACGCGCACGTCGCGCGGACTCGGCCGCGTGCCGTCGTGGGCGGCGCGCAGGTAGCGCAGGTACACCTGCTCGTCGCCCGTGAAGTAGACGTGGACCGGGTCGCGCGAGACGATGGTCGTCAGCAGCGTGGATTCCCTCTCGCCGCCGCTGACGAGGTTGCCCGCGGTGACCAGCCGGCGGCCGATCCGGCCCGCGATCGGCGCGCGTACCGTGCAGTACTCGACGTCGAGCTCTGCGGCCCGCTCGCGGGCCCTGGCCGCAGCCTGCTCGGCCTCGGCCTCCAGGCGGCGCTGGCGCCGGTTGTCGAGTTCCTGGGCGGAAACGAGTTTCCGGTCGACGAGCGCTGCGGCGCGCTCTTCGTCGTTACGTGCCAGCGTCAGGCGCGCCGCGGCTGCCGCAGCCTCGGCCCTGGCCCGGGTGAGTTCGGCGACATAGGGCCGCTGGTCGATGACAAAGAGCATGTCCCCGGCCTTCACCATGGCCCCTTCGACGAAACCCGCCGATTCGATGTAGCCATCGACCCGGGCGCGTACCTCCACCGAATCGACGGCAGTTATCCGGCCGGTGAACTCGTCCCAGTCGGTGATCGCGAGCTGCAGCGGGGCAGACACAGTTACCGCCGGTGGCGGTGGTGCGGGCGGGGCCTTGGGCCCGCAGCCGGCGAGCAGCAGCAGGACTGAGAAGGCCGCGAGCTTGCGGCCAGGGGGCAGGGTGCACCTCATGGATGTCGGGACCGGGAAACCTTGGGACAGCGCATTATAAGCCCCGGCCCGGTGCCGGGTCGTCACCGGGCCGGGGAGTCCCTCAGCGGGACGCCGAACCCAGCATGCGGGCCATCAGGGTGCGGCCGTTGCCGGTCAGCGCGTGCCCGAGTGCGGCGCCCATGTGGACGAGGACCGCAGCCAGCAGCATGCGGCTCGCCACTGCGTGGACTTCCTCCAGGGCATCGTGCAGCACCGGCAGTCGCGGCAACGGGCTGGCGACCTGGAACCAGCCGAAGACGTCCACAGGGCGGCCGGTGGTCCAGACGATCAGCGGTCCGGTCAGGACCATGAGCGCGATCAGTCCGAGCAGCAGGGCATGCACCCACCCCCTCGACCGCTGCAGCCACACCGGCCCGGCCGGCGGTGCCGGCGACGGTGCGAGGGCACGCCACAGCACACGGAAGGCGAGCAACAGCAGGGCGAGCGTACCGACGCCGACATGCAGGCCGCGCCACCAGGTGTGGGTATCGCCACGCGGCATCTCGTGGAAGTAAAGGCCGATGCCGAGCAGGGCCAGCACCAGTGCGCCGCCGGCCCAGTGGTTGAAGCGCGAGACCGTACCGTAGGCTGCGGGTGAATCGACGAGTTTCACCTCATCGCCCCTTCGCCGTGGTGTCGCGTTCTGTATCGAGGCGCTCGCGCCATTGGGCCCGCCGCTCCCCGACCGCCTTGCGTTGCTCGGGCGTCAGCAGGTCGTGAATCTGGCGGGCGCTGCGTGCGCGCAGCAGCGCCATCTCGGCCTGCGCCTTGCCGGCGGCTTCGCTCAGCTTCTTCGCCTGGGCTTCGTCGAAGTTCGCCGCATTTGCCAGATCATGCAGATCGTCGTAGGCACGGCGCTGGGCCTCGGCCGGTTGGCGCCTCGCTTCGCGCTCGGCGCTCATCAGCTGGCGTACCTGCTCGCGCTGGGTCGCGCTCAGGTCGAGGCCGGCGAGCATCCGTGGCAGGTGTCCGTCACCGCGGGTGCCCCTGCCGTCATGGCGATCGGCGGAGTATCGGCCGGGGCCGTCAGGGTTGTCGTAGCCGTGGTGCTCGCCGCCGTGCCGGTGCGCGGCAGCGGTGAGCGGGAGGGCGAGCGCCAGGGTGCCGGCCAGGATCCAGTGGGTGTGTCTGTGGCGTGGGTTGGACATGGGGAATCTCCTGTTTGGGTGGTGCGCAGTATCGCCAGCCACCGCGTCAAGCTGCGTTCCGGGCGGGTAAAGTTGGGTAAAGATCCGTCGGCCCTCTTGCACCGGCCGCTTGCGGCTTGCATCGTCGCAGCCATGACGCGCGTGCTGCTGATCGACGACGACGTGGAGCTGACCGGCCTGCTGCAGGAATACCTGCAGCGCGACGGCTTCGAGGTGGCCGCCGTGCACGATGGCGCCGGTGGCGCCGAGGCAGCACTCTCCGGGAGCCACGACATCGTCGTGCTCGACGTGATGCTGCCCGGGCTGAACGGCATCGAAACCCTGCGCCGGATCCGTGCGACGAGCCGCGTGCCGGTGCTGATGCTGACCGCGCGCGGTGACGACGTCGACCGCATCGTCGGTCTCGAACTCGGCGCGGACGACTACGTGCCGAAGCCGTGCACGCCGCGCGAGCTGGTGGCGCGCCTGCGCGCCATCCTCAGGCGCACGCAGCCGGTGGAGGCGGGCGGCGAGGGCGCGCAGCGGCTGGTCAACGGCCCGCTTGCGCTCCTGCCGGGCAACCGCAGTGCCGAGTGGCACGGCCAGCCACTCGCGCTCACCAGCGCCGAGTTCAACCTGCTCGAGGTGCTGCTGCGCCAGGCGGGTCGGGTGGTGGGCAAGGCCGAGCTCTCGGAACGCGGGCTCGGGCGGCCGCTTGCCCGCTACGACCGCAGCATCGACGTGCACGTTTCCAGCATCCGCCAGAAGCTCGGGCCACGTACCGACGGGCTGCCGTGGATCCGCACGGTTCGCGGCATCGGCTACCAGCTCGTGAAGGACTGAGCATGGGACGTCTGTTCTGGAAGATCCTGCTGGCGTTCTGGGGCACGCTCATCGCGGCGGGCAT
>CAUJIY010000136.1 GCA_963205295.1 Pseudomonadota bacterium
CAGGCCGTCGATGCTGTGCAGGTTCTGCCGCAGGGCCTGCGCGCGCAGCTCGGCCGGCGTCTTGCCGGCCACCGCCCGCGCGATGTCGTCGCGTTCGCCACGGTAGTCGTAGAACGGCACGCCCCAGCCACAGGAGTCCGAAATCCGCTGCACCTCGACCCGAACGATGGTGCGGCACACCGGCGGCGGCGTGAACAGCGCCAGCAGCCGGCCGAATTCCCCATGATTGCGCTCGACCACCTCGCCACGCCCATGGAACCGGACGACGCGCGGTGCACCGTCGAAAGCACAGAACATGAGGACGATGCGGCCGTTCTCCTTCAGGTGGGCCACGGTCTCGATGCCGCTGCCACCGACATCGAGCCAGACGACCTCGCGCGGCCCCGTGATCCGCAGCGTGTCGAGCCCCTTGGGCGAGCAGTTGACGCAGCCGGCGGCCGCCAGCGGTGCGGTGGCGACGAAAAACAGCCGCTGGCGCCCGACCCAGTCGGCGAGATCCGCATCGATTTCCTGCCAGGTCCTGCCCATCCACCGCATCCCCGCGCCCGGTTCCGGTGGCCGCGCGCCCGGTCAGCGCCAGCCACCGGCTACAGCCTACAGGACTGCCGCGCCGGCCGGCGCGACCGGGAGGACCCGCCTCGCGCAAGGTCGCGCGCCGGCACCATGCCGGCGCTGCGGGTGACCGCACCCGGCAGCCACCCGCAGTGCAGGTGGGCTAGTTGCGGCTCTTGTCGATAATCTTGTTGGCCGCGATCCAGGGCATCATCGCGCGCAGCTGCGCGCCGACGACCTCGATCGGGTGCGCCGCATTGGCGGCACGTGCCTTCGTCATCTCGGGATAGCCGGCGGCGCCCTCGGCGACGAAACGCTTCGCGTAGGAACCGTTCTGGATGTTGGCGAGCGCCTCGCGCATGGCCTGGCGCGACTGCTCGTTGATCACCTTCGGCCCGGTGACGTACTCGCCGAACTCGGCGTTGTTCGAGATCGAGTAGTTCATGTCGGCGATGCCGCCCTGGTACATCAGGTCGACGATGAGCTTCAGCTCGTGCAGGCACTCGAAGTAGGCCATCTCGGCCGGATAGCCGGCTTCCACCAGCGTCTCGAAGCCCGCCTTCACCAGTTCGACGCAGCCGCCGCAGAGCACGGCCTGCTCGCCGAAGAGGTCGGTCTCGCACTCGTCCTTGAACGTCGTGCCGATGATGCCGGTGCGCCCGCCGCCGATCGCCGCGGCATAGGACAGCGCCGTGGCGAGCGCGCGGCCCGAGGCGTCCTGCGCCACCGCGACGAGGTCGGGGATGCCGCGGCCGGCCTGGAACTCGGAGCGCACGGTGTGCCCGGGTGCCTTCGGCGCGATCATGATCACGTCGAGATCGGCCCGCGGCTCGATGGTGCGGAAATGGATCGAGAACCCGTGGGCGAAAGCGAGGGTCGCCCCCTTGCGGATGTGGGGCTCGACCTCGCGGCGGTAGAGATCGGCCTGGAACTCGTCGGGAGTGAGGATCATGACGAGGTCGGCGCCGGCCACGGCGGCCGATACGTCGGCGACCTTCACGCCATGCGCCTCGGCCTTGCGGCGCGAGGCCGAGCCCGGCTTCAGGCCGACGGTGACGTCGACGCCGGAGTCCTTCAGGTTGCACGCATGGGCGTGGCCCTGGGACCCGTAACCGATGATGGCGACCTTGCGGCCGCGGATGAGGGCGAGATCGCAGTCCTTGTCGTAGTAAACCTTCATGGTGCCGGCCTCCGGCGATGGGCCCGGGCTTCCTGCCGGGCCGGTTGCGACGCGGGCGCCACTCTAGCGCTGCGTTCTCATTGCGTAAAACGATATATTTGCAATGCTGTATCCCGTTTTGTGCAACACTAACGGACCATGGATCTGCGCGCACTGCGCCAGTTCGTGCATCTCGCCGAGGCACTGCACTTCGGGCGTGCCGCCGCGGCCGGCCACGTCAGCGCCTCGGCGCTGAGCCGCGCCATCCGCCAGCTCGAGAGCGAACTCGGCGCGCGACTGTTCGACCGCGACAACCGCTCGGTCGCCCTCACCCGCCAGGGCGAGACGCTGCTCGCCTGGGCCCGCGACGTGCTCGGTGGCTGGGACGTCGTCCGGCACCGGCTGCAGGCGCAGTCCGGCGAGCTGCAGGGCGAGGTCAGCCTGTACTGCTCGGTGACCGCGAGCTACAGCTTTCTCTTCGAGCTGCTCGGCCGCCTGCGCCGCGATCACCCGCGCATCGAGCTCAAGCTGCATACCGGGGACCCGGAGCACGCCATCGCCCGCGTGCTGGCGGGCAGCGAGGACATTGCCATCGGCGCGCGGCCGGACGCACTGCCCGCCGGGCTTGCCTTCCGGCCGATCACCCGCTCGCGCCTCGTGTTCATCGCGCCGGTGCACCACCCGCAGCGGCGCGAGCTCGCGCGGCGCCGGCCCGATCCGCGTCTGTGGGCCGCCACGCCGATGATCCTCCCGGAGAGCGGCCTCGCCCGCCAGCGCACCGACCGCTGGTTCCGCGAACTCGGCCTGCGGCCGCGGATCTACGCCCAGGTCGCGGGCAACGAAGCCATCGTCAGCATGGTGAGCCTGGGGTTCGGCGTCGGCGTGGTGCCGCAGATCGTGCTCGACGCGAGTCCGCTCGCCGGGGAAGTCGCCGTCCTCGGCGTGCGCCCCGCACTGGCTCCCTACGAGGTCGGCCTGTTCACCCTGGAGAAAAAACTGCGCAGCCCGCTGGTCGGAGCATTCTGGGCGCAACCGCTGCCGGGCGAGTGAGGGCAGCAATTCGCGGGAGTCGCGGGGGGGGGGGGGCCCCCCCCACACACAAAGCGCGCGGGGGGGGGGGGGGGGGGGGGCCGCCCCCCCCCCCCCCGCCCC
>CAUJIY010000137.1 GCA_963205295.1 Pseudomonadota bacterium
CAGGCGCGGCTGCTGGAACATCACCGCCGGGTTGCGGAAGCCGTTCTCGATCGTGCCGGTGCGCAGGACGAGCAGGCCGGCGGCGAGGTGCAGCAGCGTCGTCTTGCCGCAGCCGGAGGGGCCGACGAGGGCCAGCACGCGACCGGCCGGCAGCGCGAGGTCGATGCCCTCGAGCACGGTCTTCAGGGCGTAGGCGTGGCCGACGCCGGAGAGTCTTAGCCCTCCCCCCGGCCCCCATCCCGAGGAAGGGGGTGACGGGTGTTCGCCGCTGCGCGGCTCCGTATTGCGGAGGCTCATGTCGGCACCTCGCGCCAGCGCTCCACCTCGCGCTTGACGGGTTCCAGCAGCAGGTATTCCACCGCCAGCAGCAAGCCGACGACGGCGCCGATCCAGGCCAGCGTCGCCGCGGTGTCGAGGTGCGAGCGGCTGACCGCCAGGGCGGCGCCGACGCCGTCGCTGGAGGAGAGCAGCTCGGCCATGACGACGACCTTCCACGAGGTGCCGAGCGCGGTGATCCAGGCCGGGAACAGATAGGACACCACATGCGGCAGGTAGAGGTCGAAGAGCTTCATGCGAAGCGGCAGGCGGAACACGTGCGCCATGTCCTTCAGGTGGTGGTCGAGCGTGCGCGCGCCCTGCAGGGCGCCGATGAACACCAGCGGGAAGCAGGCGATGAAGACGGTGAACACCGGTGTGCCGTCGCCGGCGCCGAACCACAGCATGGCCAGCACCAGCCAGGCGATCGGCGGCGTGCCGAGCAGCACGGTGACCAGCGGGCGCGACATCATCGAGGCCGTCATCGAGACGCCGGCGGCGAGTCCGAGCAGGCTGCCGGCGGCGACCGCCAGGGCCAGTCCGCCCAGCGCGCGCCGCGCCGTGACGGCGAGCTCCGGCCAGGCGGCACCGGAGTCGACGAGGCGGGCGAGCGTGGCGAAGGTGCTGACGGGGTCGGGCAGGATCAGTGCGCCGTAGTGGGCGCTGGCGCCTTCCCAGGCGGCGAACAGCAGGAGCAGGCTGGCGACGGCGCCCCAGCCGCTCCACAGATAGGCCGGCAGTCCGGCCAGCCAGGCGCGCAAAAGCGTCACGGGACGGCCTTCCTCCCGCCCCCCTTCCCGGGGAAGGGGGTGACGGGGGTTCGCCGCTGCGCGGCTTCGTGCTGAAGGGGGCTCATTTCCCACCGTAATAGAAATCGTCCGGCGGCAGCTTGCCGCCGATGAGCGCCGGCTGGCGGGCGTGCAGCCGGCCGAAGAAGAATTCCAGTTCCGGCCGCGCTTCGCGCGCGGTGACGAAGGCGGTGTTGTCGGCGCGCACCGAGTCGGCGACGCCTTCCGCCGAAAGCATCTCGACGCGTTTCGCCACCATCGCGCCGCACTCATCCGGCTTCGCCTCGCACCACTTGAGCGAGGCGGCGTAGGCCTGCTGGAAGCGCTCGACCAGCGCCGGGTCGGCGAGCGCCTGGCCCATGGCGGCGATGCCGGCCTGCGGGATGCGCGCCGGGCGCTGCATCAGCCGGCCCCACTCACGCTGCAGGTCGACGCTGCGATGCAACTCTGGGGCGATGAGACTGACCGGGAAGGACTTGGTCTTGCGCAGGGCCATCGACACTGCCGGCTCGGCAAGCAGGGCGTGGTCGGCGCGGCGCATCACCAGCAACTGCATGGCGTCGAATGGCGTGCCGACGTAGCGCAACTTGAAGTCGCGCTTCGGATCGAGGCCGGCTTTCTCGGCCAAGGTCTGGAAGACGATGTCGGGCATGTCGGCGCGGAAGGGCATCACTACTTCCTTGCCCTTGAAATCGGCCAGCGTCTTCAGCGACGGGTCGCGCGAGACCAGCCAGAGCACGCCCCAGGTCGAGACGTTCACCAGTTGCAGCTTGACGCCGCGGTTGTGCAGGTTGGCGGCGACGTTGGTCGGCATGGCGATGAAGTCGACCCTGGCCCTGCCGTCGACGGCCAGCACGCGCAGCTGGTCGGGATCCTTCCAGGACACGAACTCGACCGACTCGGCGACGTCCTTCAGCGCGCCGCTCTCGGCGATGTGGATGAGCGGATAGGAGACGGCGGCGAAGGGGCCGGAGAGGACGAGCTTGGGCAGGCGCCCGCCGCCGGCCTGCGCGCCGAGAGGCAGCAGCGCCGCAGCCGCCAGCAGGCAACCGCCGAGGACGCGGCGCAGGCCGTGCATCAGAAATCGCCCTTCCAGGTCAGTACCAGGCTGCGGCCGGGCATGTGGATCTCCTGGCCCGAAACGCCCTCGGTGAGGTGCTCGTGGTATTCGCGGTCGAAGAGGTTCTTCACGCCGAAGCGCAGCGACTGACTTTTCGCATAGCGCCAGGTGGCGCCGACGTCGGCGGTGGCGAAGCCAGGCGTGGCGTTCTCGCTGCCGCGCGAGAAGACGGTGGCGACGCGGTTCTGCCGGCGCACGAAGCGGCCGGTGACGTCCATCGTCCAGTTCGCGGCGACGCCGCCTTCCCAGCCCAGGCTGAGTTCGTCGGCCGGCATCTGGAACAACGGCTCATCGAGCGCGTCGTTGGTGCCGCGCACGAGGGAGAAGCCGGCCTTCAGCCAGTGGCCGCGTGAGAATTGCCATTTGCCCTGCGCTTCGAAGCCGTGCAGGGTGACCTGGCTGATGTTCACCGTTTCCTTGCAGGCGGCGGCGTTGGCCGCACCGCAGACGGTGACGGCGCGGGCGGTGCCGGAGATGTCGAGGCCGGACATGTAGTCGGCGATGCGGTTGCGCCACAGCGCCACCTGGTAGCCGGCGCGCTCGCTCTGGCCTTTCAGGCCGATCTCGAACTGCGTGGAAATCTCCGGCTTGATCTGCGGGTTGCCGGCGTAATAGTAGCCGTCGCCGCGCGGCGAGGATTCGTAGCGCTCGCGCATCTCGCCGGCGCGGAAAGCCCGCGAGAGGTTGGCGTAGGGCCGCAGCAGCGGATCGGCCTCGTAGATGGCGCCGAGGCTGCCGGAGAAGGCGCTGTCGCGGCGGTCGAGGTTGTTGGTGATCTTGAGCGCCGGGTTGGCCGGATTGGCCATGGCGGCGGCCTCGCCCTTCACCGTGTCGTGGCGCAGCGCGGCGAGCACGTTCAGCTTGCCGAAGCGCATGTCGTCCTGCACGTACACGCCGAAGACGCTCAGGCGGCCGTCGTCGAAGGGGTCGCGGCGCACGGTAGCGAACGTGGGCGGATTGGCGAGGAAGCGCTCGGGGGATGCCCCCATCTTCCAGTAGTTGGCACCGAAGGAGAGCAGGTGTTGCGGATGGACCAGCCAGTCGGCCTTGGCGTCGACGCCATCGGTGGTGAAGAAGACGTGGGTGCGCGAGATGTCGAGCCGGCGCGTATCCGACCAGGCGTAGATGCGGCGCTCCATTTCCTGGCGGTAGGCGCGCACGTCGAAATTGAGCGGCGATTCGCCCGCACCCTTGCGGCTGTAGCCGACCTCGGCCAGCATGCGCGCCTGCTCGGGCGAGCGCACGATAGTGCTGCGAACGAGGGCGCTCGGGTGCGCCTTGGCCGAGCCCGGATACCAGACGTCCTCGTCCTCGTGCCGCTGCAGCGAGAAGCGCAGCTGCTGGGCGTTGTCGATGCGGAAGCGGTACTGGCCGATGAAGCTGTCGGAGTCGTAGCCGGTGCGGTCGACGCGGCCGTCCGGCGCCTTGTAATCATTGATGCGGGCCAGGGAAGCGCCGAGCATCAGGGCGTGGTCGCCGCCCGAGGCGTTGAGGACGCCGGTGCCGCGCACGCCGCGGCTGGCGCTGTCGTAGCTCGCCGCCGCGGAGAATTTCGCGCCGGGCTCGAAGCGCGCCTGCGGCAGCAGCACGTTGATGGCGCCGCCGAGCGCGCCGGTGCCGTAGAGCACCGAGGCCGGGCCCTTGACCACTTCAATGCGGTCGGCGAGCCCGAGCGACATGAAGGAGGCGACGGCGCCGGCCGGCTGCGCGGAGTTGAGGCGCATGCCGTCGACCAGCAGCACCACGCTTTCCTTCTTCAGGCCGCGGATGACCGGGTTCTGTCCCTGGGCGCCGTCGCTGGCGACGGCGAGGCCCGGCTCGCCGCGCAGGGCTTCGCCGGGGTTCTGTGCGTTGCGCCGCAGAATTTCATCGCGGTCGAGCGTAGTGGAGGACACCGGAGTGTCGAGATCTTCCGCGGCGTAGCCCTTGGCGGTGACGGAAACCGGAGTGAGCGTGGTTTCGGCGGCTTGTGCGTGAAGGGCAGTCGGCAAGAATGCAGCCGCGATGGCGGCCGGCAGCAGTGCCGGCGAAGGGGGATATTTCATGCGAAGCAGTCTCCAGTAAGTTTCTTGGCTGGCTGCCTCGGTTGCGCTGGTCGCGAACCTGGGTGGCTGGCGGTCGAGTTGAAAAAGTCATTAGTCCCGGCAGGGCGGCGCGGCAGGATCATCCCTCGCCGATCAGCACCCAGTGGTTGTCGACGGCCATCGGCTGCGGCCAGGCGAGAATCTGCGCCTGGGTTTCGGGGTGCCAGCGCACCAGCCCGAGGGCCGTGGCGACCAGCGCGCCGCCGCCCTGGCCGGGGCCGTGCCAGGGC
>CAUJIY010000138.1 GCA_963205295.1 Pseudomonadota bacterium
GGGCTCAAACTCCCGCGACAGCTCCTCAGGCGTGCGCCCAGCTCGGACCAGATCGACCATCTGCTGCCGGAACTCCGGCGGATACGGTTTTCGTGTTCTTGGCATCGTAGACTCCTTGCGTCATAAGACTCAGGTGTCCACGAAAGCGGGTCAACTCCAATGGGAACACCGGCCTCCCGGGCAGCTTGATGCCAATTGTCCTTAACGGCAGGCGGGGCGATCACGATGGCCGGCGCCTTGCGCGCGCGGCCGTGCCGCCAGATACGGTCCACCACGGCCCGGATCAAGTGAGCCCCAAGACGGGTCTTGCCGGAGCCGGTGGCGTCGGCGACCAGGACGCTACCCACATTCTCTAGCACCCACATAGCCTCGGCGATGCCCTGCTCCTGGGAAGGCCATAACGGTAGATCACCCGCATACATCTGAGCTTTGATGTACTCACGTACCCATTCGCCTTCCAGCAGTTCAGCGCTAGCCCGCGCCAGTGCCTCCTGCCAGCTTACGATCCGAAGCAACTGCTCCAGCAGGGCTAACAGGTCTTGTTCATACGGTTGACCGGCTCGCCAGAGGTTTTCCGCGATGGTGGTCGCTTCATTGAATCGAGCTTTATCTTTTGGTGTGAGCCGAACGTTGGCTTCAATTTGCCGGGTGAGACCGGCCTGCGTGAAGTTGCTGGACCCGATGGTGATGCCGGTGTCACCGGCATAGATTTTTGCGTGCAGCCTGGTGTGCCGTCCGCCGAGATAACGCGCAGACAGTCGGCCCGATCGAATCAGGTAAATGGTCTGTACAATCTTGCCACTGAGGCGTAATGAGACGCCTCGATCTAGCCAATACTCCTCGACCTCTCGAGGAAAGTTCTCCCTTGATGCCGAATACGACGCTCGATTACCGGGGAAAGGTTCGGTGCCAACCAAAAGGCGCAGCTTGCCATCGCGTTTGCTGAGTCTTGCGGCGAAGTCGATCAGGTAGTCGATTGAGGCGTAGCCGGCGATGATCAGGGGGTTGCTTGCAACCTCGAGGTCGGCCAGGACCTGATCGCGGACTTTTTGGCCGGTAGCGTTAAGCGGGAAGCGCTCTGGCGCGGGCCAGGCGAATGCCTCGAGGCGCATTTCGCTCGAGGCGTCGGGGATATCAAACAGGCTAATTTGGCCGTGCTTTAGATCGTGAGTCATAGCGAGCCAGCAAGAGTAACCATGAGCCCCATTTCAGGTGAGGCGCGCGACTGCAGAATGTTGGTCCTGATCAAGTGAGTTCACGCAATTGAAGGGGTTGATCCCGATGAGTGCTGGCATCAATGCATTTAACAGCTTGCCCATCGGAGCATCATCGGAGGATTTGGGCTCGAACGGGTCACTTGAGCGTGGGCACGGGGCCGATTAGGACATGGCCGGTGGCTCACCGGGTGAGCCTATCACCTCCAGAGCTCAGCGTGCGATCACGAGTGGTCATCGACTTGGTCACCATTTTTGTCTGCTTTCATGCTGATAATCTTCCAGGCCGCTTGTCCTTCGAAACCTGCCAAGCGTGCGATGCCCTTCTGAAGCCCAAGATCAGCCTTGGAGTACTGACTCCTGCGCGGGCAAGGCGCCTGCCTCGGGCGCGGGCGGCTCGTCGGGGACCGGTGGGAAGGCGAGAGCCGATCCGTCGCCGTACTGGGACTCCCGCTTGGGGAATTTCGGGCGATGGGGTTCCTGGCCGGCGGCGACCCGGGCCCAGTAGCCGCGCCCGGGTACAGGCACTCCCAATCTTGCGGCAACGCTTGGCAAGGGCGACATCAGACAGGCCGAAGTCTTGAGCGAGCTCGGTCATCGGCTTGGACCAGACCAGCTCACAGAGATCCTCGGGAGATGGTGAGTTCTGGCTCAGGGGTCATGGCGGTCTCCGTAGGGAACGGCAGTGGGGACCATTTTGCGATGCCTGTCCCTGATGTCTCGACGGCGATCCCTGTTCAGCTCGGGGAAATTCCCTGTTCCGGACTAGAGTACGGGTGCGCCTCGGTCGCCAGAATCAAGCGGTTGCGCGTGACAGGCCGGCTCAACCTGGCCATTCGCGATGACAGTTCCCTGTATTTTCCCTGTTGATCAGGGAATTTCTGCCTGAGACGGGTTCGGGCATGACTCACCCCTCCGCCACCTCAAGCGCACGCGTGCAGCCCGGCCGGCAATCGGCTGCACGGCAATGGCTTCGTCAGCTACCCAACACTGGTGACGAACACGTCGGCCGCACGGGTCAGCGTGACTCCCGGACCCGCGGCCAGCGATACGGTACCCCGTCCGCCTTGCCGAACAGCAGCGTGCCGCCCTGCGTGAAACCGCGTTCGAGCTGGCCGACGTCGATCGTCGTGACGTTCGTGACGGATTCGAGCCGGCGCTGGTCGCCGCGCTTGCCGGTGATCAGGCAGTGCGCGGGGTCGATGCGACCGGTGAAGCCATCGGGCACACGCTTCCAGGTCATCTCGCAACCCGGGGCGAGCGGTGGGGTCGTGACGACGTCGCCGCGCTGCAGGCCGCCCGGATCGGCGGGCAAGCGTGCGGCGCGTTCCCGGTCGGCGACGCCGAGCAGGGTGGCGACGTTGGCGCTGCGGCCCGGGCTTTCATCGAACAGGTAGATCGTCTGCCGGTAGAACTCACCATCGGGCCCGTCGTGGCGCATCTCGGCGTACAAGGCGTGCCGGCGTCCGGCGGGTGGGGTTACGGCCCGGATCCGGAGATAGATCGGGCGCCCTTCGCGTGCGCCGCCATCGGGACTCGAGAAGTAATCGCCGACCAGGAGCGTAGTCAGTTCCTCGAGTTCCGCATCGAGCGGAGCCGATTGGGGGGGTGTCAGCGTACAACTGGCGAGCAGGGCGCTGACCAGACCGCCGAGGTTGCCGATTCGCCTGGCTGCCAGCATGCACGGAGCATAGAGCATCGCGATCCAGCCCGCGATGCCCCGGCGGCAATACCGGTAGGAGCGGCGCCAGCCGCGACCGCCGTCACTGAAAGAAGGCGAGCCAGCTGCGACCGGGCCGCCACTCAGCGCAGCGGGGCGCGGGCGCCGTCGTCGGTAACGACTTCGCGCTCGGGCCAGCGCACGGCGCCGAGGCGGGTGTGGCCCGGTGCGTCGTGGCCGGCAGCGCGCTCGCGGTAGCGGGCGCCGATGCCGAAATCGAGGCAGTACACGTTGCGCCCGGCGCCGTGCCAGTCGTTCCAGGCGCTGCCGTCGAACAGGTCGTGCTCGCCGCGCGAGAACCGGGCGCGGGCGGCCGGTGTGGTCCAGCGCCAGTAGTGGCCGATCAGCACCGGGATGTCGTGGTGGTAGCGTGCCCACCAGCGCACGCGGTCGAGCATGCGCCACTTGCCGGCGGCGAAGAACGTGCGACCGGCCAGTGCCTCGGGGCCGGAGGTGAGGATGCGCAGCGGATTGGCCATCTGGTAGAGGGCATCGAGGCGGCCGACGTCGGTGAGCAGCGGCACCGTGGCCTGCGGGTCGCGCAGCCGGGCGTCGTGCGCGCGCCACTCGGCAGCGGCGCGCTCGGCGAGGCCGCTGCGACGGGCGACGTCGCCAGCGCGGCTGGCGTAGGCGCGGTAGATGTCGCCGGTGCTGCCGCGACAGGCGCGCAGCAGGTCGAGGGCCGCGTCGTCCCAGGCGGCATGCACCAGACGCAGGTCGGGCCGCTCGAGCACCACCGGCAGCGTGTCGACGAAGGCGGCGATATCGCTACGTTCGGCGGCTGTCGCGCGCCGGGTGGTGAGGAACTTTCCGCTGTCGCGATCGTGGTCTTCGGCGAAGAACCAGCCGTTGCCTTCCTTGACGGCACCGCGCAGCAGGTTCAGCTCGTGGTTGCCGAGCAGGCACTGTGCCCGGCCGCGTGCCACGAGCCCGGCCACGAACCCGAACACGCCCGGGCTGTCCTCACCGCGGTCGCAAAGATCGCCGATGAAGATGAGCCGTCGGCCGGCGGGGTGGTGGCCGGCGCTGTCGTAGCCGAGCACGGCGAGCAGCTGGTGCAGCGCACCGAGTTCGCCGTGCACGTCGCCGACGATATCGATGGGGCCGGCGCACAGCGGCTGCAACAGGTGGTTCACCGGGACGGGACGCAGCGTCATTGCAGCGCCGGGATCACGTGCTCGCCGATCAGGCGGATCGCCGCGGCCGGGTCGTCGTGCACGCGCAGGGTGATTTCGGTCAGGCCGGCGGCAGCGAACCCGCGCAGCGTGGCGATGGCGGAGTCGATCTGGTCGAGTCCGCCGGCGAAGGAGATGTTGCGGATCATCTTGTCGACCAGCGCCGTGGGCACGTGCTCGATCACGTCGGTCCGACGCAGGAATGCGTTCAGGAAATCGCGTTCGTGTGCGCGCATGAGCGCGAGTTCGTCGGGGTCGAGGAAGGGAGCGAAGTACTGCTCGCCGAGCCAGCCGCGCAGCATCAGCTCGCGGCGTGCCTCGGCCAGCGAGGCGCGCGCGTCGTCCCTGATGTGCCAGGCCCAGAAGTTGCCGATCCGGAACTGCTTCGGGTCGCGCCCGGCGGCGCGCAGGTCAGCGTGCGTGGCGGCGATAAACTCGCGCATCAGCGGCACGACGAAGTCGCTGGTGATGAGACCGTCGGCGAGTTCGGTGGCGAGCCGGCGGCTTTGCGGATGGTTGGCGCCGTAATAGATGAGTGGCGGGGTGACCGTGTGCCACTGCGGCCGGTAGCCCCACACCTTGTAGAACTCGCCATCGAAATTCGTGGTGCGTCCGGGCGTGGCACCCTTGAGGATCTGCAGGCACTCGCGCACCCGGCCGATCATGCGCTCGCGCCGGCCGCCGATCGCCTGCAGCACCGCGCCGCCGCCGCCGACCATGATCATGGCGCGGCCGCCCGCCAGTTCGTTCAGCGAGAACAGCAGGTTCGCCATCTTCAGCGGGTGGAGTTCGGCGGGGCTCACCGCCATCGGCCCGAGGCGGATGCGGCGCGACTGGTGCGCGAGCAGCGACAGCGTGAAGAAGGCGTCGCGCGACCAGGCGTAGTTGCTCGCCCACACACCGCGTACCCCATAACGCTCGGCCAGCAGGCCGAGTTCGGCAGCCTCCTGCGGGGAGGCGAACTCGTTGAGGATGATGTCGACGTCCATGGGCCGCATTCTGCCACTGCCGCGTCGCGGGCGTTCCGCTAAGCTGGCGGGCATGGCCGTGCGTCGCGTCCTCCGCCTGGGTCACCCGCTGCTGCGGGAGGTGGCCCGTCCGCTCGCTGCTGCGCAGATCGGCAGCGAGGCCATGCGCTGCCTGGTCGCCGATATGGTCGACACGCTGCACGACTACGGCGGTATCGGGCTGGCGGCACCGCAGGTCGGCGAGTCGCTGCGCCTCGCCATCATCGAGATCGCCGGCGGCCCGACGCGCTACGGCGAACTCGCGCCGATGCCGCTCACGGTGTTCGTCAATCCCGTGATCGAGGTGCTCGATCAGGCTACCGTGGGTTACTGGGAAGGCTGTCTCTCGGTGCCCGGCCTGCGCGGCTTCGTCGAGCGGCCGCAGCACGTGCGCGTCCGCTACCTGTCCGATCGGGGCGAGCCGCGCTCACTGGAGCTGCGCGGATTTCCCGCCACGGTCTTCCAGCACGAGTTCGACCACCTCGACGGCCGGCTCTATGTCGACGGTCTCGCCGATCCCCGCTTGCTGGTCTTCGACGAGGAGTACGAGCGCTACCACCGCACTGCTCCGGCAGCGCGGTGAATGGCGTCGCAGCTGGCGCCGGTCTCTCAGGGCCGCAGGCTGTCCTCCTGTAGGACGGGCGCCAGCCCCGACCGCAGGAGTCGCGGCTGGCGCCGCTCCTACAGCGGAGGTTGACCCACGTCAGGGGCGCCCCCCGGAGGTCAGCGGCGAAAGCGCAGGGGGTGCTCGCGGGACTTCTTCGGGCTGCCGGCCTCGCAGCCGCTGCAGCCATCGCCACCCGAGCGGCGGCGGCGCTGGCGGCGCCAGAGGACGAGACCGACCACCAGCGCGACGATCCCGAGCGCGAGTACTTCCTGCAGGTCCATGGGCGTCAGCTCCCGAGCTGGAAGACGAGCAGGGCGCCGGCGTAGCCCATGCCGGTCATGTAGATCCAGGCGAAGCCGGCCCAGCCCCAGCTGTTGGTTTCGCGCCGGATCATGACGATGGTGGCGACGCACTGCAGGCAGAAGGCGTAGAAGACCAGCATGCCGAGGGCCATCGGCAGCGTGTACACGGGGCGGCCGTCGGGCCAGGTGGCCGCCCGCAGCTGCCCGATCAGCGCCACGTCGGTTTCGTTGGTGTCGGCGCCGACGGCGTAGATGGTGCCGAGGACGGCGACGACCACCTCGCGCGCCGGGAAGCCGGCGATCACGGCAGCCGATACCTTCCAGTCCCAGCCGAGCGGGGCGAACACCGGGGCGACGGCCTTGCCGAGGCGGCCGAGGTAGCTGCCCTCGAGATGGGCGGCGCCCTCGGCATCGTCGATGCGGCGCAGTTCCTCGCCGAGCGCATCACCGCTGAGCGTGGCCTCGGCACGGGCGCGCTCGGTGTCGAAGCGTTCGCTGGCCGCGTCGGGTCGCGGGAAGTAGGCCAGCGCCCAGATCACCACGGCGACGCTGAAGATGACGGTGCCGGCACGCACCAGGAAGACGCGCCCGCGCTCGAGCAGGCGCAGCAGCACCGAGCGCCAGTTCGGCAGGCGGTACGGCGGCAGCTCGATCAGGAAGGTTGGCGTGGGCCCGCGCAGCGCGGTGCGCTTCATCACGAAAGCGGTGAAGACGCCGGCGAAGATGCCGAGCAGGTACAGCGTGAGCAGCACCAGACCCTGCAGGTTGACGGTGCCGCCGAGGTAGCGCTGGTCGGGGATGAAGGCGCCGATCAGCAGCGCGTACACCGGCAGGCGCGCCGAGCAGGTCATGAACGGCGCGGCGAGGATGGTGGCGAGCCGGTCGCGTCGCTCCGGGATGACGCGCGTGGCCATGATGCCGGGCACCGCGCAGGCGAAGCTCGACAGCATCGGGATGAACGACTGCCCCGACAGTCCGCACAGGCGCATCACCCGATCGATGAGGAACGCGACCCGCGGCATGTAGCCGGTGTCCTCGAGCAGGATGATGAAGGCGAACAGGATCAGGATCTGCGGCAGGAAGATGACCACGCTGCCGACGCCGGCGATCGCGCCGTCCACCAGCAGGCTGGTGATGGCACCTGGCGGCAGCACGGCGCGGGCGGCTTCGCCGAGTGTCGTGGTGGCCGTGTCGATCAGGTCCATGAGCGGCGTGGCCCAGGAGAACACGGCCTGGAACACGGTCGCCATCACCAGCACGAACAGGAGCGAGCCGACCACCGGGTGATTGGTGATGCGGTCGAGGTGCTCGCGCAGCGTTACGCGTGGCGGAGCGCGCCGTTCCACCGCGGTGACGATGCCGTTGATGAGGTCGTAGCGGCTGCGCGCCTCGATGGCGGCTAGCGAGCTGCCGGTGCTGAGCCGCATGCGCAGCTCGACGAGTTCGGCCAGGAACTCGGCGCTCGTCGCGTACTCGAAGCGCCGCTCGGCGATGCCACCGGCATCGATCAGAGCGCGTTCCACCTCGTAGGCCGACAGGTTGTGGCCGGCCGCGGTGAGCCTGGTACTCAGATCGAGCGCGGCACGATGCACCTCGGGCAGCACCACGAGCCGTGCGCGGGGTGGCTGCGCGATGGCGGCAGCGAGCGCGGTGCGCAGCTGCGCCAAACCTTCACCGCTGGTGGCGACAACCGGAACCACCGCGCAGTCGAGCCGCGGCGCCAGCGCCGCGACATCGATCTCGACGCCGGCGTCGGTGGCCACGTCGAGCATGTTGAGGGCGATCACCAGCGGCAGCCCGAGTTCGGCGAGCTGGGTGGCGAGGAACAGATTGCGGCGCAGGTTGGTCGCATCGACGACCACCAGCACGGCGCGCGGCGGGGCGAGGTCTTCGACGTGGCCGAGCAGCACGTCGATCGCCACCATCTCGTCGGGGGAGCGCGCGGCGAGCGAATACGTGCCCGGCAGGTCGACCAGGCACACCTCGCGGCCACCGAGGTCGATGCGGCCGGTGTGCCGCTCGACGGTCACGCCCGGGTAGTTGGCGGTCTTCTGCTTCAGTCCCGTGAGGGCGTTGAAGAGGGTGCTCTTGCCGGTGTTCGGGTTGCCGATGACGGCGACGACCGGGGCGGCGTGCGGGTCGGGTACCCCTGCTTCACGCGTGGACGCCCCGACCGGGGCCGACGCGCTCATGGGCCGAGCCGGACCTCGACGCGGCGCGCCTCTTCGCGGCGCAGCGACAGGGCGTAGCCCATGACCTGGACTTCGACCGGATCGCCGCCGAGGGCGCGGCGGACCATGGCGACAGGAGACCCCTCGAGCAGGCCGAGTGCCATCAGGCGCTGCACCAGCGGACCTTCCCCGTCGATACGGGTGATCGTGCCCTGCTGGCCGGGCTTGAGTTCGTCGAGGGTCATTGCGCGGTCATTGTAGAGGAGAACCGCGTGCGACGCTGACCGCGCGCCGGCAGGGAGGTCGTGGTCGGTCAGGAGGCCTGGGCCGGGCGGCTGGCGATCGGGCGCGTGGCGCCGTGCTGGAGGAGTTCGAGCTCCTGCTCGTAGGACCTGGTCAGTTCATCGATGACGACCGCGGGCAACGGTGCACCTTCTTCCTGGTGCATGAGCGTCAGGTAACTCTCTTCGTAGAGCTCCCAGTACTTGAGCTTGTTCGTTCCGGCCAGCAGGGGCGAGCGTTTCAGGCCACGGTCGAAGCGGCTGCGCAGCTCGTCTGGTTCCAGCCGCTCGGCGAAGTCGCGCACCGCATGGATCATCGCCTTGAACAGGGCCTGCTGGTGGTTGCGCACGTCCTGGAAGGCCGCCTGCACGGCGCGGTCCGGCGGCAGGTAGGACTGGCCCGGCTCACCGAGCAGGTAGCGCAGGGCCTCGGCGACGTTCGGCGAGAACTTCAGCGGATTGTTCGCTGCCGGACGGATCACGGTCTGCGGCAGGCGCAGCGCATCCTTCATGCGTGCGCGGCTCTGCAGCAGATCGGCCAGGCCGGTGACGAGTTCGCGGGTGAGGGTGCCGGCGATCCTGAGGATTTCCTCCGGGTTCGTGCCGTGCAGGTCGGCCGGAGTGAGCCCGGCGGCCTTGCAGAACACCTCGACTGCGGCGGCATGCCCGGTGGCGGGCTCGGTCCGTCGCTCGGGCAGGCGGCCGGCATTGGCCGGTGGACCCGGTGGTGTGCCGGTCTTAGGCAGGCGCATCACACTGCTCGCGCCCGGTTCGGCGGGCTTCAGGTGCTGCTCGAGTGCGTTGTACTCGAAGGCGCGCATGTTCTTTTCGTCGACGAGCTGCAGTTCCATCGATTCGTCGACGGGCACGAGCTGTGCGCGTACCACCGAATCGCGCATGCCATCGTCGGCCACGCCCTCGTCGCCGGCGGTGACCTCCACGTTGATCTCGTACTCGCCCATGCGCAGGCGGTCGCCGTTGAACAGCCGCTGCGGATGGCCGCGGCCAACGGCCGCGTCGGAGTCATTGATGTAGACGCCGTTGCGGCTGGTGTCGACGAGATAATAGGCGCCGCCCTGGAAGTCGATGAGCGCGTGACGGCTGGAGATGAAGCGCTTGGCGTCAGGCAGCACCCAGTCGTTGTCCTCGGCGCGGCCGATGGTGCCGCCGCAGGACACGAACTCGCGCAGCTGGGCCTCGCCCAACTGGCTCTTCTGCTGGCTGGTGATTCGCAGGCGCAACGCCATGGTGGACCCTGGCCGCCCGGCACGCCCCCGTCGGGCAGCCGGCGCGACACCCAATATCTGCTGGTGCATCATGGCTCTGTACGCCGGCACACGCCGCCGCCTGGTTCACAGTTCTCCGCCCCTGGGGTGCGGGCCTGCGCAGCGGATGGCTGGGCTATAATGCGGCCCCGTCTGAAGGGGTGCGTTGCTCCTGCCGGACTGGTTTCTCATCGCGCACCCGAGATGTCCGCCCGCCGACTTTACAAAATCTCGTTCGTCAACCAGGGCAAGGTCTACGAGATCTACGCCAGGTCCGTGAGCCAGGGAACGCTGTTCGGCTTCATCGAGGTCGAAAAGCTCGTCTTCGGCGAGCGCAGCACCGTGGTGCTCGACCCGTCCGAGGAACGCATCAAGTCGGAGTTCGAGGGGGTGCGCCGCACCTACCTGCCGATGCACTCCGTGCTGCGCATCGACGAAGTCGAGAAGGAAGGCGTCAGCAAGATCAGCAAGGCCGAGGGCAGCAACATCGCCCAGTTCCCGATGCCGGTCTACACCCCCGGCAGCCGTCATGACGGCGGTGACTGAGCCGGCTGGCCCGCCACGGCCGGGGCTGCTCGAGTTTCCCGGCTCCCCGGCCCTGTCCGATTTCCGCCTGGCTCGCCTGCTGGGCCAGGTCCAGGCCGTGGCGCCGCGCGTGACCGGGCTCGAGGCGCGTTTCGTTCACTACGTGGATGTCGCGACCGGCCTCACGGCGCGCGAGCGCGACACGCTGGGCGAACTGCTGCACTACGGGTCGACCCGTGCGCCGCGGGCCGGCGCCGTGCCGGCGCTCTGGGTCGTCCCCCGGCTCGGCACGATCTCGCCGTGGTCGAGCAAGGCGACCGACATTGCGCGCCTCTGCGGACTTGGCGCCGTGCGTCGCCTCGAGCGCGGCGTGGCCTGGAGCCTCGCGAGCGCGGTGCCGCTGTCGACCGTCGAGATCGGGGCGATCGCCCCGCTGGTGCACGACCGCATGACCGAGTCGGTGCTCACCCGCCCGGTCGAAGCGCTCGACCTGTTCGCGCACCAGCTGCCGGCGCGCCTGCGCCGCGTTGCACTCGGCACCGGCGCCCGGGCTGCCCTCGAGAGCGCTAACCGCGATCTCGGGCTTGCACTCTCCGCCGACGAGATCGATTACCTCGCCAGACATTTCGGTGAACTCGGCCGCGATCCGACCGACGCCGAGCTGATGATGTTCGCGCAGGCGAACTCCGAACATTGCCGGCACAAGATCTTCAACGCGACCTGGATCATCGACGGCGAGGCGCAGCCGCAGAGCCTGTTCGACCTGATCCGCGCCACCCACGCCACCAACCCGGCCGGCGTGCTCAGCGCCTACCGCGACAACGCTGCGGTCATCGCCGGCAGCACGGCGGGACGCCTGCTCGCCGATCCGGCGACCGGCGAGTACCGGCTCGCCCACGAACCGGTGCACACCCTCGTGAAGGTCGAGACCCACAACCACCCGACGGCGATCTCGCCCTTCCCGGGTGCCGCCACCGGTGCCGGCGGCGAGATCCGTGACGAGGGCGCGACCGGGCGTGGTGCCCGGCCCAAGGCCGGACTCTGCGGCTTCACGGTCTCGCACCTGCGTCTGCCCGACGGCGCCGAACCTTGGGAGACCGGCGGGCTCGGCCGGCCACGGCGCGTCGCTGCGCCGCTGCAGATCATGCTGGAAGGGCCGATCGGTGCAGCGGCATTCAACAACGAGTTCGGCCGGCCGAACATCGCTGGCTACTTCCGCACCTTCGAGCAGCCTATGGCGGGCGAAACCGGCCGCGCCTGGGGTTACCACAAGCCGATCATGATCGCCGGCGGGCTCGGCAACATCCGCGAGGCCGATGTCCACAAGGCCGAGGTACCGCCCGGTGCGCTGCTGGTGGTGCTCGGTGGCCCGGCCATGCTGATCGGACTCGGCGGTGGCGCGGCCTCGTCGATGACCAGCGGCACGAGCACCGAGGATCTCGACTTCGCCTCCGTCCAGCGTGGCAACCCGGAGATGCAGCGTCGCGCCCAGCAGGTGATCGAGTCCTGCTGGGCGGCCGGTGCGTCACCGTCGGGACACAACCCGATCCTCATCGTGCACGACGTCGGGGCCGGCGGGCTGTCGAACGCATTGCCCGAACTCGTCGACCACAGCCACCGCGGCGCACGGCTCGAACTGCGCGACATCCCGAGTGCCGAGCCCGGGCTGTCGCCGGCGGAGATCTGGTGCAACGAGGCGCAGGAACGCTACGTGCTGGCTATCGCGCCGGCCGACCTCGCCTGGTTTGCCGCCGCCTGTGCACGCGAGCGCTGCCCGTTCGCCGTGCTCGGCTCGGCCGATGCGAGTGGCCGGCTGACGGTCACCGACCGCCTGCACGGCGAGCCGCCGGTCGACCTGCCCCTCGAGGTGCTGCTCGGCAAGCCGCCGCGCACGGTGATGACCGTGACGCGCGCGCCCCGCGGTGCGCCGGCGGCGGCTTTCGCGCATCTCGACCTTGCCGAATCCTGCCGGCGCGTGCTGCGCTTCCCGGCGGTGGCCGACAAGTCGTTTCTCATCCACATCGGCGACCGCACCGTCGGCGGCCTGGTGTGCCGCGACCAGCTGGTCGGGCCGTGGCAGGTGCCGGTGGCCGACGTCGCGGTCACCGCGCTTGGTTTCGAGGGCAGCGCCGGCGAGGCGATGGCGATGGGCGAACGTACGCCGCTCGCCGTGCTCGATCCGCCCGCCTCCGGGCGCATGGCGGTCGGCGAGGCGCTGACCAACGTGCTCGCCGGCGGCATCAGCGCCCTCGACGAGGTGAGGCTGTCGGCCAACTGGATGGCGGCGAGCGGCGTGGCCGGCGAGGACGAGGCGCTGTTTGCCACCGTCAGCGCGGTGAGTGTGCTGGCGCGGGCGCTGCGCATCGCCATCCCGGTCGGCAAGGACTCGCTCTCCATGCGCACGGCCTGGCAGGACCGCGGCCAGCCGAAGGCGGTGGTGGCACCGGTGTCGCTGATCGTGTCGGCCTTCGCACCGGTGCCCGATGTCACCCGCACGCTGACGCCGCAACTCGTGCGCACAGGCGACACGGTGCTCTACCTCGTCGACCTCGGTGCCGGGCGCAATCGCCTGGGTGGTTCCTGTCTCGCGCAGGTGCACGGCATCGCCGGTGGGGCGGTGCCCGATGTGGACGATCCGGCGCGCCTCGCGGCGTTCGCCGAGGTCGTGCTCGGGCTGCACCGGCGCGGCCTGCTGCTGGCGTATCACGATCGCAGCGACGGTGGGCTCTTCGCCACGCTGGCCGAGATGGCGTTCGCCGGACGCGCCGGCCTGACGGTGGACCTGCCGCCGGGCGCGGGCGGGGCGGTGGGAGCGCTGTTCACCGAGGAACTCGGCGCCGTGCTCCAGCTGGGCGCAGCCGATGTGCCGGCGCTCGAGGCAGCCTGCGCGGGCGCCGGTCTCGGCGACTGCCTGCACCGGCTCGGCCAGGTCGACGGCGGCGATCGGCTGGTCTTTCGCCACGACGGCCAGGCGCTGCTCGACTTCACCCGCGGCGAACTGCGAGCGACGTGGTCCGAGCTGAGTTACCGCATGCAGTCGCTGCGCGACCACCCGGCTGCGGCGGCCGAGGCCCGCGCGGCCGCCTGCGACGAGGCAGACCCGGGGCTCACCCCGGCGCTCAGCTTCGATCCTGCGGAAAATGTCGCGGCCCCGTACATCGCCACCGGGGCGCGCCCGCCGGTCGCCATCCTGCGCGAGCAGGGCGTGAACAGCCAGCTCGAGATGGCAGCAGCCTTCCTGCGCGCCGGGTTTGCCCCGGTCGACGTGCACATGTCGGATTTGCTGGAGGGGCGCCGCACGCTTACGGAGTTTCGCGGCCTGGTGATCTGCGGTGGCTTCTCCTTCGGCGACGTGCTCGGCGCCGGCGGTGGCTGGGCGAAGTCGATCCTGTTCAATGCGCAGGCGCGCGCCGGCTTCCAGGCGTTCTTCGAGCGTGCGGACACCTTCACGCTCGGCGTGTGCAACGGCTGCCAGATGCTCGCCACGCTGCGCCCGATCATTCCCGGCACGGCGCACTGGCCGCGCTTCGTGCAGAACTTCTCCGAGCAGTTCGAGGCGCGCCTTAGCCTGGTCGAGGTGCTGCCGAGCCGCTCGGTGCTGCTCGGCGGGATGACCGGCAGCCGGTTGCTGATCGCGACCTCGCACGGCGAGGGCCGCGCCGAGTTCACTGCCCCGACCGATCTGCCGGCCTGCTACGCCGCCGGGCAGGTGGCGATCCGCTACATCGACAACCACGGCTGCCCGGCGCGCAGCTATCCGGCCAACCCGAATGGGTCGCCGGACGGCGTGGCCGGGCTCACGTCCGCGGACGGTCGCGTGACGGTTTTCATGCCGCACCCGGAACGCGTGCACCTCACGCGCCAGCACTCCTGGGCGCCGCGGGACTGGGGCGAGGAAGGCCCGTGGCTGCGGATGTTCCGCAACGCCCGGACGTGGGTCGGCTGAGCGTCCCGGTCGCCGGTCCGGTCAGCGTCCGGCCGCGCGCGACGCCGTGAGGTCGCCGGTGGGGCGCACCGGCTCGGCGGCTGGAAACTGGCGCAGGCGCAGCGCCGCCTGCAGCTTCGCGCGGCGTACGTAGGCCTGGTAGAGCAGGTCCTTCATCGTCTCGAGCAGCACCGCCGCCTGCAGCCGCGTGAGCGGTACGCTCGTCGTGCCGTGCACCGGTTCGCCCTCGAAGAGCACGCGGCGGATCGCGGCGAACGTGGCCTCGTCGATCCCGGCGAGCGCCTTCACTTCGGCGACCTGGTCGAAGATGCGCAGGCGGCTGCGCTCGCCCTGGTCCTCCAGCACGGCCTGGACCGTGGCCCGGCACATCACCGCGAATGCCTGCAGCAGGCCGGCGGCGTGGCAGGCGAGCGCCTCGCGGAAGGCAGCAGCAACGCGCTCGGGAAGCGTGTCGTAGCTGAAACGCTCCGGCGGGTGCTCCATCTGCTCGGGGTGCGGGTGGAACTCGATGCGGTCGTCATGCCAGGCACGCACCCGGTAGCGGACGAACAGCGGCGTGTGGCAGGAGTCGCACTGGAGCACGATGCCGATGCGGGCCGGACGGTCGGCGCGCAGCCGCGCGAAGCCGGGGCAGGCGAGCAGCGACAGGTGCGCCGTGTTGCCGCAGTGCGGACAGTCGCCGCTGACCGACTCGCGGTGCAGGCGATTCTGGCTGTCGAGATAGGCCGCTGTGGTCATGGCGCGCGCTCCGCCCCCGCAGGCGTCAGTGCTGCAGGGGCTTGTAGCGGATGCGGTGCGGCTGGTCGGCGTCGTCGCCGAGGCGCCGGTGCAGGTCCGCCTGGTACTCGGCGTAGTTTCCCGCAAACAGCAGCACCTGGCTATCGCCCTCGAAGGCGAGGATGTGGGTGGCGATGCGGTCGAGAAACCAGCGGTCGTGCGAGATCACGATGGCGCAGCCGGGAAAGTCGAGCAGTCCTTCCTCGAGCGCGCGCAGGGTTTCGACGTCGAGATCGTTGGTCGGTTCGTCGAGCAGCAGCACATTGGCACCGGATTTCAGCACCTTGGCGAGGTGGACGCGGTTGCGCTCCCCGCCCGACAGCAGCCCGATCTTCTGCTGCTGCTGGGCACCCTTGAAGTTGAAGCGTCCGACGTAGCTGCGCGAGGCGGTCTCGTAGCGGCCGACCCGGATCAGCTCGTGGCCGCCGGAGAGCTCCTCCCACACGGTCTTCGCATCGTCGAGACTCTGGCGCGACTGGTCGACGTAGGCCATCTGCACCGTCTTGCCGATGCGGATCTCGCCCGCATCGGGCTGCTCCTGGCCGGTGAGCATGCGGAACAGCGTGGTCTTGCCGGCGCCGTTCGGGCCGATCACCCCGACGATGGCACCGGGCGGGATCTGGCCGTTGAAGTCCTCGATCAGGAGGCGCTCGCCGAACGCCTTGCGCAGGTGGACGAACTCGATCACCTGGTCGCCGAGACGCTCGCCGGGCGGGATGTAGATTTCGTTGGTTTCCTGGCGGCGCTGGAAGTCCTGCGAGCACAGTTCCTCGAAGCGCTGCAGGCGCGCCTTGCTCTTGGCGCGCCGGGCCGAGGGGTTGGCGCGCACCCACTCGAGTTCGGCCTTGATGGTCTTCTGCCGAGCGGCCTCCTGCTTTTCCTCCATGGCGAGGCGCGCCTCCTTCTGCTCCAGCCACGAGGAGTAGTTGCCCTTCCACGGGATGCCGTGGCCCCGGTCGAGTTCGAGAATCCAGCCGGCGACGTTGTCGAGGAAGTAGCGATCGTGGGTCACCGCGATCACGGTGCCAGGATACTGTTCGAGGAATTTCTCGAGCCAGGCCACCGACTGCGCGTCGAGGTGGTTGGTCGGCTCGTCGAGCAGCAGCATGTCGGGCTGCGACAGCAACAGGCGGCACAGCGCCACGCGGCGGCGCTCGCCGCCCGAGAGCGTGGCCACGCGCGCGCCCCACTCCGGCAGGCGCAGCGCGTCGGCGGCGATCTCGAGCTTGCGGTCGACCTCCCAGCCGTTGACCGCATCGATCCGGTCCTGGAGTGCCGCCTGCTCGTCGAGGAGCTTCTGCATCCCGGCGTCGTCGAGCGGCTCGGCGAAGCGCTCGGCGATGGCGTTGAAGCGCTGCACCAGGCCGATGGTGTCGGCCACGCCTTCCTCGACGATCTCGCGCACGGTACGGGCCGGATCGAGCTCCGGTTCCTGCGGCAGGAAGCCGATGCGGATGCCGGGCTGCGGCCGGGCCTCGCCCTCGTAGTCCTTGTCCACCCCGGCCATGATGCGCAGGAGCGTGGACTTGCCGGCTCCGTTCAGGCCGAGCACACCGATCTTGGCGCCCGGGAAGAAGCTCAGCGAGATGTCCCGCAGGATGAAGCGCTTCGGGGGGACGACCTTTCCCACCCGGTTCATGGTGAAGACGTACTGGCTCATGAAATCGAAGGTCCGGCTGCGCAGCAACGCGCGATTATCCCGGAAGCGCTGCGCGGCTGCACCCTATAATCCGCGTGAGCCCGCCCCATGCCGCATCGAGTCATGGTCATCCACGATCCGCGTACCGCTGCCTACGGCTTCGGTGGCGGGCACCCGTTCGGCCCGGACCGCCACGACGTCTTCCACGCCGAACTGGAACGCAGCGGGCTCGCCGCGCAAGTGGCGCTGCAGGCCGGCCGCCCGGCGACCCGCGAGGAACTGCTCGCTTTCCACACCAGCGCGCACGTCGATTTCGTCGCGCAGTCCTGTGCGGGCGGGAGGGGCTTTCTCGATGGCGGTGACACCCCGGCCGAGGCCGGCCTCGATGACGCCGCGGCAGCCGTGGTCGGCGCCGCCGTCGTCGCCATGGAGGCGGTCATGGCCGGGAAGGCGCCAAGCGCCTTCGTGCCGATCGCCGGACTGCACCACGCCGGCCGCGACTACGCTGCCGGCTTCTGTATCTACAACGACTGCGGTGTGGTGCTCGAACTGCTGCGCCGGCGCCACGGGCTCGAGCGCGTCGCCTACGTCGACATCGATGCCCACCACGGCGACGGCGTCTACTACGGCTTCGAAGCCGACCCGGGCGTCGTGGTCGCCGACATCCACGAAGACGGCCGCTACCTCTATCCCGGCACCGGCGCGGCGCACGAGACGGGCCGCGACGCGGCGCGGGGGACGAAGCTCAACCTGCCGCTGCCGCCGGGGGCCGACGACGCCGCCTTTCGCCTCGCCTGGGCGCGCGTCGAGGCCCACCTCGAGGCCGCGCACCCGCAGTTCATCGTCATGCAGTGCGGGGCCGACAGCGTCGGCGGGGACCCGCTGACGCACCTCGCGTTCTCGCCGGCGACGCACGGCTGGGCGGCGGGCCGGCTCGCGGCGCTCGCCGCACGCCACTGCGGTGGACGCATGCTGGTCACCGGTGGGGGTGGCTACGACCGGGGCAATCTCGCCCGCGCCTGGACCGCCGTGGTGCGTGCCCTGGTCGACGCCGCCGGAGGCAGGTTTCCAGGTCCGGCCTGAAGCGGCGCGGATTGCTCGGGTACAATTGCGCCCCCCATCGACCCCGGAGACAGGCATGTTCACGCGCGATTTGACGATCGCCGGCTTCGATCCCGAACTGGCTGCAGCGATCGCCGGCGAGCAACGTCGCCAGGAAGAGCACATCGAGCTCATCGCCTCGGAGAACTATGCCAGCCCGCGCGTGCTCGAGGCCCAGGGCACGGTGCTCACCAACAAGTATGCCGAGGGCTACCCGGGCAAGCGCTACTACGGGGGCTGCGAATTCGTCGACCGGGCCGAGGAACTCGCCATCGCGCGCGCGAAAGAGCTCTTCGGTGCTGCCTACGCCAACGTCCAGCCGCACTCCGGCTCCCAGGCCAACACGGCCGTGTACATGGCGCTGCTCAATCCCGGCGATACCGTGCTCGGCATGAGCCTCGCCCACGGCGGGCACCTGACGCACGGTTCACCCGTGAATTTCTCCGGACGCCTGTACCGCATCGTCTCCTACGGGCTCGACCCGGCGGGCGGCGAGATCGACTACGGCGCCGTCGAGGTGCTGGCGCGCGAGCATCGCCCGAAGATGATCATCGCCGGATTCTCGGCCTACTCGCGCGTGGTCGACTGGGAACGCTTCCGCCGCATCGCCGACGACGTCGGCGCCTGGCTGGTGGTCGACATGGCGCACGTCGCCGGTCTCGTCGCTGCCGGTGAATATCCGAACCCGGTGCCGGTGGCCGACGTCACCACGACCACCACGCACAAGACGCTGCGCGGTCCGCGCGGTGGCCTGATCCTCGCCCGTGCCAACGAGGACGTCGCGAAAAAGCTGAACTCGCTGGTCTTTCCGGGCATCCAGGGCGGGCCGCTGATGCACGTCATCGCGGCCAAGGCGGTGGCGCTGCTCGAGGCCATGCAGCCGGAGTTCCGCGACTACCAGCGCCGCGTCAAGGCCAATGCGCGCGCACTCGCCGGTGCGCTGGCCGAAAGCGGCTTTCGCATCGTATCCGGTGGCACCGACAACCACATGTTTCTGGTCGACCTCATCGACAAGGACATCACCGGCAAGGATGCCGACGCCGCGCTCGGCCGTGCGAACATCACCGTCAACAAGAATGCGGTGCCGAACGACCCGCGCTCGCCCTTCGTCACCAGCGGGCTGCGCATGGGGACCCCGGCGATCACCACCCGCGGCTTCGGCCCCACCGAGGTGGCCCAGCTCGCCTGCTGGATCACCGAGGTGCTCGGCAACATCGGTGACGAGCAGCGCATTGCCCGCGTACGCGGGGCGGTACTCGAACTCTGCAGCCGGTTCCCCGTGTACCGGTAGCGTCGCGGTCGGCACCGGATGGACGTCCTGGCAGCCCTGCAGGCGCGACGCAGTATTCGCGCCTTCAGGCCCGATCCGGTCGATGAAGCACTGCTGCGCCAGGTCCTCGATGGCGCCCGCGAAGCGCCCTCCTGGTCGAACACGCGGCCGTACCGGGTCGCGGTCGCCACCGGTGACCGGCTCGAGGCCATCCGTGCCGGCATGCTGGCTGCCATCGATGCCGGGCCGCCGGCGCCCGAACACCCCTTCCCGACGGACTACCCGTCACCGCTGCGCGAACGGCGCCAGGCGACCGGCTACGGGCTGTACGCCACGCTCGGCATCGACAAACGCGATCTCGCGGGACGCCAGCACCAGTTCCGCCGGAACTTCGCCTTCTTCGATGCGCCGGCGGTGCTGTTCCTGTACGTGCACGAAGCGCTCGGGGTCTGGGCCGTGCTCGACTGCGGCGCATTCCTGCAGTCCATCCTGCTGCAGGCGACCGCGCTCGGTCTCGGTACCTGTGCGCAGGCGACCTCCGGTGCATATCCGGAAGTGGTCGCGCGCCACTTCGCCGTGCCCGAACGTTACCGGCTGATGTGCGGTGTCGCCGTCGGTTACGCCGCGGATGCACCGGTCAACACCTTCCGGCCACAGCGCGCTCCGGTCGAGGAACTGCTGATCGACGGGCGCTGAGCTGCGTCCTGACCGGGTGCCGGGTCGCCGTTGTCGAAGTTGTGGCCGCCACGGTGTAGCAGACCGGCCTGCGGGCATCCTGCCCGGGGCGAGGCGCCCGCTGAAGTGCCGGCCGGTGAGGCTGGGGGCGCTCGGGTACAATTCGACGCGATCCGGTGCTGCCCCCGGCGTCGCGACCACGACGAATCCCATGCATTGTCCCTTCTGTAGCCACGAGGAAACCAAGGTGATCGACTCGCGGCTGGCGGGTGAGGGGCGGCAGGTCCGGCGTCGCCGCGAGTGCCTGAAGTGCGCCGAGCGCTTCACCACCTTCGAGACCGCTGAGCTGGTCATGCCGCGGCTGGTGAAGCGCGACGAATCGCGCGAACCGTTCGACGAGGCCAAGCTGCGCAGCGGCATGGTGCGGGCACTCGAAAAGCGTCCCGTCGGCATGGAAGCGGTCGAGGCCGCTGTGGCACGCATCGCCCACCGCCTGCAGACCATGGGCGAACGCGAGATCCCCTCGCGGCTGGTCGGTGAGCTGGTGATGGAAGAGCTGCGCCAGCTCGACGAGGTCGCCTACGTGCGCTTCGCCTCGGTGTACCGCAGTTTTCAGGACGTGACGGCGTTCCAGGAGGAGATCCGGCGCCTGCGCGAGATCGGCGCGGCGGAGTCGCGTCGCAACCAGATGTCACTGCTGCCCGACGACCAGTGAGCGCCACCGCCGAGGACTACCGCTGGATGGCCCGCGCGCTGCAGCTCGCGCATCGCGGCCTGTACAGCGCACATCCGAATCCGCGCGTCGGCTGCGTCATCGTCGCCGGCGGCGAACTGGTCGGCGAAGGCTGGCACCAGCGCACTGGCGGGCCGCATGCCGAGGTCGTGGCGCTGGCGCAGGCCGGTACCAGGGCAGCCGGTGCCACGGCCTACGTGACGCTCGAGCCCTGCTGTCACCAGGGCCGTACGCCGCCGTGCACGATGGCGCTGCAGCGGGCGGGGGTTCGCCGCGTGGTGTTCGCTGCGGCCGACCCGAATCCGCGGGTGGGGGGCGGCGGAGCGCGGCAGCTCGCCGAGGCCGGCATCGGCTGCCTGTCCGGTGTCCTGGAGGCGGACGCACGCGCACTGAACCCCGGCTTTCTCTCGCGCATGGAGCGCGGCCGGCCGTTCGTGCGTGTGAAGCTCGCGGCGAGTCTCGACGGGCGCACCGCGCTGGCCAGCGGGGCGAGCCGCTGGATCAGCAGCGAGGCTGCACGCAGCGATTCCCACGAGCTGCGTGCCCGCAGCTCGGCGCTCCTGACCGGCGTGGGTACGGTGCTCGCCGACGACCCGCAACTCACCGTGCGGCGCACCGACCTCGGCGAGGTCCGCGGTCCCGAGCGGCTGGTGCTCGACTCGCAGCTGCGTACCCCACCGGCGGCGCGGCTGTTGGCGGTGCCCGGCAGGGTTCGCGTGTTCTGCACCGCGGCCGAGCCGACGCGGCAGCGCGCGCTGGAAGCTGCCGGGGCCGAGGTCGAGGTCCTGCCGGCCTGCGGCGGGCGGCCCGATCTCTCCGCCCTGATGGCGCGCCTGGCCGTGCTCGAGTGCAACGAACTGCTGGTGGAGGCAGGGCCGCGGCTTGCCGGCGCGCTGCTCGATGCCGCGCTGGTCGACGAGATCGTGCTCTACCTCGCCCCGCACGTGCTCGGCGCCGATGCGTTCGGCATGTTCGCCGGCCGCCCGCTCGCGGACATGGCGGCGCGCCTTACGTTCGAGATCACGGACCTGCGCCGCGTCGGGCCCGACTGCCGCCTGACCTTCAGGCCACGGAGTTCCTGATGTTCACCGGAATCGTGTCGTGTGTCGGCGGCCTCGAGGCCGTAGAAGAGCGCAGCGGTGACACCCGCCTGCGGGTCGATGTCGCCGGCCTGCCGGTCGGGCGGCTCGCCCTCGGGGCCAGCATCGCCGTCAATGGCGTGTGCCTCACCGTGACGGCCCGCGAGGGCACGGTCGTGGCTTTCGATGTCTCGCGCGAAACGCTGGCCCTGACCACCCTCGGACGGCTCGCCCCGGGCGCGCGGCTGAATCTGGAGCCGGCCCTGACCCTGGCGGATCCGCTTGGCGGGCACCTGGTCAGCGGGCACGTGGATGCGGTCGGGGAGGTGGTCGCGATCGAGCCCGATGCACGCTCCACGCGCGTCACCTTCCGCCTGCCGGAAGGGCTCGTCCGCTACGTCGCGCGCAAGGGCTCGCTCTGCGTCGACGGGGTCAGCCTCACCGTCAACGAGGTTGCCGGCGACCGGGCCGGCGTGAATCTCGTGCCGCACACGCTCGGGCACACTATCATGAGCGACTATCGCCCCGGGACGGCGGTCAACCTCGAAGTCGACCTCGTCGCGCGCTACCTCGAGCGGCTGCTCGGGGAGCAGGGCCGCCAGACGTCAACAGCACCGGACAGACCGTGACACCCGACCAGACCAGCAACGCGTTCGCCGACGTGCAGGAGATCATCACCGACATCCGCGACGGGCGCATGGTCATCGTCGTCGACGACGAGGACCGCGAGAACGAGGGCGACCTGCTCATGGCCGCCGCGCGCGTGCGCCCCGAGGACATCAATTTCATGGCCCGCTATGGCCGTGGCCTGATCTGCCTGACGCTCACCCGCCACCGCTGTCAGCAGCTGCGCCTGCCGCTGATGGTCAACGGCACGGACGAGAGCCAGTCGACCAATTTCACCGTGTCGATCGAGGCCGCCGAGGGTGTGACCACCGGCATTTCGGCGCACGACCGGGCGCGCACCATCCGCGTCGCCGTCGCGCCGGAGGCGCGTCCCGAGGATCTGCGACAACCCGGCCACGTGTTCCCGCTCATGGCCCAGCCAGGCGGGGTGCTGACACGTGCCGGGCACACCGAGGCCGGTTGCGACCTGGCGCGACTGGCAGGGCTCGAACCAGCAGCCGTGATCGTCGAGATCCTCAACGAGGACGGCACCATGGCGCGGCGCCCGCAGCTCGAGACCTTTGCGCGCGAGCACGGGCTGAAGATCGGCAGCATCGCCGACCTGATCCGCTTCCGGCTGCAGAACGAGGTTTCCGTCGAGCGTATCTCCGACCAGGCGGTGGCCACGGAATTCGGCGAGTTCCGGCTGCTTTCCTACGAAGACCACGTCAACCGCAACGTGCATCTGGCACTGGTCCACGGGGACCTCGCCTGCGGCGTGCCGCTGGTGCGCGTCCACGTGCAGGACACGCTCGGTGATGTCGTCGGCGTGCAGAGCCCGCGCCTCGGCTGGCCGCTGCGCGCCGCCATGCGCCGCATCGCCGAGGCTGGCGCCGGTGTGGTGGTGCTCCTGCGCTACCCGGAAGAACCGCGCCAGTTCGTCGCGGCGATCCGTGCACTCGCCATCGACGGCGTGCCGGAGCCGGCGCGACGCGAGCGGGTTGCGGTACTGCGCACCTTCGGCACCGGCGCGCAGATCCTGCGCGATCTCGGCGTGACACGCATGCGTGTGCTGAGCGCACCAAAGCAGATGCACGCCATATCCGGCTTCGGGCTCGAGGTTGTAGAGTACGTCGACGACCCGGCGTAGCGACGCCGGGGCAGCAGACAGGATTCTATGCGCACCATCGAAGGACAAATGACCCTGCGGGATGCAAAGTTCTGCATCGTCGCGGGCCGCTTCAACGACCGCATCGTCGAGGACCTGATCCGCGGCGCCGGTGACGCTCTGCGCCGCCACGGGATCGGCGACTCGGCGATCGATCTGGTGCGCGTGCCCGGTGCCTTCGAGCTGCCGCTGGCGGCGCGCCGCCTTGCGCGCACGCGCCAGTACGACGCCCTGGTGGCGCTCGGCGTGGTCATCCGCGGCGCCACGCCGCACTTCGATTATGTCTGTGGCGAGTGTGCCGCCGGCCTGAGTCGCGTCAGCCTGGAGTTCGAAGTGCCGGTCGGCTTCGGCGTGCTCACCTGCGATACGGTCGACCAGGCGGTCGAGCGTGCCGGGGTCAAGCACGGCAACAAGGGCGCTGATGCCGCGCTGGCCGCCATCGAAATGGTGAGCCTGCTGCGGCAGATCGCGTCCTGAGGGGAGCGGGTCGTATGGCTCGTGGGCGCCACGGCGCGCGTCGCCTGTTGCTGCAGGCCCTGTACCAGCGCCAGCTCGCCGGTCACGGGGCCGCCGAGCTGGTGGCACAGTTCCGCGACAGCAAGGAATTCCGCGGCATCGACGCCGCCTATTTCGAGTTGCTGCTCGGCGAGATCGTCGGTGCCGAGCCCGCGCTCGATGCCCTGATCGTCGCCACCGCCGACCGGCCGGTCGCCCAGCTCGATCCGGTGGAGCGCGCCGTGTTGTGGATTGCGGTCGCCGAGCTGCGCGATCATCCCGACGTGCCGCCGCGTGTGGTGATCGACGAGGCTATCGAGCTCGCCCGGGAGTTCGGCGCCCAGGACGGCTTCCGTTACGTCAACGCCGTGCTCGACGCGATGGTGCCGCGGCTGCGTACCGGGGAGCGCCCGCCCGCCTGAGGCGGGTGCGCTGCGGCGCTGCGCAGGCCATGACCCCGCGCCGGGAGCTCACCGAAGCCGAGATCATCACGCGCTTCTTCGCGCATCCGGCGCCGCGGCGCCGCGACCTGTTGCTCGGCATCGGCGACGACGCCGCGGTGACGCGCCTTGCCGCCGGCTACGACCTGGTGACTGCCGTCGACGCGGTTTTCGAGGGCGTGCATTTCCCGCGCGGCACGCCGGCGCAGGCCGTGGGGCACCGCTGCCTGGCCGTGAATCTGAGCGACCTCGCCGCGATGGGTGCCGAGCCGCTGTGGGCGACGCTCGCGCTTGCGCTGCCGGCGGCCGATGCGCGCTGGCTCGGCGGATTCGCCCGCGGTTTCGGCGCGCTGGCCGACGCCTGGCGCGTGGCGCTGATCGGTGGCGACACCGTGCGCGGGCCGCTTGGCATGTCGGTCACGGTGCACGGCCGCGTCCGGCCCGGCCGCTTCGTACAGCGCTGCGGCGCGCGTCCCGGCGACGGTTTGTACGTCACCGGCAACCCGGGGGACGCAGTGGCCGGCCGCCTGCTGCTCGACCAGCCCCGCCGCGGCTCCGCGGTGGCAGCGCTGCGCCGGCGCTTCCTCTATCCGGAGCCGCGCCTGCGGGAGGGCCGCCTGCTGGCGCGTGTCGCCTCGGCGATGCTCGACGTCTCCGATGGCCTGCACGACGACGCGGGCAAGCTGCTGGCGGCGAGCGGCGTCGGTGCCGATCTGGATGTGGGGCAGCTGCCGTTGTCCACGGCGCTGCGCGCCGTGGCGGGCGAGGAGCGCGGCCGCGTGCTGGCGCTGACCGGCGGTGACGACTACGAATTGCTGTTCACGGTGCCGGCGCGCCACGAGCGGCTGCTGGCCAGGCTGGTCCGCGGCTGGTCCTGCGGCGTGGCGCGGCTCGGCACGGTGAGCGGGCGCCAGGGATTGCGCTGGCGCCTCGATGGCCGGCGGTTCGGCTTCGCGGACCGCACCTACCGGCACTTCGCCGCGGGGCGACGGTGACGGCCGTCCCGCGGCGCGAACTCGCCCGGATCGTCCTGCGCGATCCTGTGCACTGGCTTGCCTTCGGCGGCGGGGTCGGCCTGCTGCCGCTGGCGCCCGGCACCTGGGGTTCGGCCCTCGCGGTGGCGCTGTTCTGGCTGGCGCCGCCGCTGGCCCCGCTGGTGCACGCAGCGCTGGTCGGCGGTGGCTTCGTGCTCGGCTGCTGGGTCTGCGCCACGAGCGCACGCCGCCTCGGGGTGCACGACCACGCCGGGATCGTGTTCGACGAGATCGTCGCCATGTGGGCGGTGCTCGCGCTCGCGCCCCGGCAGCCGGCCTGGTCGGCCATCGCGTTTCTCGCCTTCAGGATCATGGACGTATGGAAGCCCTGGCCGATTCGGGAGGCCGATCACAGAATCGGCGGCGGGCTGGGAATTATGCTCGATGACGCGTTAGCGGCCGCATTTGCGGCCGTCGTCGTGTCGAGCCTGTGGAAACTCTACGCGTACCTGCCCTGACTGAAGACGTCGTCCCGCCCGCTGGCCGCAGTGCCGCGGGAGCGGGTGCTGCCGTGCCCGAGCGCATCGGCAAGTACGTCATCGTCAACGAGGTCGGCAAAGGCAGTACCGGTACCGTCTACCTCTCGCACGACCCGTATTTCAAGCGCGACGTGGCCATCAAGGTCTACAACATCGTCACCGCCGACGATCCCGAGCGCGCGCGCATCGCCCGCAAGATGTTCTTCAACGAGGCGCGCATGGTCGGGATGCTGCAGCACCCGAACATCCTGCCGATCTTCGATGCGGGCGAGGAGAACGGCCACTACTACGTGGTGATGGAGCACGTGCAGGGCGCACGCACGCTCGGCGCCTATTGCCGGCCGGACAACCTGTTGCGCGTCGACGACGTCGTCAAGCTCGTCTACAAGTGCGCGCGGGCGCTGCAATACGCGCACAAGCGCGGCGTCATCCACCGGGACATCAAGCCGAGCAACATCATGCTCACCCGGGACAACGACGTGCGCATCATCGATTTCGGCATTGCGTTGCTGCGTGACGCCGACGTCTCGAAGATCGAGGGCATCGCCGGCTCGCCGAGCTACATGTCGCCCGAACAGGTGGAGTCCGCCGAGATCACGCCGGCCTCCGACATCTACTCCCTCGGCGCAGTCGCCTACGAACTGCTCACCGGTTTCCGGCCGTTCCGCGCCAGCACGCTGTCGCGGCTCCTCAACCAGATCGTCTATGCCACGCCGCCGCCGTTGCATACGTTGCGCGACGGCATCCCGGATGATCTCGAACAGGCGGTGATGGCGGTGCTCGCCAAGGACCCGGTCGCGCGCATCAGTGCCGGGGAGTTCTCGGCACGCCTCACGCGTGTCTACCAGCAGCTGCGCGACCAGTACGCCAAGGCGGACAACCAGGAGCACTTCGACCAGTTGCGCCGGCTGCGTTTCTTCCACGATTTCGCCGGCCCCGAGATCTGGGAGCTGCTACGGGCGAGCGAGTGGCGCGAGTACGGCCCGAACGACGAGATCGTGCGGGAAGGGGAGATGGACGACCGCTTCTACGTGATCGTCGAGGGCAATGTCACGGTCGAGATGAACGGCAAGTCCGTCGGCAATCTCACCGAGGGTGATTGTTTTGGCGAGAGCAGCTACGTCGGGGGCGTCAAGCGCAACTCGACGATTCGCGCGGATGGTTCGGTCACGGTGCTCAGCGTCAGCGCAACCCTGCTCGAGCAGGTCTCCACCGACTGCCAGCTGCGCTTCAACAAGGTGTTCCTGCGCTCCCTGATCCGCCGCCTGCAGGGCTCGAACGGCACGCGCACCTGACGCGCGTGACGCCGCTCAGGCGTCGTCCGCGTCGTCGCCTTCCGCTTCCTCATCGTCCGTGTCGTCGGGCGCACCGCCCATGCCGGCGAGGTCCTGCGGGTCGAGATCCTTCAGGCCCTCGTCCATCAGCACCTGCACGCGCTGCCCGGCATCGCGCAGAGCCACCTGGCAGTCGCGGCTGAGTTTCACGCCGCGCTCGAATTGCCGCAGTGCTTTCTCCAGCGGCAGGTCGCCAGACTCGAGCTGCGTGACGATCTCCTCGAGTTCGGCGAGGGCCTTCTCGAGATCCGGGCGTGGGCGGCGGGCTTCGGTCATGGCGGGAAACTGCGGCGGGCGACGGTGCGCGCCACGTTCGCACAGGCCCTGATACCGGTCAATTGCGCAGCGCGGCTGCCGTGTATAGTTCGCGGGGAAATTGACAGCCTCTCCAGGGGCTGACTATATTTAGAACAAATCTAAACTAGTCCCGGGCGGGACCAGAAACAGCCGAGGAGAACCACCGTGAAGCTCAAGGGCAGCAAGACCGAGAAGAACCTCAAGGATGCCTTCGCCGGCGAATCACAGGCGAACCGCCGTTACCTGTATTTCGCAGCCAAGGCCGACGTCGAGGGCTACAACGACGTCGCCGCCGTATTCCGCTCGACCGCGGAAGGCGAGACCGGGCATGCCCACGGCCACCTCGAGTACCTCGAAGCCGTCGGCGACCCGGCAACCGGCCTGCCGATCGGCGAGACCGGTGCCAACCTGAAGGCCGCTATCGCCGGCGAGACCCACGAGTACACCGACATGTACCCGGGCATGGCCAAGGCGGCGCGCGACGAAGGCTTCGGCGAAATCGCCGACTGGTTCGAGACCCTGGCCAAGGCCGAGCGCTCGCACGCGAACCGCTTCCAGAAGGCCCTCGACACCCTCGGTCGCTGAGGCTACGGCTGTCGGCCGGTGCCCGGGGCAGGAGCCGGGCACCGGCCCCGTTCGAAGCGGTCGTCCCACCGCAAGGGACGGCCTGCGGAGGTGAGCATGGCCGCCAAACCGCCACGCGAGGGCAGCCTCGAGGCACCGCGCCGGCATCCGCTCGACTGGCGCGATCCGGCCTTCTACGACGCGGCTGCCCTCGACCGGGAACTCGAGCGTGTCTTCGACATCTGCCACGGTTGCCGGCGCTGCTTCAGCCTGTGCAACGCCTTTCCGACGCTGTTCGACGCCATCGATGCCGGCCCCACGGGCGAACTCGAGGGCGTGCCGAAGGCGGTGTATCGCGAGGTCGTCGATCACTGCTACCTCTGCGACATGTGCTTCATGACGAAGTGCCCGTACGTGCCGCCGCATCCCTGGAATGTCGACTTCCCGCACCTGATGCTGCGGGCGAAGGCAAAGCGTTTTCGTGATGAAGGCGCGCCCTGGCGCGACCGTCTGCTCGCCGACACCGACACCGTCGGGCGCCTCGCCGGTATCCCGGTGGTGGCCGAGGTGGTCAACGCCGTCAACGCGACGGGTGTCGGGCGCGCGCTGCTCGAGCGCACGCTCGGTGTCGCACGCGATGCGCCGCTGCCGCGCTATGCCTCGCGCCCGGCGCGCCAGCGGCTCGGCGTCGAGCGCCGCGCGCCGGCCGCGCCGGCCGGTCCGGCCGGCGGGACGACGGGCCGCGTGGTGCTGTTCACCACCTGCTACGGCAACCGCAACCTGCCGGAGATGTGCATGGACCTGGTGGCGGTGTTCGAGCACAACGGTATCGAGGTGCGCCTCGCCGACAGCGAGCGCTGTTGCGGCATGCCGAAGCTGGAAATCGGCGACCTCGAGTCGGTCGCCCGGGCGCGCGACGCCAATGTGCCCGGCCTCGCGCGCCTGGTTGGGCAGGGCTACGACATCATCGCGCCGGTGCCTTCCTGTGTACTGATGTTCAAGCAGGAGCTGCCGCTGATGTTTCCGGACGATGCCGACGTGGCACGGGTGGCGGCGGCGTTCTTCGACCCGTTCGCCTACCTGATGGCCCGGCACAGGGCCGGGCAGCTGCGCACGGACTTCAGCACCAGCCTCGGCAAGGTGGCTTATCACGTGCCCTGCCACCTGCGGGTGCAGAACCTCGGCCTGAAGACCAGGGAGGTGCTGGAACTCGTGCCGGGCACCGAGGTGCAGGCCATCGAGCGCTGTTCGGGCCACGACGGCACTTATGGGGTGAAGCAGCGCTTCCGGGCTGCGTCGGTGAAGATTGCCGCCCCGGTCGTCGGCCGCGTGCGCGATGCCGATGCCGCTCACTTCACCAGCGACTGCCCGATGGCCGGCGCACAGATCGCCGGTGGTCTCGCCGACGGGCAGGAATCCGTGCACCCGCTGTCGCTGCTGCGACGCGCGTACGGGCTGTGAGTCCCGGCATGCACCGGCTCACCCCGGACGACCTCTACAGCCTCGAGGACTATGCGCGCCGGCGTGCTGAGTTCCGCGCACGGGTCATCGAGCACAAGGCGCACCGCAGGCTGCCGCTCGGTGAGCACCTGGTGCTCTGTTTCGAGAACCGGCTCACCGTCCAGTACCAGGTGCAGGAAATGCTGCGCATCGAGCGCATCTTCGAGCCCGGCGAAATCCGTGCCGAACTCGCGGCCTACAACCCGCTGATCCCCGACGGCGGCAACTGGAAGGCGACGCTGATGATCGAATACACCGATCCGGAGGAGCGGCGCCGGGAACTCGCGCGCCTGGTCGGGATCGAGCGCACCGTCTGGCTGCAGGTCGAGGGCTGCGGGCAGGTACGGGCGATCGCCGACGAGGACCTCGAGCGCAGCACGACCGAGAAGACCTCGGCGGTGCACTTCCTGCGTTTCGAACTCACGCCGGCGATGGTCGCCGCGATGCACGCCGGGGCCGGGCTTGCCGCCGGCGTCGATCACCCGGCGCTGACCGTGCGCATCGACGCCATCGCCGAGGTCGTGCGCGAGTCACTGATCGCCGACCTCGACTGAGCACCCGGGCGGGTGCTAGCCGTCGCCAGGTCACCGCGCTACTATGCGCGCCGGACTGTGCGCGGTTCCTGCGGCGAGCGATGAGCACCAAATACGATGCCTCGGCGATCGAGGTCCTGAGCGGCCTCGATCCCGTGCGGCGCCGTCCGGGCATGTACACGGACACGTCGCGCCCCAATCACCTCGCGCACGAGGTCATCGACAACAGCGTCGACGAGGCCCTCGCCGGTCACTGCCGCCGCATCCACGTCACGCTGTTCCGCGACGGCTCGCTGCAGGTGGCCGACGATGGGCGCGGTATGCCGGTCGACGTCCACCCGCAGGAAAAGGTGCCCGGGGTCGAGCTGATCCTCACGCGCCTGCACTCGGGCGCGAAATTCTCGAGCAAGAGCTACCGCTTCTCCGGCGGCCTGCACGGTGTGGGTGTGTCCGTCGTCAACGCCCTGTCGCGCAACCTCGAAGTGTGGGTGCGCCGCGACGGCCAGGAATACAACATGAGCTTCCGCGGCGGGGACCGCGCGAGCCGTCTCGAGGTGGTCGGCAAGGTCGGCAAGGCCAATACCGGCACCACGATCCGCTTCTGGCCCGATCCGAAGTACTTCGATTCCGACCGGTTCTCGGTGCCGGCGCTGCGCCACGCCCTGCAGGCGAAAGCCGTGCTCTGCCCGGGTCTGAAGGTCGTATTCGAAGTCGAGCACCCGGCACAGGTGGAGGAGTGGGAGTACCGCGACGGGCTCGGCCAGTACCTCACCGAGTCGATCGGGGATGCCGGGGCACTGCCGGCCCCGCCGTTCACCGGCGAAGCCCACGGCCAGCACGAGGAAGTCCAGTGGGCGCTGTGCTGGATCACCGGCGAGGCGACTGCACTCACCGAGTCCTACGTGAACCTGATCCCGACACCCCAGGGCGGCACGCACGTGAGCGGCCTGCGCGCCGGGCTCACCGATGCGCTGCGTGAGTACTGCGAGTTCAGGAGCCTGCTGCCGCGCGCAGTGCGCCTGGCGCCCGAGGACGTGTGGGAGGGCGCGGCGTACGTGCTGTCGGTGAAGCTCGAGGATCCGCAGTTCTCCGGGCAGACCAAGGAGCGGCTGTCCTCGCGCGAGTGCAGCGCCTTCGTCTCCGGGATCGTCAAGGATAGTTTCGCGCTGTGGCTCAACCAGCATCCGGAGACCGGCGACCAGATCGCACTGCGCGCGATCGCGGCGGCCCAGGACCGGCTGAAGGCGAGCCGCACCGTGGTGCGCAAGAAAGTCGTCTCCGGCCCCGCCCTGCCCGGTAAGCTCGCCGACTGCACCAGCGAGGATGCGGCTGCCGGGGAGCTGTTCCTGGTGGAGGGCGACTCGGCCGGCGGCTCCGCGAAGCAGGCGCGTGACCGGCGCTTCCAGGCGGTGCTGCCGCTGCGGGGCAAGATCCTCAACGCCTGGGAAGTCGAGCAGGCGGAGCTGCTTGCCTCGCAGGAGGTCCACAACATCAGCCTCGCGATCGGCGTCGAGCCGGGCAGCGCCGACCTTGCCAGCCTGCGCTATCACAAGGTCTGCATCCTCGCCGACGCGGATTCCGACGGCCAGCACATCGCCACGCTGATCTGCGCGCTGTTCCTGCGCCACTTCCCGCAGCTCGTGCACGCGGGGCATGTGTACGTGGCCATGCCGCCGCTGTACCGGGTCGACGTTGGCCGCGAGGTCTTCTACGCGCTCGATGACGCTGAGCGCCAGGGCATCCTCGACCGCATCGAAGCGGAGAAGCTCAAGGGCAAGGTGAGCGTGACGCGCTTCAAGGGGCTCGGCGAGATGAGTCCGGGCCAGCTGCGCGAGACCACCATGGCGCCGGAGACTCGCCGCCTGGTCCAGCTCACGGTCGACGGGCAGGACCGCACCGAGCAGCTGCTCGACATGCTGCTCGCCAAGAAGCGCGCCGCCGAGCGGCGCAGCTGGATCGAGACCAAGGGCAACCTCGCCCAGGTGCAGGCCTGAGCCGGCCGCTGCCATGACGAAGCAGAGCACACTGGACTTCGAGGGTATCGAGCGGCTGCCGCTGCGTGAGTTTGCCGAGCGTGCGTACCTCGACTACTCGATGTACGTGATCCTCGATCGCGCCTTGCCGCACATTGCCGACGGGCTCAAGCCGGTGCAACGGCGCATCGTCTACGCGATGAGCGAGCTCGGCCTGGCCGCCGGCGCCAAGCACAAGAAGTCCGCGCGCACGGTCGGCGACGTCATCGGCAAGTTCCACCCCCATGGCGACAGCGCCTGCTACGAGGCCATGGTGCACATGGCCCAGGACTTCGCCTACCGCTACCCGATCATCGATGGCCAGGGCAACTGGGGCTCCGCCGACGATCCGAAGTCATTCGCGGCCATGCGCTACACCGAGGCGCGGTTGCGGCCCTACGCGTCGGTCCTGCTCGCCGAACTCGAGCAGGGCACGGTGGAGTGGGTGCCGAATTTCGACGGTACGCTGCGCGAGCCGGCGCTGCTGCCGGCACGGCTGCCGAACCTGCTGCTCAACGGGGCTACCGGCATCGCGGTCGGCATGTCCACCGACATCCCGCCGCACAACCTGCGCGAGGTGGCCGCGGGGCTGGTGCGGCTCATCGACGACCCGGACCTCTCCGTCCGCCAGCTGCTGCGCACGATCAAGGGACCGGATTTTCCCACCGGCGGGGAAATCGTGTCCGGCAGGGATGAGATCGCCGGGATCTACACGCGCGGCACCGGCACCCTGCGGGTGCGCGCCACCTGGAGCGTCGACGACGGCAACATCGTCATCGACAGCCTGCCGTACCAGGCTTCCGGCGCGCGCGTGCTCGAGCAGATCGCCGCGCAGATGCGGGCGAAGAAGCTGCCGATGGTCGAGGACCTGCGCGATGAATCCGACGAGGACGAGCCGACCCGCCTGGTGATCACGGTGCGCTCCAGTCGCGTCGACATCGACGCCCTGATGCTGCACCTGTTCGCGACCACGGACCTCGAGAAGACGCTGCGCGTCAACCTGAACGTCATCGGCACGGACGGGCGTCCCGCCGTGCGCGACCTGCGCGCGCTGCTGCTCGACTGGCTGGAGTACCGGCTGGAGACCGTCAGGAAGCGCCTGCGCTTCCGCCTCGAGAAGGTGGAGGAACGGCTGCACATCCTCGACGGCCTGCTCATCGCCTATCTCAATGTCGACGAGGTGATCCGCATCATCCGGCGCGAGGACGAGCCAAAGCCGGTGCTGATGCGGAAGTTCCGCTTGAGCGACGCCCAGGCCGAGGCGATCCTCAACCTGCGTCTGCGTCACCTGGCGAAACTTGAGGAGATGAAGATCCGCGCCGAGCAGGCGGAACTCGCGGCCGAGCGCGAGCAGCTCGACCGCATCCTGCGCAGTCCGGCGAAGCTGCGCGCCCTGGTGCGCGAGGAGATCGAACAACTCGCCGGGGAGTTCGGCGACGACCGGCGCACGGTGCTCGTCGAGCGTGCTGCCGCCCAGGCCATGGCCGAGGAAGACCTGGTGCCGGCCGAACCGGTCACCGTCGTGCTGTCCGAGCGCGGCTGGGTGCGCGCGGCGAAGGGTCACGACATCGACCCGGGCACCCTCAGCTTCAAGACCGGCGACGGCTTTCTCTGCGCCGCACGCGGGCGCAGCACCCAGCTCGCCGTCTTCCTCGACTCGACCGGGCGCGCCTACAGCCTGCCCGCGCACTCGCTGCCCTCGGCGCGCGGGCAGGGCGAGCCGCTGTCGGGGCGGTTCAATCCGCCGGACGGCGCGAGCTTCCGTGGGGCGATGATCGGCGAACCCGCGCAGCGCTGGCTGGTGGCGAGTTCCGCCGGTTACGGCTTCTTCGTGCAGCTCGGCGAGCTGCACTCGCGCAACCGTGCGGGCAAGGCGGCGCTGAAACTGAAGCCCGGCTGGGACGTAGTCGTGCCGGCCGCTGCGCCACCGGGCGAGTTCCCGGGCACGGCGCGGGTGGCGGCCGTCAGTTCGGCCGGCCACCTGCTGGTGTTCCCGGCCGCCGACCTGCCGGAACTGCCGCGCGGCAAGGGGAACCGCATCCTCGGCATCCCGGCGGCGAAGCTCAAGGCGGGCGCAGAGCGGCTGGTCGGCGTCGCGGTGCTCGGGCCGGATGATGACCTGCGGGTGCGCAGCGGGGCGCGCACCATGACCCTGACACCTGGCGATCTCAAGCACTACGCCGGGGAACGCGGCCACCGCGGGCTCGTCCTGCCCCGCGGCTGGCGCACGGTGGAAGCGATCGAGGCAGCCAGGCCGCCGGGGTGAGGCGGGTGCCTCAGCGGCGCGGCAGCTGGTCGGTACCGGTGCGAATCAGGGTATCGTCGTCCTCGTCGGCGAGGATGCGGTTGAGCTTGCTCTGGTCGATCACCTGGCTGGCGGTGAGGTTCGCCTCGTAGTCGTTCTCGAGCAGGTCGAGCGCATCGCGCAGCGTCCGCGACACTTCATCGTCGTCCACCGCACGCTGCGACAAGGTCTGCAGGTCGATATGCTCGATCGTCCCGGCGTCCGTGCCGCCGAGGCGTGGCATGTCCTCGGTCGGGCTGATCGAGGTGTCGTCGCCGAGCCAGCCGATGTCCTCGTCGATCGGGCCGTCCGGGGTGGCGGCACTGAGGTCGAGATCGAGGTCGGCGACATCGGGCAGGTCCTCAGCGCCGACGTCGGCGACGTCCTCGCCGACCGGATCCACACCGCTGAACCGGTTCAGGTCGCGTGCGGCCGGCGCGGGGCCCCGATCCATGCCGCGCCGATCGCCGGCCGGCAGCGCGTCTCGGTCGAAGCGGCCGGCGGCTTCCGCCGTGTGTTCTTCGACCACCATCGACGGTTCGCGGGACGGGCGGGCCTTCACGGGCGCGGGCGTCGGCACGACCGACGGTTCCGGCACCGGCATGACCGGCGCGATCGCCGTGGCGGGCGCACGGCCTGGCCACAGGTTGCGCAGGGCGCTGAGCAGGCGGTCGCGCAGCAGGGCGATGCTCGCCAGGGCGCCGATCAGCATCCCGACCAATACCGCCAGCCAGGCTGGCGCCGCACGGTCCGCGGGTGCCGCGACCGCCGAGTCCGATGTGGCGGATTCCGTGACCGGCGCCGTGACGGGCGGGGCAGGCGACTGCTCGTCGGCGAAGACGGTGGCAGCAGGAGCGTCGGCCGGTGCTGCGACGGTGGCGGTGACTGTGGGCGGCAGGACCGCAGGCTCGGCGCCGATGGCCGGCGGCTCTGCAACGGCGTTGGCCGGCGGCGTTACCACAGTAGCCGTTGCCGCCACGTCCGCGGTTGCTTGCGGCACTGGCGGCGGTGGTGTGGCGACAGCCACGGTACCCTGCGGGATCGTGATCTCGCTGCCGAGCTTGATCAGGTCCGGATTGCCGCCGATGAACGCCGCCGGATTGGCGGCGAAGATCGCATCGACCGTCGCCCAGAGACCCTGGCCGCCGTGCACGCGTGCGGCGATGGTGGAGAGCGTGTCACCGGCCTGCACCCGATAGTGCGTGCCCTGTTCGAGCGGGGTCGACGATGCCGGCACTGTCCGGCGCGGACGGGGTGACACCGCGGCGCCTGACTCGGGGGCGGTCGTGGGTGGGTTGGCCGCCGGCACCGCCACCGTGGCTTTCGCCGCCGGTACCACGGCCGGCGCCGTGCCCGGGAGGTCGAGCATCAGCACGTACTGGCGCACCACCAGGGCGGTGCCCGGGCAACGTACCTGCAGGTGCAGTTCGTACATCGGTTCGTACAGCGCCTGCGTGGTGGTAACCCGCAGGTCGTAGATGCCCCCGACGGCCGTCTCCGGCACGGTCACCACCGGACGCGGCAGGGTGCCGAGTTCGGTGTGGGCCCCGGCAGGCACGGTCACGCAGCTGCCGACGAGGGATTCGCCAGCCTGCAGGACGACGGGAACGCGGGCGCTCAGTGGCTGGCCGAGGGTCGATTCAAGCTGCAGCTCGCCGAGCGTCACCGCACGCGCGGGATTGAGCACTGCGGCGATGGCACTGCCGAGGGCGAGCGCGCCGACGGCAAGGCGTCGTTTGTCGATGCGCACCGCCGTCGCGGCCCGCGCCGCACGCCGGTGGCTTCCCTGGACGAGCTGGCGGTTCAGCACCGGTGCGTCTTGGCCGCGACCCATAACGATCTCGCTCCGAAACAAGCGTTGGCAGCGTTTTGCAGAATCCCGGCCGCAACGATAGATATTTGTCAATAAGCCCGTAAACGAATCGGGTCTCGTTTCCGGATGCGCAGCGGCACTGCCGCGGTCGTGGTGCGTAAACTGCGACACGCGTCACACGTGCCGGACGGCCCTGCTTCAGCCAGTCGCGCGGCCCTCGGCACTCGGGGCGCTCTCGAGGACCACGCCGCGGGTCTGGACGAAATTGCCCTGGAAGTAGGCGATACCGAGCTGCCAGAGTACGGCCATGGTCTTGGCGTCCTCGACCCGCTCGGCAATGGTGCGGATGTTGAGCTTGCGGGCCACCTGGGCCAGCGCGCTGACCTTGCGTTGCTGGTCGGAGTCGCGGTGCAGTCCTTGCATCAGGCTGCCGTCGATCTTCATGAACTGCATCGGTATGTGGTGCAGCAGCTGCGCCGAGTCCCGGCCGGTGCCGACGTGGTCGATGGCGAAGAGGAAGCCGGCGGCGGCGAGCTTTTCCGAGAGTTCCCGCGTCTGGCGCGTCTGTTGTGCGGCAACTTCCTCGCTGACCTGGAAACATACCCGCTGCGCCGGCACCTTCATGCTGCGCAGCCGGGCGCCGAGCCACTCGGCCAGTGACTCGTCGACGACCGAGTCGCGCGACAGCCGCACGAATACCAGGGTCGGTTGCTTGGTGGCGCAGAACGAGAGCGAGGCGCCGATCACCCAGCGGTCCACGTTCTTGATCATGTGTGCGCGCTCGGCCGGCGGCACGAACTCGTTGGGCAGGATGAGGTTGCCGGCTTCGTCGACCATGCGCACCAGGGTGTCGAACATGCCCTGGACTTCCTCGGTGAGGCTCGCGATCGGCTGATGGACGAGGCGGAAGCGGTTCTGCATCAGCGCCGTGCGGATGCGTGGCACCCAGGTTGCATCGAGTACGCGCACTTTCTGGGTAGCCGAAGTCGAATCGCAAAGCTCGACGCGGTTGCCACCGGCATCGCGGCCGGTGCGGCAGGCCTTCTCCGCGGCGGTCAGCAGCTCCGCGACGCTGTTGGATTCGCTGCCGATCTCGGTGAGCCCGACGGTGCAGGTCAGGGTAGTCGACTGGTGGTCGACCTCGAACACCCGGCCGGCAACGGCCTTGCGCACCTGTTCGGCCCAGGACTCGATGTCGTTCATGGTGCCGCGCTCGACGATGGCGGCGAAGATCGTGCCGCCGAACCGCCCGCACAGATCGTTCGGCTGCAGCAGTTCACGCAGCAGTTCGGCGAGGCGCAGGATCAGCGCCTCGGTGCCGAGCAGGCCGACGTCGCGGTGCACGCGTGAGAAGTGATCCGGGCGGATGTAGGCGAGCGCGCGCACGCCGGCTGTCAGGGGCTTCTGCAGCCGCTGCTCCATCTGCTCGAGGAAGTGGTGGCGCAACAGGAAGCCCGTGGAGGGATCCTTCCACAGGGCCTGTTCGACCAGTTCCTCGGGTGGGGCCTCGGCCGGACGCTCGGCCGGCACGATCACGCGCACCGCGGGCTCGCCATCGACGGTGACCCGCTGCAGTTTCAGTTCCAGGCCTATGCCGGAGCCATCGCGACGCTCGCCCGTGACCTGCAGGCTGGCGTCGTGCCACTTGCCCTTGAGGCAGGCCTGCATCGCGCCCTTCAGGCTCGGCTGGTCCTTGTCGCAGAACAGGTCCATGAACGGCTGGCCCGCGAGGTCCTGCTCCTCCTCGAGCCCGAACATCGCCAGCCAGGCCGGATTGGCCGTGATGACGATACCTTCCAGCACGTCGACGATCGCCTCGGTCGCACCCTTCATCAGGTTGCGCAGTTCCTGCTTGTACTGCGTGGCCGACGACAGCACGCCGTCGAGCGCTGCCTGCAGGCGGCGTGCCCGCAGCTCGCGCTCGACCACAGCCTGCAGCCGGCCCTTGTGGGTGAGGGAGACGACGTCGCGCACGCCGGCGGCGACCGCATCGGCGATGCTGCGCTCGGTGACCTGCTGGCGCACCAGCAGCACGGGAATCGGCGGGTTGCGACGGAAGATGGTGCCGGAGAGCCCGGTGAGGTCGAGGTCCGGCTCGTCGGCGAAGATCAGGACCAGTTCGGGCGGCTGTTCGGCGATCGCTTCCTCGAGCGCCGCCGGTTCGTCGACGCGTCGGCAGTGCACGGCGTGCCCGGCTTCGCGCAGCACGGAATTGATCGCGGCGAGATGATCGTCGAGGCGACTGACGACGATCAGAGGCACACCAACTGCGTTCGCCAATGTCCGCATCCCAGGCCGGCCAGAGAACCCCATCCCGAACAGCCTGCGCAGGCTGACGGCGCGCTGCATTCTGCCGGTGGCCTGCAGGGGATTATGTGACCCGTGTCTGGTTATGTGACCTGCCGGCAATTATGTCAGCAAGCGGCGGACAAAGGCCTTAGAATGGCGCCCGCCCCGCCGGGGCAAGCCCGTCACGTCGGCAGCAGCGCGGGGCCGCCGCGATGGTCGCAGCTGCACGACCCGCACGCCCTTCGAACCACCATGGCCAGGTACAGCACCAGCGAATTCAAGGCGGGCGTCAAGCTCCTGCTCGACGGCGACCCCTATGTCGTAATCGAGAACGAGTTCGTCAAGCCCGGCAAGGGCCAGGCGTTCAACCGTGTACGCGTGCGCAACCTCAAGACCGGGCGCACCGTGGAGAAGACCTTCAAGTCGGGCGATACGGCCGAGGCCGCCGACGTCGTGACCACGCCCATGCAGTACCTCTACAACGACGGCGATACCTGGTACTTCATGGAGCCGGAGACCTTCGAGCAGCACGCCGCCGGCGCCGCGCCAGTGGCCGAGGCAAAGGCCTGGCTGAAGGAACAGATGCTCTGCAACATCACGCTGTGGAATGGCCAGCCGCTGCTGGTCGAGCCACCGCCGCACGCCGAGCTGAAGATCGTGCAGACCGATCCCGGTGTGCGCGGCGACACCGCCACCGGTGGCATGAAGCCCGCCACGCTCGAGACCGGCGCCGTCGTCAAGGTGCCGCTGTTCATCGAGGAGGGGGAAACGATCAAGGTCGATACGCGGACCGGGGAATACATCTCGCGCGTGCGCTGAGCGGGCCGGACGTTTCTGCGACCTTCAGTCCTGGTCCGGCCCGGGGGCGAAGGCCACCACCTGCCGGATCGAATCGAGTCCGAGCCCCGCCATCAGCAACCGGTCGAAGCCGACGGCGACACCACAGCAGTCGGGGAGTCCCACGGCGAGCGCCGCCAGCAGGGCTTCGTCGGGTGCCGTGTCGGGGCGACCGAGTTGGCGCCGCCGCTCGCGATCGAGCGTGAAGCGCCGGCGTTGCTCGGCGACGTCGCCAAGTTCGTGGTATCCGTTGGCGAGTTCGATCCCGTCGAGGTAGATCTCGAAGCGGCGGGCGACGCGCACATCGTCCGGCACCAGCCGCGCGAGCGCTGCCTGGCTGGCGGGAAACCGGTCGACGACCACCAGCCCGCGTCCGCGCAGGGCCGGTTCCACGACGGCGACGACCAGCAGGTCGAGCCAGGCATCGCGGTCATCGCCGAGCCCCTGGGCAAGACCGGCGTCGAGTTGCACCCCGAGCAGAGCCTGGGCCCGGACGCGGATCGCCGCGACCGGCGCCTCGAGGGCATCGATGCCGGCGAACTCCTGCAGCAGCCCGGCGTAGCTGTCCATAACCGGCGCGGGCAGGGTGCGGCCGAGCGCGGCCGCCACGCTGCGCACGAAGTCGGCTGCCTCGGCGATGAAGCCGGCATAGTCGACGCTGCGCCGGTACCACTCCACCAGGGTGAACTCGGGCAGGTGGCGGGCACCGGACTCGCCGTCACGGAACACCTTGCCGATCTGCCAGATGTCAGGAGCACCGGCGGCGAGCAGGCGCTTCATGTGGTACTCGGGCGAGGTGTGCAGGAAGAGCTCGCGTGTCGCAGGGCCGCCGAGGCTGACGCGGATGTTGGCGAGTTGCGGGTCGCTCACCGCATGGCTGACCAGCGCCGGGGTCTCGACCTCGAGCAGCCCGCGGGCGGCGAAGAACGCCCGCGCCGCTGCGAGGGCCTGCGCCCGCTGGCGCAGTACGCCGGGTCCGGCGAGCGGACGCCAGTGGTCGCCGCTCACGGTGTCGCGAGGCGCCCGAGCGTCGCGCCGACCTTCACCGCCTCGCCGACGGCGAGACCGGCGCGCCAGCCGGCCGCGCCACGCGGCAGCAGCACCACCACGGTCGAGCCCATGTTGAACTGGCCGAGCAGGTCACCGCGCCCGAGGGCCATCCCGGGCGCCGCGGCGGGGTAGTCCCAGTGGTGCGGGCCGGCGGACCGCCGCGGCAGCACCTCGCCCGCCCAGGCGGTGGAGACACTGCCGACGTTGAGTGCACCCACCAGCACGATGGCAAACGGTCCCCACGGCGCCACGCCGTGGCAGACCAGCCGCTCGTTGCGGCTGAACAGCCGCGGGATGCGCGCGGCGGTGACGGCATTCACCGACCAGAGCTCGCCGGGCACGTGCGTCATGCGGCGGATGCGCCCGGCCACCGGCATGTGCACGCGGTGGTAGTTCCATGGCGCGAGGTAGATGGTGATGAACAGCCCGTCGTGGAATGCCGTCGCGGCCGCGGCATCGCCGAGGAGTTCGCCGGCGTCGTAGTCGCAGCCCTTGACCTGTAGCAGGGCCGCGCCGCGCAGCGCACCGACCTGCTGGACGATGCCGTCGGCGGGGCTGGTGACGGTGGCCGGATCCGGATCCGCCGGCCGGGCTCCCGGTCGCAGTGCGCGCGTGAAGAAGGCGTTGAAGCTCGGGTAGCCGCCGGGCGGGGGCAGGGCCTCGGCGAGATCCACCGCGTACAGCCGCGTGAAGCCGCCGATCAGCAGGTCGCGCAGCAGCGGTCGGGTGCTGCGCGTGGCGCGGTATACGCAGCGGCCGAGGAGCCGTGCCGGCAGCAGGCGCTGCAGGACGATGAACAGGTTCTCGCGCAGGGGCTTGAGCACGGCAGGCCGGGTGGGCAGTCACGCTAGACTTGGGGGCAGTCATTCTACACAGGGGTCCGCATCACCATGCCCGCCACTGCCGCAACGGTCGGTGAGCTGCTGCACCGGGCTGCCGCCTGGTTCGCGGCGGCCGGCATCGTTTGTGCTCACGGTGCCGCGGACTGCCGCGACGAGGCTGCCGCGATCATCTACCACGTCCTCGGCCTGCGGCACGACGACCCGTCGGCGTACGGGCGAACCCTCTCGGACGACGAGCGGCAGCGCTGCGAAGCGCTGCTCGCCCGACGTATCGTCGAGCGCCAGCCGGCAGCGTACCTCCTCGGGGAGGCGTGGTTCGCTGGCCTGCCGTTTTTCGTGGACCGGCGCGTGCTCGTGCCACGCTCGCCGTTTGCCGAGCTGATCGAAGCGCGCTTCGCTCCGTGGCTGGCGCCACTCGACCGCCCGCGCATCCTCGAGCTCGGCACCGGCAGCGGCTGCATCGCCATCGCGTGCGCCCTGGCGTTCCCAGGCAGCGAGGTACTGGCGACGGACATTTCTGCCGACGCCCTGGCGGTGGCGCGGCGCAATGTCGAGCGCCACGGCACCGGCGGCCAGGTGCGGTTGCTGCAGGCCGATCTCTACACGGGCCTCGCCGGGCGCTTCGATCTGATCATCAGCAATCCGCCGTACGTACCCGACGGCGACCTCGTCGACATGCCGGCCGAGTTTGCCTGGGAGCCGCACGGTGCGCTCGCCGGCGGCGCTGACGGGCTCGACCTCGTGCGCCGGATCGTGGGCGGCGCCGGTGCCTTCCTCGAACCGGACGGCTGGCTGGTGGTGGAGGTCGGCGGCGGCAGCGCCGTTCTCGAGGCGGCGTTCCCGCACGTGCCCTTCACCTGGCCGGAGTTCGAACGCGGTGGCGACGGGATTGCGCTGGTGGCGGCGGGCGACCTGCCGGGGGACAATGCGCCACCCGGGCGCGGCGCCCGGGGCGAATAGGACGCGATATGGCCGGCAACACCCTGGGCAAGGCATTCACGGTCACGACCTTCGGCGAGAGCCACGGACCCGGGCTCGGCGCCATCGTCGATGGCTGCCCGCCGGGGCTCGCCCTGGCCGAGGACGACATCCAGCGCGACCTGGAGCGGCGCCGGCCGGGCCGGTCGCGGCACACGACCCAGCGCCAGGAGCCCGACCGCGTGCGCATCATGTCCGGCGTGTTCGAGGGCGTGACCACGGGCACGCCGATCGGCCTGCTGGTGGAGAACGTCGACCAGCGTTCGAAGGACTACTCGGCCATCAAGGACAAGTTCCGGCCCGGCCACGCCGATTTCACCTACCAGCAGAAGTACGGCATCCGCGACTACCGCGGCGGCGGCCGTTCCTCGGCGCGTGAGACGGTGATGCGCGTGGCGGCGGGCGCGATCGCGCGCAAGTACCTGCGCGAGCGGCTCGGCGTGGAAATCTGGGCCTATCTCGCGCAGCTCGGCCCACTGCGCCTCGGGGTCACCGACCGCGCGGCGATCGACGACAACCCGTTTTTCTGTGCCGAGCCGGCACGCGTGGCTGAGCTCGAGGCTTTCATGGACTCGTTGCGCCAGGAAGGCGACTCGATCGGCGCCCGCATCAACGTGGTGGTGCAGGGCATGCCGGCAGGACTCGGCGAACCGGTGTTCGCCAAGCTCGACGCCGAGATTGCCCACGCCATGATGGGGATCAATGCGGTCAAGGGCGTGGAGCTCGGCGATGGTTTCGCCGTGGTGGAGCAGCGCGGTTCGCAGCATCGCGACGAGATCGTGCCCGGCGGCTTTCGCAAGAACTCGGCTGGCGGCACGCTCGGGGGCATTTCCTCGGGCCAGGACCTGCTGGTGAGCATCGCGCTCAAGCCCACCTCGAGCATCCGCCTGCCGGGCGCGACCGTCGATCAGGGTGGCGCCGCCACCGGGATCGTCACCACCGGCCGGCACGACCCCTGCGTCGGATTGCGGGCGGCACCGATCGCCGAGGCCATGCTGGCGCTGGTCCTGATGGACCACTGGCTGCGCCACCGTGCGCAGAACGCCGACGTGGTTCCGGGGCCGCCGGTAGCCGCCGCCCCGCCATCGACCTGAGTCTCGAGCGCGAGCCATGGCTGGACTTGTAATCAGCCGCGCAATCCCTATCCTTCGCCGTCTGCCGGCGGGTCCGGCACGGAGTCGTTACGGGTCATGAGCCAGAGTTACAACGTCGCAGTCCTCGGTGCCACCGGACTGGTGGGCGAGACGCTCATCAGCATCCTCGAGGAGCGGAATTTTCCAGTCGCCCGATTCGTGCCGCTCGCCAGCGCACGCTCGGTGGGCAAGACCGTGCGCTTTCGCGGCGAGGACCACCCGGTGCAGGACGTGGAGAAGTTCGACTTCCGCGGCACGCAGATCGGGTTGTTCTCCGCGGGCGCCAGCGTCTCGGCCGTCTACGCACCGCGCGCGGGCGCAGCCGGCTGCGTGGTCATCGACAACACGTCGAAGTTTCGCTACGACGCCGACATCCCGCTGGTCGTTCCCGAGGTCAACCCCGAGGCGATCGCGCTGCACCGCAAGCGTCACATCATCGCCAACCCCAACTGCTCGACGATCCAGATGGTGGTGGCGCTGAAGCCGATCCACGACGCGGCAGGCATCACCCGCATCAACGTTGCCACCTACCAGTCGGTGTCGGGTGCCGGGCGGCGCTCGGTCGAAACCCTGCGCCGCCAGGCCGGCCAGTCGCTCGACGACCAGCCGGTGCAGACCGACGGGGCCACCAAGCCCATCGCCTTCAACGTCGTTCCTCATATAGATGAGTTCCAGCCGAACGGCTACACGAAGGAAGAGATGAAGATGGTGTGGGAGACCCGCAAGATCCTCGGTGACGAGTCGATCCAGGTGAACCCCACCGCGGTACGGGTGCCGGTATTCTTCGGGCATTCCGAGGCCGTGCACGTCGAGACCCGCGAGAAACTCGATGCCGCACGGGCGCGCGAGCTGCTCGCCCGCGCCCCGGGCATCACCGTCATCGACGAGGCCCGTCTCGGTGGTTACCCGACGGCCGTGACCGAGGCCGCGCACCGCGACAACGTGTTCGTCGGTCGCATCCGTGAGGATATTTCCTGCCCGCGCGGCCTCAGCCTGTGGGTCGTGGCCGACAATATCCGCAAGGGTGCGGCCCTGAACAGCATCCAGATCGCCGAAATTTTGGTGCGCGATTATTTTTAGGCTATAGTGATCCCGGCTTTTCAGGGGTTTGCGAGCCATTGTTGCGCCTTCCATTCCGAGCACCACGAGGTGACGGCATGGCTACCAATCGGGGTCCGGTGATGTCACGAATTCCCGCTGCCGCAAGCGTCACGCTGGCTGGCCTGCTGCCTGCGTACGCCGCTGCCCTCGGCCTGGGCGAGATCCAGTCGAGGTCCTACCTGAACCAGCCGTTTTCGGCCGAAATACCGCTCGTCAGCGAAGCGCCCGGTGAACTGGCCGGCCTCGATGTTGCGCTGGCACCGGCCGACACGTTTGCGCAGTACGGACTGCAACGGCCGACCTTCCTCGGCGACCTGGCATTCTCCGTGGTGACCACTGCCGCCGGTCCCGCCATCCGCATCACCTCGGCACAGCCGGTGATGGAGCCCTTCGTCACCCTGCTCCTCGAGGTGCGCTGGCCGCAGGGCCGGCTGCTGCGCGAGTACACCGTGCTGCTCGATCCGCCGGCCTTCACCGGCGGGGCCGTCGAGCCTGCAGCCCGCCCGGCGCAGGCCGCCACCGACGAGCCCGCCGCAGTTGCGCCAGCCGAGCCGGCTGCCGTCGCCGCCCCGGAGTCGGTCGCGGCGACACCTGCCGGCGGCGACGGCACGCATGTGGTCCAGCGCAACGAGACGCTGTGGCGGATCGCCGACCGTTATCGCCCGGATGCCAGCGCGGACATCAACCAGGTGATGCTGGCGATCTATCGCGCCAATCCCGATGCGTTTGCCGGCAACATCAACAGGCTCAACGCCGGCGCCGTGCTGCGTCTTCCGGATGGCGCTGCCGTCGCGGCCATCGGCCACGGTGAGGCTGGCGCCGAAGTGCGTCGCCAGACCCGCGAATGGCAGGACGCGGCTGCGGCCCCGGGCGAGAGCCCGGCCCGTCTGGAACTCGTGCCGCCCGCCGAGACGGCAGCCGCCCCGGCGGGTGCCGCCGGCAGCGCGGCCGTGGCACCCCGGCCTGGTGCCGAAGGCGAGGAGGCCCGCCGCCTGCTGGCGGTGAAGGATGCCGAGTTGCAGGCCTTGCGCCGCCGCGTTGCCGAACTGGAGCAGCAGGCGAGCCAGACCGCACCGCCGCCGCAAGCAGCGGCTGCGCCGGCGCCAGTCGCACCGGTGGCAGAAGCTCCGATCGAGGCTGAGCCGGCGCCGGTTGCTGAGGAGCCCGCTCCCGAGGCTGCTCCACCCGCTGCGCAGCCGCCGGCTGCGAAGAAGGCGCCGGTCCGGGCCCGCCCGGCCGGGCAGGCCGAGGGTGGTGGGTTGGTCGACACCCTGCTCGGCCTGCTCACCAACACCTGGCTGTGGATCGCTGCCGCGGTGGTCGCGGTGGCGGCACTGGTGCTCGTGCGCCGGCGCGCAGCGGTGGAGGAGGCGCCGGCCTGGCGCCCGACCACGCGGCGGCCCGCCGGTGATGCGACCGGTGCCACCGCCCCGGCTGGTGGCGAGGACATGATCGTCATCGAGGAAGAGGCTGCACGCACCGGCGCCCCGGTGGCGGTGGATCGCCGTGCCGTGCCGCGCGGTGGTGACGAGGAACTGCCGCTCGAAAAGACCATCAGTGCGGACGGGCCGGTCAACCTCGATCAGTCCGATCCGCTGGCCGAGGCCGACTTCCACATGGCCTACGGCCTGTACGACCAGGCAGCCGACCTGCTGGTTGCCGCGATGAAACGCGAGCCGACGCGGCGCGACCTGGCGCTGAAGCTGATCGACGTGTACTTCGTGTGGGAGAACCGCGAGGGCTTCCTGCAGCAGGCTCGCGCTCTGCACGACCAGATCGGCAGCGAGTCGGATCCGGACTGGAAGCGCGTCGGCATCATGGGCCGGCAGCTGTGCCCGAACGAGGCGCTGTTCGCGGGTGCCGCGGCACCGGCGGCGGAGGAGATGGACCTCGCCTTCTCCGATCCCGGCGGCGGCACCGTGGATCTCGAGATCGGCGGCGACGGCGGTCTCGACTTCGTCCTCGAGGGCGAAACCGGTGCGGAGTTCGACGCTGACGCTCCGACCAGGGTAGCCGAGCGGCCATCGTCGCCGGCCAGGACCCAGGAAATCCCGACCCTCGAGGCGCCGGGCATCGACAGCGCATCGACCATGGAGACGCCGACCATCGAGAGTCCGGCGCTGTCGCCGACGCTGGAAACACCGACGCTGGAGACGGCGCGTGCATCGCGCACGATGGAAACGCCGACGATCGAGGCGCCACCGCCCGAATTCGGTTCCACGGCGCGCCTGCGGGGTCTCGGTGCCGCTGCGGGCGACGAGCGCCAGGACCAGACCGCCGAGATCGACCTTGAGGACCTCGGGCTCGACCTGACAGGCCTCGACGAGGCCGCGCGCGACATGGGCACGGCCATCGAGGAGGCCCTGCCGGAAGATGCCGGCGGCATCGATCTCGATCTCAGCGAAGGCCTGTCGGCCGATACCGATTCCACTGCGGAAATCGACAACAGCCCCACGCTGGGCAAGCTGGCGCACGCCGTGAATCGGGGCAGCACGGGCGGGCTTGCCGACGACACCGCCGAGCAGCCCGGCGTCGGGAGGAGCGGCGAGTCGCAGATCACCCGGGCGCTCAGCGTCACCAGCGACGACCTGCCAGCGCTCGATATCGACCTCGATCTTGGCGGCACGGGTGGAACCACCGAGTCGGACCTCACGGCTACCGGACTCAAGGCCATCGGCCCGCGCCGGCCCGAGGATCCGACCATGACCGAGGTGGGTACCAAGCTCGATCTGGCGCGGGCCTACGCCGACATGGGTGACCCCGACGGCGCCCGCAGCATTCTCAACGAGGTGCTGGAAGAGGGCGACCCGACGCAGCGGCAGGAAGCCCGCCAGCTGCTCGATAACCTCGATACCTGATCCGGCCCGCCGCGGCCAGGGCCGCGGCCACGGTCGCGGCAGTCCGGCGCGCAATGCCCCGTCTCGCCATCGGCATCGAATACGACGGTACGTCTTTCTGCGGCTGGCAGCGCCAGGAGCATGCCGGCAGCATCCAGGCCGCGGTGGAGGCGGCGGTGTCGGCAGTGGCCGACGAGCCGGTCGCCGTCAACGCCGCAGGGCGCACGGACGCCGGCGTGCACGCCACCGCACAGGTAGCGCATTTCGATACCCGGGCGGTGCGCAACCTGCGTTCCTGGCTGCTGGGCATCAACAGCAACCTGCCGCGCGCGGTGACGCTCACCTGGGTACGCGAGGTCCCTGCCGGGTTCGATGCGCGTTATTCCGCCACCGCCCGCACGTATCGCTACCTGATCCTCAACCGCACGGCACGACCGGCCCTGCGGCGCGATCGCGTCTGGTGGGTTGCTTCCGGGCTGACGCTGGCACCGATGCAGGCGGCTGCCGCGGAACTGCTCGGCGAGCACGATTTCAGCGCCTTCCGCGCTGCACAGTGCCAGGCGCGCTCGCCGCGGCGGGATCTGCAGCGGCTCGCGGTCGATCGCCGTGGCGACTTCATCGTGGTCGAGTGCCGGGCCAACGCGTTCCTGCACCACATGGTGCGCAACATCGTCGGCTCGCTGGTGCGCGTGGGGCGGGGCGAAGCCGACCCGTCCTGGCTCGGCGAGGTGCTGCGCGGGCGTGACCGGCGCAGCGCCGGCATGACCGCGCCGGCATGCGGCCTGTACCTGACGGCCGTGCACTACCCGGCCCGATTCGATCTGCCGGCACCCGCCGCGGGGTGCCCCGGTGATCTGTAGCCCCCGGTTGATTATGATGCCCGCCTGATGAGCTGGTTCGAAAAGGTCATGCCGTCGCGGATCAAGACGGAGCGCAAGACGCGCTCGGTCCCCGAAGGCATCTGGATCAAGTGCCCTGAGTGTGGTGCCCAGCTGTATCGCGCCGAGCTCGAGCGCAACCTCTACGTCTGCCCCAAGTGCGACCACCACATGCGGCTGTCGGCGCGCAGCCGCCTCGAGGTGTTCCTCGATCCGGACTCCGGGCGCGAGATCGCCGAGCGCCTCGCCCCGCAGGACCCGCTCAAGTTCCGAGACAGCAAGCGCTACCGCGACCGCATCACCCAGGCACAGAAGGAAACCGGCGAGAACGATGCCCTCGTGGCGATGACGGGACTGCTCAAGGGCCAGCCCGTGGTGGCGAGCGCCTTCGAGTTCCGCTTCATGGGTGGCTCGATGGGCTCGGTGGTCGGCGAGAAGTTTGCCCGGGCAGCCGCCTACAGCCGTGACAACAAGATGCCGCTGATCAATTTCTCGGCCAGTGGCGGGGCGCGCATGCAGGAAGCGCTGTTTTCGCTGCTGCAGATGGCGAAGACGAGCGCCGCGCTGGCCGCTCTTGCCGAGGTGCGGGTACCATTCATCTCGGTGCTGACCGATCCCACCACCGGCGGCGTGTCGGCGAGCCTCGGCATGCTCGGCGACGTCAATATCGCCGAGCCGAAGGCGCTGATCGGCTTCGCCGGCCCGCGCGTCATCCAGCAAACCGTGCGCGAGACGCTGCCCGAGGGCTTCCAGCGCAGCGAGTTCCTGCTCGATCATGGCGCGGTCGACATGATCGTCGACCGGCGTCGCCTGCGCGACGAGATCGCCATCCTGCTCGCCAAGCTGACGAAACGCCCGGCTCCTGAAGCCTGATGCGGCGATGACTCCGCGCACGCTCGCCGAGTGGCTCCGCTGGCAGGAGTCCCTGCACCCGCGCCCGATCGAACTCGGACTCGACCGCGTCCGCGATGTCGCGGCACGGCTCGGCGTGAGGCCGCCGCCCGGGCTCGTGTTCACCGTCGGCGGCACCAATGGCAAGGGATCGACAGTGGCCCTGCTCGAGGCGTTCCTGCGGCATGCCGGGCGGCGCGTCGGGGCCTACACCTCGCCGCACCTGGTCGAGTACAACGAACGCGTGCGTATCGACGGCGGCAATGTCGCCGACGCCACGCTGGTCGCGGCATTCGCGCGTGTCGAAGCGGCACGCAACGGGGTTCCGCTGACCTTCTTCGAGTTCGGCACTCTCGCGGCGTTCGCTGTGTTCCAGGCAGCGGACTGCGACGCCTGGGTGCTCGAGGTCGGCATGGGCGGGCGGCTCGATGCGGTCAACGCGGTCGATGCGGACTTTGCCCTCATCACCACCGTGGATCTCGACCACCAGGACTTCCTCGGCACGACGGTCGAGGAGATTGCCGCCGAGAAGGCCGGCATCATGCGTCGCGACCGTCCGGCGTTCTACGGCGACTGGCCGGTTCCGGCCGCCATCAGGACTGCCGCAACGGCCACCGGCGCGCAACTCGCCTGCCTCGGCGGGCAGTTCGACTTCACCCCGTCGCAACCGGGCTGGCGCTGGCGCGGGCGCAGCAGCACCCTTGCGGACCTGCGCTACCCGCCGGCGGCCACCGCCGCGCAACTGCGCAACGCGAGCCTGGCGCTCGCCGCGCTCGAACGTTGCGATCCGCAGCTGCTGGCGGACCGCGCCGCGGTCGCCGACATCGTCGCCAACGTGCGACCGCCAGGACGCTTCCAGATGCTGGCGCAAGGCGGGCGGCACTGGATTCTCGACGTTGCCCACAATGCCCAGGCCGCAGCCACCCTGCGCGACCAGCTCGGCACCCTGCCTGCGGCCGGTGACTGCACCGTCGTGCTCGGCCTGCTTGGCGACAAGTCCCTCGATGCGTTCGCAGCGACCCTCGGTGCGCTGGCGAACCGCTGGGTGACCTGCCGCGTCGAGGACCCGCGCGCACGGACCGGCGAATCGATCGCGGCCAGGCTCGGCGAACTCGGTCTTGGCGAGGTGCACGTGGCCGCAGGCGTCGAGACCGCGCTCGAGTGCGCGCGCCGCCTCAGTGCACCGGGCGGGCGGATCGTGGTCTGCGGGTCGTTCCGGATCGTCGGACCCGCGCTGCGCTGGCTTGGCATATACTGAAACGCTTCTTCGCGGGCCGGTTTTTCATGGAGCGCAAACTGCAGGAACGGATGGTGGGCGCGGGCGTGCTCATCCTCGCGCTCGTCGTCGTCGGCCCGCTGCTGCTCGATGGCGGCACCGAGTTTGCCGGCAGCGATGTCGTCGCGCCGGGACAGCACGCCGACGAACTGCGCACGCAGACGTTCCGTCTCGACGAGCCGCGTCCTGCGACGGGGCCGCCGCCGGCACCAGTCGCCCCGCCACTGGTACCACCCGCCGTACCGACAGCCGCGGCTCCGGCGGCTGCGGTGTCGGCACCGGCGCGCCCGACGGCAGAGCCGCCGGGCGAACCGCCGCCGGCGAACGCGATCGCGGAACCAGCCGCACCGGCGGTGTTGGCCCCGGCACCGCAGGCCAAACCCGCGGCGCCAGCCGCGAGCCTGCCACCGCCAGCAGCACCGGCGCGACCGACGGGCGGCTTCGTGGTGCAGGTTGGCACGTTCGGGCAGAAGGCCAATGCCGAGCGCCTGGTGAAAGACTTGCGGGCGAAGGGCTTCGATGCCTTCGTCAGCCAACTCGAGCGCGGCGGCAAGCCGCTGTTCCGCGTACGTGTCGGGCCAGCCGGCACGCGCGTGGCCGCCGCCGATCTCGCGCGGCGGCTGGCCACGGCCGGACAGGCCGGTCAGCTCGTGGCGACGTAGCGGCGCGGGCGTCATGGGGGGGCTGAACATATTCGACCTCGTCCTGCTCGGCGTGCTCGCCGTCTCGGCGTTCGTCGGCCTGCTGCGCGGCCTGCTGCGCGAGGCCCTGTCGATCGTGGTGTGGCTTGCGGCGTTGTGGACCGCGGCACGCCTCGGCGAGACCGTGGCGCCGCAACTCGTCGAGTGGGTGGCGAATCCGCAGGCGCGTCTCTGGGTCGCGCGGGCGGCGGTGTTCACGGCGGTGCTAGTCGCCGGGGGCGTGGTGACCTGGCTCGTCGCCGGTGCACTGCACGGGACCGGCCTCGACCTGCCGGACCGCCTGCTCGGCATGGTGTTCGGCCTGGCCCGCGGTGTTCTGCTGGTCGCAGCAACCGTGCTCGTGCTCGGCCTCGCCGGTTTTGCCGGGGAGCCTTGGTGGCAGCAGTCGAAACTGGTACCGTATGCGGCGCCCGTAGCCGACGCGCTGCACGAGGCTGCGGAGCAGGGCCTCGGCAGGTCATGGTCATCGACGGGCTCCTTCCGTCCGGAGACACCCGCCGGGCCGATCCCGGCCAGGAGCTGAATACCGTGTGTGGCATCGTCGGTATCGTCGCCCACCGCCCGGTGAACCAGGCGATCTACGATGCGCTCACGGTGCTGCAGCACCGGGGCCAGGATGCCGCGGGTATCAGCACCGACGACAACGGCACGCTCTGCAGCCGCAAGGCACTCGGCCTGGTGCGCGACGTGTTCCAGGAGCGGCATATGCTGCGCCTGCAGGGCAACGTCGGCATCGGCCACACGCGCTACCCGACCGCCGGCTGCTCGAGTTCCTCCGAGTCGCAGCCGTTCTACGTCAATTCCCCGTACGGCATCTGCCTCGCGCACAACGGCAACCTGACCAACGCCGTCGAGCTCAAGGAGTTGCTGGTCAACCACGACCACCGCCACCTCAACACCGGCTCTGACACGGAAGCGCTGCTGAACGTGTTCGCCGACGAACTGCAGCGGCAGAACGGGCGCAGCCTGACGCCAAAAGCGGTATTCGCCGCCGTGGCCGGGGTGCACCGGCGCTGCCGCGGCGGCTACGCCGTGGTCGCGATGATCATCGGCCACGGCATCGTTGCGTTCCGCGATCCCGACGGCATCCGTCCGGTCTGCCTCGGCCGGCGCGACACGCCACAGGGGCCGGAGTGGATCGTGGCTTCCGAGAGCGTGGCCCTCGATGCGCTCGATTTCGAACTGGTGCGTGACATCCTGCCGGGCGAAGCGGTGTTCATCGAGCGCAATGGCCGCCTGCACAGCCATCCATGCGGCGGACCGCGCAGTTACACGCCGTGCATTTTCGAGTTCGTGTACTTCTCGCGGCCCGACTCGATCATCGACCGCATCTCCGTGTACAAGGCCAGGCTGCGCATGGGGGAGCGGCTCGCCGAGAAGATCCTGCGCGAGCGCCCCGACCACGACATCGACGTCGTCATCCCGATTCCGGACTCGAGCCGCACCAGCGCACTCGAGGTGGCCCACCGGCTCGGCGTGAAGTACCGCGAAGGCTTCATCAAGAACCGCTACATCGGGCGTACCTTCATCATGCCGGGCCAGGAAATCCGCCGGCAGTCGGTGCGACGCAAGCTCAACGCCATCGATCTCGAGTTCCGCGACAAGACGGTGCTGCTGGTGGACGACTCCATCGTGCGCGGCACGACGTCACGGCAGATCATCGAGATGGCCCGCGAGGCAGGGGCCCGGCGCGTGTACTTCGCCTCCGCATCGCCGCCGGTGCGCTACCCCAACGTGTACGGTATCGACATGCCGGCGGCAGGCGAACTGGTCGCGGCCGGCCGCAGCGACGCGGAAGTAGCGCAGTATGTCGGGGCGGACTGGCTCGTCTACCAGGATCTCGACGACCTGGTCAGGGCGGTCCGCTACGACAACGGCGACATCACCCAGTTCGATACCTCCTGCTTCTCGGGCGAATATGTGACGGGCGACATTACTCCCGAATATCTCGCACGGCTGGAGGCGGAACGTTGCGACGATGCGCGGGCACACCGCGACCATGCTGCCGCGGTTGCCGACGACGAGATGGGCGACGGCGACACCGTGGCTGTCCGACCGCGCGTCGGGGCCGTCTGATTCCCGGCCTGATGATGCAGGGCTGCGACAGCCGTAGCGGGTCGCACGCCGGTTTGGGACCGTGAGCGGTCTGCGCGTCTTCATCATCGACGACCACGCGGATTTCCGCCGCCTGCTCGCGCACCACGTCACCGCCCGCTGGCCGGACGCCGTCGTCCAGCAGTACGATCCGGTCATTTCCGGCAGGCTGCCGCAGGCCTTTCCGGGTGCGGACAGCGACGTCGTGCTGCTCGGTCATCCGGTGGCGCATGGCGACGCACTCGACTGGTTACGGCAGCTGCGGCGTACGCCGCGTTTTCCGCCGATCGTTTTCCTCGGCAGCGGCGAAGAGCGCCAGATCGTGGCCGCCATCAAGGCCGGGGCCGTCGACTACGTCACCAAGGCGACGCTCTCGCATCCCCGGCTCGTGGAAGCGATCGGGCAGGCGCTCGCCGTCGGTGGCCGGCCCGACGATACCAGCCAGGCGCGCAGCGCCGAACCGCTCCCGCAGGCGCTGCCCCGGGTGCCGGGCTACGAGGTGGTGAGCACGCTCAGCGAAGGTGCGGTCGCCTCCGTGTACCTCGCCCGGGACCGCGCGAGCGGGCGCATGGCCGTCCTCAAGGTACTGCGCCAGGTGCCTGATTCGGGGGGTGAGACGCACTTCGACCGCTTCCTGCAGGAGTACGAACTCATCGCCCGGGTGGACCACCCGAACGTGGTGAAGATCTTCGACCTCGGTATCGCCGACGACCACGCCTACATCGTCATGGAGCATTGCAGCCGCGGCAGTCTCAAGCGGCGCATCGCCAGCGGCATGGGCGGTGAGGAGGCCCTCGCCCTGATGCGCGTGATTGCCGGTGCCCTCGGGGCACTGCACGCCGCCGGCATCTGCCACCGCGACCTCAAGCCCACCAACGTGATGTTCCGCGGCGACGACAGCCTGGTGCTGATCGACTTCGGCCTCGCCAAGCAGGCTCAGTTCAGGGCCGGCATCACCGGCACCGGCGCGATCTTCGGGACGCCGTACTACATGAGCCCGGAGCAGGGGGAGGGCAACGCGGTCGACCAGCGCAGCGACATCTACAGCCTCGGCATCGTCTTCTATGAAATGCTGACGGGCCGCAAGCCGTACGACGGCCAGACCGCCATGGCCGTGATCATGCAGCACCGCGATGCGCCGCGGCCGCAGCTGCCGGCGGCGCTGGCCGGGTTCCAGTCGGGCCTCGACCGCATGCTGGCCAAGAAACCCGCTGAGCGGTTCCAGTCGGTCGGGGAATTGCTGGCATGGCAGCCGGACGAGGTGCGTGCGGCCGTGGCGGTCTCAGCCGAAAGGCCATGATCTGAGCGAGTAGCCCTGCGCGTCCAGGCGTAGCACGCTGCCCTGCTCGTACCAGTCACCGAGCACGATGCGCCGGGCGCGGCCGCCGGGCAGGTCGACGTGATGGATAGCGGGTCGGTGGGTGTGGCCGTGGATCAGCACGGTCGCCGCGTGCCGCTGCAGGGCCGCGGTCACGGCCGCGGTGGCGACGTCGGCGATAGGAGCGGGCTGCGCCGTCTGGTACTCGCGGCTGCGGCGCCTGCCCTCGGCGCCGGCTGCGCGGCGCCAGGCGCGGGGCAGCGCCAGGAACAGCGCCTGGACGCCCGGGTTGTGGACGATGCGCCGGTAGCGCTGGTAGCGGTGGTCGTCCGTGCACAGCAGATCGCCGTGCATGAGGAGCGTGCGTTCGCCGGCCATGGTCTCGACGGTCGGGTCCGCCAGCAGCGTGGCGCCGGACCGGGCCGCGAAGCGTGAGCCGAGCAGGAAATCCCGGTTGCCGCGCATGACGGCCAGGCGGTGTCCGGCGGCGCTGTACGCGGCGAGGGCGTCGAGGATCTCGCCCGCGTGCGCCGAGTCCTCGTCGTCGCCGATCCAGAACTCGAACAGGTCGCCGAGGATGGTCAATTGCCCGGCGTCACGCGCCATGCGGCGCAGAAAATCGAGGAAGGCGCTGGTGGCGCGCGGCCGCGCCGGATCGAGATGCAGGTCGGAGATGAACAGCGCCTCGGTCACGGTGCCGGGCCGGACAGCACCACGACTTTGCGGATGACCACGGGCTTCACCGGTACGTCGGGCATCTCGCCGCGTGCTGCGGTGGCCTGGTGGCCGATCTCGTCGACCACCTCCAGGCCTTCGACCACTTCGCCGAACACGGCGTAGCCCCAGCGCGTCGGCTTGGGGTCGAGGACGAGGTTGTCGGCGAGGTTGATGTAGAACTGCGCATCGGCGGAATGCGGTTCGGCGGTGCGCGCCATGGCGATGGTGCCGCGCCGGTTGACGAGCCCGTTGCCCGACTCGTTCGGGATGCCAGGCCGTGGCGACCTCAGCGCGAGCTGCTCGTCGTAGCCGCCGCCCTGGATGACGAAGCCGCTCACCACGCGGTGGAAGATGGTGCCCTCGTAGAACCCTTCGCGTGCGTAGCGCAGGAAATTCGCCACCGACAGTGGCGCACGTTCGGGTTCGAGCTGCACGACGATATTGCCAGCGCTGGTCTCGATGCGCACCCGCGCCGTCCCGGCCGCGGACGTCGACGTGGTGCCGGCGGCAAACAGGGCCATTGCGACCAGGAGCACGCGGCAGGTGGCTTCAGTCATGACGGATTCCTCGTGGAGTGGCGGCGGGTACGCCGTTCAGGCGACCCCTGCCCGGGTGCCGGGCTGGATGTCCTGCAGTGACGCTCCGGCAATCGCCGCCTGCAGCGTGTTCTGCAGCAGGGTGGCGACCGTCATTGGCCCGACCCCGCCGGGTACCGGCGTAATCCATGCAGCCCGCTGGCGGGCTCCTTCGAAATCGACATCGCCGGCGAGCCGTCCGTCCGGCAGGCGGGTGATGCCGATGTCGAGCACGACCGCTCCCGGCCTGATCCAGTCGCCGGGGATCAGGCGCGGCTTGCCGACCGCCACGGCGAGGATGTCGGCGCTGGTCACACAGCCGCGCAGATCGCGCGTGAAGCGGTGGGCGACCGTGGTGGTAGCACCCGCGAGCAGCAGCTCCAGGGCGAGCGGTCTGCCGACGTGGTTCGAGGCGCCGACGACCACGGCGTGCAGCCCCTTCGGGTCCACCCCGATATGCCGCAGGAGCGTCATCACGCCGAACGGGGTGCAGGGGCGCAGCATCGGGATCCGCTGCACGAGGCGGCCGACCGTGTAGGGGTGGAAGCCGTCGACGTCCTTGAGCGGGCTGATGCGCTCGATCACGGCCGGTTCGTTGATGTGCCCGGGCAGCGGGAACTGCACCAGGATGCCATCGATCTGCGGGTCCACATTGAGTTCGGCGATGAGCGCGAGCAGCTCGGCCTCGCTGGTCGTGGCCGGCAAGTCGTAGTCGCGCGACACGATGCCGACCTCCTCGCAGGCCGTGCGCTTGTTGCGCACGTAGATCTTCGAGGCCGGGTCGCTGCCGACGAGGATCACGGCCAGTCCGGGGGCGCGGTGCCCGGCCGCACGGCGTGTGGCGATCTGCGCACGCAGCCCGGTGCGCAGTTCGCTCGCAATGGCGCGTCCATCGATCAGGCGGGCGGTCATGGCATCGTGCTGTCGGGTGTGGAGCGCGTTGTGCGGGCGTGGCGGCACACCATACCAGACCCGGCTGCGACGACAAGGCGCCCACGCTGCCCGCGGTTTGACGGGT
>CAUJIY010000139.1 GCA_963205295.1 Pseudomonadota bacterium
GATGGACGAGATCAACGACGACTTTCCCGCGACGGACGTCGCGATGGTCATCGGCGCCAACGACATCGTGAACCCGGCCGCCGAGGACGACCCGACCAGCCCGATCGCCGGCATGCCGGTGCTGCAGGTATGGAAGTCGAAGACCTCCATCGTCATGAAGCGCTCGATGGCCTCCGGCTACGCCGGCGTCGACAACCCGCTCTTCTACAAGGACAACAACCGCATGCTCTTCGGCGACGCGAAGAAGATGCTCGACGAAGTGCTGGGGATCCTGAAGGCGTAGTGCCGGGGCGTCGCAGGCGCGTCCGGCTGCCTGGTCGCAGCGCACCGAGGCTGCCGCGCGATTCGCCGCGGGTGGTCCGGGTCGCCTCCGCGGCCCGGAGCGGGCTTCCAAAGACCTGCGCAAGCTCCTGAGTCAAAAGCGGTTTCCTCGACCGGCCTGGACCTTGCGATGCCCCTGCCCGGGGCACGGGTATTTACCTGCATCGCAGGTCGGCCTAATGTCATGGTGCCCGGCTGGGCAAGCCAGCACCAGGCCGCGCCGGGCAGCGGACATACCGGCGGGAGAACAACATGAACAGCCGCATCGGTTCTCGCATGGCGATTGCCTCGTTGGCCTCGGTTGCTGTCCTGGCACCCGGTGCAGCACCGGCCATCGTGGTCACGGCGACACAGGACACCGGCACGCTCATCGGCGCTCTGCTGGGCGGCGGTGCGACCGGCATCGTCGTCACCAGCGTGACGCTCAACGGTCACCGGCAGACCGTGTCGGCGGGGCTTCCGGGAGTGCCGGATTTCGACATGACCTCGTCCGGCACGTTCACCAATGCAAGCGGCACCTACGGCATCGGTGCCGGCGTGGTGCTCGCCACCGGCAGTGTGACCGGATGGACCGTGCCCGGCGGTGACGACCTGATGCCGGGGTACGGTGACGGCAGCAACTCCACGGACGCCAATGGCTGGCCCTTCGGCAGTACCGCATTTCCGCCACCGATGCCGGACCCCGAAAATCCGGGTGAGCCGGGTGTGCCGGCGACCCCTGCGCAGGAAGCGCTGCTCGATCCGATCACGTCCCGTCCCGATCTGGATCCGCCGGAGACCTACGATCACTTCGACGTGACCGAGCTCGTCATCGGTTTCGACATGCAGCCGGGCTACGACCAGGTTTCGTTCAACGTCGTGTTCGGGTCCGAGGAGTATCCGGAATTCGTGGATTCGCCCTATATCGATGGCTTCGGGCTGTTCCTGAACGGCGCGAACATCGCGAGCGTGGGCGGGCAACCTGTCAACATCCGCCACCCCGACATGGCGGCGATCGACGGCACGGAACTCGACGGCGTGCTCGCCCCGGGTGGCAGCCCGTTGCTCACTTTCGCTGGAGCGGTCACGCCCACCGGGAACCTGCTGCGCTTCATCGTGGCCGACACCTCGGACGGCATCTACGACACGGTGGTCTATTTTTCGAGCCTCGAAGGCGTGCCCCAGGTCCCGGCTCCGCCGGCCGCATGGCTCGCCGCGACAGCACTCGCCAGCTGTCTGCCGGGGTTGCGCCGGCGTCGTGTCACGCGCAGGCCGTAGTCCGCATCGGGATCTGCCGTGCGGTCAGCGATGACGCGGTGATGGCCGCTTCGGCGGCTGTCTAGGGCGTCAGCAGGGTCACCAGCACCGTGGCATCGGTCACGGCCTGCATGGCGTGGGTTTCACCGGACGCCAGATAGATCAGGTTGCCGGCCTGCATGCGGTGGCGGCGGCCATTCAATTCGATCTCGAGCGTCCCCTCCAGGCAGTGCACGGTGCTTTTTCCGCGGAGCTGGCAGGTCCGCGGCTCCTTGTGATCGGGAATACGCGCACCGGCCGGCAGGACCAGGCGGAAGACCTCCAGGCTGTCGACCCGGATCAACGTGGTGGATATCGTCTCGCGGTGCGATGGCCCGAGAGGAGCGACATCGATGATCTCGCCCGAAGAAGCGTGATGCAACGCCATGAGTGATCCCTCGTCGAATTCCGGGTGTCCGGTGATCGTAATCAAACTGCGTGCCGGACGCGAGCCATGACCGCGGCAGGGTCATGATGCCGGCGATTGTGGTGCGGACAGTTTGAGCACCAGGTGGTGATCCACGCCGAGCCATGTTCCGGATGGCTGCAGGCGCCAGGTGAAATCGATTCGCTGTCCGGTCGGCAGGCCGGCGGTGGGCAGGCGCACGACATGCAGGCCCAGGCCACCCGGCTGCGTTGCCATGTCCGTGGCATTGCGCCAGCCATCGACGCTCCAGTGCACGATCGCCGGGCTGTGCAGGCACAGCAACGTGTCGACGCGGGTGCTGCCACGCGTCGTGGGGACCTGTTCGAGCCAGACCGCGACCTGTGGTGTCGGCCGCGAGCCGCGGTAGCGCTCCCACATGGCTGCCGGACAATCGCATGGCCGTTCACCAGCGCGCGACAGCGCCAGCTTGACGAACTCCGCGTGGGCCCAGGCAAGCGGCATCGCCGACCCGGTCGGGCGACCGGTGAACAGGCCACGCTCCGGAATCGATGCTGCGTCCCAGACCTGTTCGGGGAGCATGCCGCCGCTGCTGGACATGGCCATCATCGCCCGCAGGTACGGCAGCGGATCGCGCCCCGCGAGCAGCTCGTAATGGCCGCGCTCGCCGGTGAGCAGCGGCCACGCCCGGCCGCAGCCGGTCCCGTCGAAGGGCGCACCATCCTCGTGCTCGCCGTAGCCGTCGCCGTTGTAGCGATGCCAGGCCGGACCGCCCGGGGTGTCGACCTTCAGCAGCGCATCGATCACCCTGACCGTATCGCGGACCAGTGGGTCGTCGGCGCGACGCAGCCCGAAACGCACCAGCTGCAGGGCATCGGTCGCCACCTGCTCGTCGGCCGGCAGTGCGGCATCCTGCAGACGATTCCTGATCGGCAGGCGGCGGTGCAGGGCCTTGTCGTCGACGAGCGCGGCTGCGGGTGCCACACGGACGTAGTAGCCGGCGACGCCGACGCGGTGCGCCAGCGCGGTGCCTGACACGGCGGTGAACTCTTCCAGGCGTGCGTTCCAGTCATCGGCGAGCGCCAGCGCCAGTTCGCGCGTGGCCGGATCGACGAAGGCGGCGCCGGCCACCAGCGCGGCGATGCAGATGGCCAGCGTGAACGGATTGACGCCCGCGTCTTCCTCCCAGCGATCCTGGTCGCTGGTGGGTCCGGTGCGGGCGATGAAGCCGAGCGCGCGCTGCACCATGTCGCCTGCCTCGATGCCGTCCAGCGCATTGCGGTCCCGGAGCAGTGCGGCGAGCAGTACCGGAAAGGCGGTCTCGTCGAGCTGCACACCCTGCCAGTAGGCCTTGCCGCCCAACCACTGGTTCTGGTTCCAGTGGCCATCAGCATGTTGCGAGGCGATCAGGTAACGCAGGACATCGCGGGCCTCGGCATCCTGTCCGAGCGCGAGCAGGGCACCAGCGCATTCGACCAGGTCGCGCGGCCACACCAGATGGTAGCCGCCGCGCTCATCGTGGCTGCTGCCCCAGGGCACGCTCAGGCTGGCCACCATCGCACCGGGGTGGATCTTGTCCTGATGCACGCGCAGCACCATCGCCGAGATGGCGAGCTGTGCACGCAGCGACGGATCGAGCCGGGCGGTCATCCCGGGTGCGAGGGCGCCATGCCAGCGGATCCAGTCGGCGACCTGTCGTTGCCAGGGCTCGTCGAACGGTTGCGTAAGCGCACCGATGGACAATGTGGTGGCAGCCTCGCGATCCGCGCCGAAGGCGAGCGCGAGCACGCAGCGTCGGGGCAGTTCGCCGGCGAGGGCGACGTTGCCGGGTCCGGCGCCGTCGTACTGCCAGCGCATCGCACCGTTGCGGGCGAAGTCCTGCCAGCCGTCGCTTGTGCCCACACAGCCGGCGCTGGTGCGGCCCCAGGCATCATGCTGGCGGGCATCGACGGCGGCGAGTGCCAGCCATGTTGCCTGGTCCCGAGCCTGGCTGGCCCGGAGGATGCGCCGCCCGTCATGGCAGGCGATCTCGGCGACGTTGTCGTGACCGGTGCCGTCGATGTGCGGTGCCAGCAATGCATAGGGGCGCAGCCCCGCGTCGCCTTCGAGTTCGACCTCGATCAGCAGCGCGTCGCGCACGGGGTCGCCGACGATGCGCAGGCTGAGCGTGAAACGTTCGTGGCGATGGACGATGTGCAGTGCCGGGATGCCCGGTGCGGGCGTTTCCAGACGATAGCTGCCGAGGCGCTTGACCTCGCACCAGAATCCCGCGTCGTCAGCGACGATGAAACCGAGATCGCGGATCTGCGGATTGTCGACGCGCGGAAAATAGACTTCGTTGATGATGCCGTAGCCGATCGTGAACCACAGGCGGGCCGGGCCGAGCGATGCACCGACGATGTCCTTCGCGCTGCTGGCCCAGGTCGGTGCGATGCCGGGGCTGCCCGGCGCCGTCCGCACGCGGTCGTTGCCGTCCGTCACGGGCAGGCCCGGGCGGCTGCTTCGTCCGCGACGATCCAGGCGTGGTCGCGCGGGATCCGCCCGGCGGGAATGGTGTCGTCACCCGCGCGCAGGCGCGCCAGCATCCCGGTCTTGTTGGCGCCGCACACGAGCCACAGGATGCAGCGTGCGCGGGCCATCGTCGGCAGCGTCAGGGTCATGCGGCGGTGTCCGTGGTGCGGGCCGGTTGCCGTGACCCAGGCATCGTCGACCGCCAGCGCCGCATCGCCGGGGAACAGCGACGCGGTGTGGCCGTCGACACCCAGGCCGAGGTGGACCAGATCGAACACCGGCGGGTCGCCTGCGACGCCGGCCAGCGTCCGAGCATAGGCAGCCGCAGCCGCCGCCAGGTCGCCGGCCTCGACCGGCATGGCGTGGATGCGCGCGGGCGCCAGCGCTGCCGGAGCGATCAGCAGCCGGTCGAGCTGCGTCAGGTTGCGCGCCTCGCTCGCCGCCGGCGCGACGCGCTCGTCGACCTGGAACAGCTCGATGTGTTCCCAGGGCAGCGGCTGGCGGGCCAGTGCCGCGAGCAT
>CAUJIY010000140.1 GCA_963205295.1 Pseudomonadota bacterium
CGCAGCACGGCCCCGGTTATGATTGAACGATCACCGATCCGATGCTTGCCGGGCCTCATCGTCGCTGCCCGGCGGACGTCGACCCAGCCACCAGACGGGAGTAGCTCCGATGTGCCGTGCCGCCACCCGCGCCTGCCTGATGCTCGTTCTCGCCAGCTTGACGCTCGCCGGCTGCGCCAACGTGCGCCAGCAGATGCGCAGCAATGCGCTGGAGTACCTGTACCCGGTGGGCGGGGAGGCGATTGCGCCGAGCGACGTGGTGCTGCGGCTGCCGGCGCGGGTCGGGCTCGCGTTTGCGCCGCCGGCAACCGGCTCAGCAGGGATGGGCACGGAGACTTTCTCCGAGACCCGCAAGCAGCAGTTGCTGCGCCGGGTGGCCGATGCCTTCCGCAGCCGCAAGAACATCGGCCGCCTGGAAGTGATTCCGACGAACTACCTGACGCCGAAGGGCAGCTTCGCCGAGCTGCAGCGGCTGCGTGCCGGCTTCGGTGTCGACTACATCGTGCTCGTCTCGTACGACCAGCTGCAGTTCTCCGAGAGCCAGAAGTCCTCGGTGCTGTACTGGGTCACCTACGGCGCCGGCGCCTTCGTCATCAAGGGCGAGAAGAACGAGACCCGTACCCTGATGGATGCCGTGGTCTACGACATCGATTCGCGCACCATGCTGTTCCACGCCACCGGGCAGAGCAGCGTCAAGGGCAGCTCGACGCTGGTGGACATGAGCAAGGAGCTGCGCCAGCGCAGCGACGAGGGCTTCGGCCTCGCCACCGACGAGCTGATCGCCAACCTCGATGCGGCGTTGGAGACGTTTGCGACGGAAGCGGCGAGCGGGACCGTGCGCGGCCAGGGTACACCCGCGCTGCGGGTTGCCGGGGCCGATGGCCAGGTCCTGCCCGTGGGCGCTCCCGGCAGCGGGGGCGGAGGTCTCGGGCTCGCCGGCCTTGCGTTGCTGCTGTTCGCCGCGGCCTATCGACGGCGCTGATGCGCAGCCGGTTGCACCGCCTCGCGGTGCGGCGGGCGACCCGGTCTCGCGCGGTCACGGTTCGCCGCCGACGGCCCGCTGAGCGTCGGCGGACCGCCCTGCAGGCATTCGACCACGGGAACCCGGAACACACGGCATGAGCACCGGTCTGCTGGCGCTGCTGGACGACGTGGCTGCGATCGCCAAAGTGGCGGCGGCCTCGCTCGACGATGTCGCGGCCCAGGCCGGCAAGGCCGGCACCAAGGCGGCGGGCGTGGTGATCGACGATGCGGCGGTCACGCCGCGCTACGTCGTCGGCTTCGACGCGAAGCGGGAACTGCCGATCATCGGGCGCATCGCGCTGGGGTCGCTGTTCAACAAGTTCGTGATCCTGCTGCCGGCGGCGCTGCTGCTGTCAGCCATTGCACCCTGGGCGATCACGCCGCTGCTGATGGTGGGCGGCGTCTACCTGTGCTTCGAGGGCACGGAAAAGGTGCTCGAATGGCGGCGTGCGCATCCGGAGCAGGCGCAGTCCCCGGCGGCGCCGGCGGACGCGCAGCAACTCGAGGACACGCGGGTGCGGGGTGCAATCAAGACCGACTTCATCCTGTCGGCCGAGATCATGGCGATCGCGCTGGCGACGCTGCCCGCGATGAACGCCTGGACCCGGGCTGGCGCGCTGGCGGTGGTCGGTTTTCTCATCACCGTCGGTGTCTACGGCGTGGTGGCGCTCATCGTGAAGGCGGACGATGCGGGCGTGGCCCTGGTTCGGCGTGGCTTCGGCCCGGGCGTGCTGCTGGTACGCGGCATGCCGAAACTGCTGCGGGTCCTGTCGATCGTCGGCACCCTCGCGATGATCTGGGTCGGTGGCGGTATCGTCGTGCACGGGCTGGAACAGCTCGGCCTCGCGGTTCCCGCGCACCTGGTGCACGCGGCGGGCGCCGCCGCGGGTGGTGGTGTCATCGGCTGGGTGGTGCAGGCCACCCTGTCGGGGGTCGCCGGACTGGCGGTGGGTGCGGCCGCGATCCCGGTGCTCTCGCGACTGCTGGGCAAGGGGCACTGAGCAGCGCGCGGCACGTACCCGTACGTGTCAGCCGGCGGCCGATGCGTTGCTCATCCCTTGCCGGGGATGCCGCCGGCCGCGTCCGGCAGCATCTCGAGCACGGTCTCCGCCGGGCGGCACAGCCGTACACCCCGCGGTGTCACGACGATCGGCCTGTTCCACAGGATCGGCTGCGCGATCAGGAAATCGAGCAGCTGGTCGTCGGTCCACTTCGCATCGTCGAGGCCGAGCTGATCGTACGGTGGGCTCTTGCGCCGGAGCATGTCGCGCACCGGCAGCCCCAGGCGCCGGATGAGATCCGCCAGCTCGGCGCGCGACGGGGTGGTCTTCATGTACTCGATGATCTGCGGCTCCGCGCCACGGCTGCGGATGAGGGCGAGGACCTGGCGCGAGGTGCCGCAGTCGGGGTTGTGATAGATCGTGATGGTCATGCCGGGCTCCGGGCAGCGGTCGGGGATGTCGGTCGGGTTCGGCCGGGCGTCGCCGGCTGCAGATCATACCCCGGGCTGCCGCGGGACAGGCGGCGGTCGCGCCTCAGGCGCTGCGGGCGAGCCAGTCGCGGACCACGAGCGCGGCTTCGACGCTGAACTCGCCAGCCGCGAGAGCGCCGGTGATTGCCTCGCGGTCGAGGCGCATGAATCCCGCGACCTCGCCATCCTGGCAGTCGGGCACGAAGTCCGCCGGCAGGTCCAGGTCGGCGCAGAGGATGACTTCGTCATGGAAACCGTGGTGCAGCGGCCGCTCGCTGCGCAGGCGCGTACCCGTGAAGCGGGCGAGCACCGCGAGCCCGGCCGGGACGCCGGCTTCCTCCCACAGTTCGCGCACCGCGCAGTCCTCGGGGGTCTCGCCGGCGGCAATGGCCCCGGCGGCCATGTTGTCGAGCTTGTTCGGCGAGCTAGCTTTGAGGGCGCTGCGCCGGGCGATCCACAGGCGTCCATCCGGCAGGCAGCCGTTGACGTGCACGGCACGGTTCTGCAGGCCGAGGGTCCGGAACGCGCCGCGTTCGAAGCGTGCGAGCTCCTGCCCGTGCGCGTCGAGCAGGGCGCAGTGTTCGTCGCGCCAGCCGGGTACCAGGCCGTGCGCGCGCAGGGCAAGGGCGGCCTGCTGCAGCAGTGCGCCGCGACCCGCCGGGTCGAGGCCGGTGTCGCGCAGGGTGAAGCCGCCGGCGACGGGCGCGAACCACGGCGACAGCCCGGCAAGCGCGGTGGCGACGACCGGTGCGAGGCGGCCGTGCGGCTCGCCGGCGACGAGCAGGACCGCCACGGGCGGATCCGGTGGCGTCGGCAGGCGCGCGTCGGGCATGGTCAGCTGTCGCCGGCGAAGGTGAAGCGCAGCGACAGGTCGACGGCGTGCACGTTCTTGGTGATGTCGCCGATCGAGATGAAGTCCACCCCGGTGGCGGCGATCTCGCGGATGTTGTCGAACGTGATGCCGCCGGACGCTTCGAGCCCGGTGCGCGGCGCGCGTGCGTCGCGCAACTGCACGGCGGCGCGCAGGCGCGCCAGCGGAAAATTGTCGAGCAGCAGGCGGTCGGCCCCGGTAGCGAAGGCTTCGGCGGCCTGTTCGACCGTCTCGACCTCGACCTCGAGCAGCACGCCGGGGCTGGTGCGCCGCGCCGTCTGCACGGCCGCGGCGATGCTGCCGGCCGCGACGATGTGGTTTTCCTTGACCAGGATCGCATCCCACAAGCCGATGCGGTGGTTGCCGGCGCCGCCGACGCGCACGGCGTATTTCTGCGCCAGGCGCAGGCCGGGAATGGTCTTGCGCGTGTCGAGGATCTGCACCGGGGTTCCGGCCACCGCTTCGACGTAGCGCCGTGCCGCGGTCGCAGTGGCCGACAGCGTCTGCAGGAAATTGAGCGCGGTGCGCTCGCCGGTGAGCAGCGGACGGGCCGGCCCCTCGAGCGTGCATACCGTGCTGCGCGCCGCCAGGCGCTCGCCTTCGGCAGCCTGCCAGGCGACGGTGATGCCGGAGTCGAGCTCGCGGAACACCTGCTCGAACCAGGGCCGGCCGCAGAGCACGGCCGCCTCGCGGCTCGTCAGCGTGGCCTGCGCCCGCTGCCCGGCGGGCACCAGCGCCGCAGTCAGGTCGCCGCCGCCGACGTCCTCGGCGAGCGCGGCGCGAACCTGCGCGGCGAGGTCGGCCGGCGGCGCGATCGCGGCGGGCGCGGTCAGAACGGCAGACCGTGGCTCTGGCCGCCCATGCACATCAGCATGGGGACCGACAGCGCGAAGTTGGTGCGCGAGGCCATGGTCGCCACCAGCCGCGCACTCGCTTTCTGCGCGTCGGTCGCCGGCGTGATGCCGAGCACCTTCTTCTGGTTCGGCCAGATCAGCACCCACACGTTGAACAGCATGATGAGGCCGAGCCAGGCACCGACACCGATGATGGTGAAACCC
>CAUJIY010000141.1 GCA_963205295.1 Pseudomonadota bacterium
TGTAACTGCCACCCCAGTGCGCGACGATGCCGCCCATGGCCGCACCGGAGACGGCGCCGACGATCGCACCACGCAGTTCACCGGTGGAGATCGCACCGGCAATGGCACCGCCGGCCATGCCGCCGACGACGTAGCTCGTGGCCTGTGCCGTACCCACGGTAGCGGCCGTCAATCCCGGTGCCTGTGCCGCATAAGCCCAGGATGATACTGCGCCGGCGGTGTAATAGGCTGCTACCGCAGCGACGATCTGCCGACCCCAGCGCCGGATCACGCGACGCCCGGCCGAGCCGAGGTGACGGATACCGCGCTGGAAGAAGTCGCCGACCCGGCCCAGGAAATAGCCGCTCGGGTCGACGTAGCTGGTCGGGTTGTTGGCGACGTAGCTGTATGGATTGAGGGTCTGCGGCTGGCCGAGGGAGCCGAGCACGGGGTCGGGTGACAGCATCCGGCCGAGGTGCGGATCCTGCAGGCGGCCGTTCATGTGGATGAGGCGCGCGCTGTCGAGGTGCTCGTGCCCGGTATAGCCGCGCTCGGTCCAGTGGCGGTCGCCGTAGCGGGAACCGACCGGATCGGGCGTCCAGTTGGTATTACGACGTCGTCCCCAGGCGTCGAAGGCAAGTGCGAGCACGTCGCTGCCGCCGCCGGCAGCACGGGCGAGGCGGTCGACGCTGCCCTGGTGATCATGCAGGACGTGGTAAGCCTCGATCCCTCCCGTCGAGCTTTCGACCTGGCTGAGGACGGCGCGGCCATACGCGAAAACCGTGCTCCGGTAGCGCCGCGTGCTGCCCTCGATCTCGACCTCGAAATGCGGGCCGACGTAGTGCGTGATGCGGGTGACGGAACCCGTACGCGCTTCCTGGCGGGCGCGGTTGCCCGACGGCCCGTAGGCAAAGCGGGAGGAGACGCGGGCGTTGCCGATCACCAGTGGCTGTCCGCCGGAGTTCCAGCTCAGGCTGACACCGGGGCGATAGATCATGTTGCCACGGGCGTCATACCAGAATGTCTGCGTGCCGGCCGGACCGCTGCTGACGCGTGTGACCGCATGTGGCTGTGTCCCGTCGTAGCTGTAGGCGCCGATGTCGGAACGCGACAGCAGGTTGCCGTCCGGCGCATAGCTCGCCGAGAACGTGGGGACGCCATCGAGCGCGGCGCTGGTTACCCGGTTGGCTGCATCGTAGGTGAATGTTTCCACCCGTCGTGGGCTCGCACGACGGTCTTCGCGGGCCATCAGATTGCCGGTGCGGTCCCAGGAATAGGCGTAGTCCTGCAGGGTGCCGGGCGCCTCGACCGGGCCGGAGCGGATCGAATCGAGCTGCCCGGTGGCGGCGTCGTAGCGCGCCTCCTCCGTGATCGCCCCGGCGCCAAGCGTCGCTTCGGTGACGCGACCGGCCGCATCGGCAGCGTGCAGCCAGAAGACCGGTACGTAGTCGAGGTCCTGCTGGATCACGGCGGTCAGGTGCCCGGCCGTGTAGCCGAAGAAGAACCGTGGCCGCCAGCCGACGGTGGCCGGATAGGTCATCGAGCGCAGCTTGTTCTCGGTGTCGTAGACATAGTCGGTCTGGTACGCGATGCCGTCGATGGTCGTCGTCGTGCTCTGCAGGCGGGCGCTGCCGTCGTAGGCGAAAGCTTCGCGCACGCCCGATGGCGCCGTGGCCAGCGTCACCAGGCCGCGGCTCGGGCCTGGTGTTGCCGAGTAGGTCCACGCCGTCGTGCCTTCGGCGTCCGTGCGCGCCGTCGGGCGGCCGAGCTGGTCGTACTGCCAGCTGGCGGTGGGCGTGGCGGCATCGCCGTCGGTGCGGCTCACCAGTGCACCGAAGGCGTCGTACCCGAAGCGGCGCCGGCCGGCGTCCGGATCGATGCTCTCGACCAGACGGCCGCGTGGATCGTAAAGCAGCTCGCGCTGGTGCCCGGCCGGGTCGGTCACGGTGCGCAGGTCACCGAAGGCGGTGTAGGCATAGGTCGTCAATTCCTGCATCGGTCCACGTACCGAGACGACCCGCCCCAGGGCATCGCTGCCCCGCACGGTCACGCGCGCCTCGGCATCGCGCGAGGTCGTTGCGAGGCCAGCGTAGAGGAAGGTCTCGGTGGCACCTGATGGCAGGTCTTCGCTGACGGGCCTGTCGATCGTCCTGATCCGACCGACGTGGTCGTAACCGTAGGTGGTCCAGTAGACCTGCGTGGCGCCGTCGAGGAACGGGCGCGACTCGCGGGCGAGACGCCCGGCTGCGTCGTACTCGAGCAACTGGCGGGACACGCGGCCGTCGGCGAGGATGCTGCTGCGCCCGACGATGCGCCCGAGCGAATCGTGCTGGCTCTCGGACCACAGGCCGTCGCTCCGGGTCTGGCGCACGGCATAGCGGGCGTTCGGCGCAAAGCAGGGGCCGCAGGCCGTGTAGCTGTACTGCGTGCGGCCGGGTGAGCGTGTCTCCTCCAGCAGGCGGCCGAAGTCGTCGTAGGCCCAGCGATTCGACTGTCCCTGTGGGCTGGTGCGGGCAGCGACCAGGCCGAGAGCCTCATGCCACTCGTGGCGGGACACCAGATCGGCTTCGCCACCGATGACGGCAGCCTCGACGGTGGGCTGCCCGCCGTCGGCAGCGTATTCGAAGCGCGTCTGCCGTGCCGGCAACTGGCCGGCGGCATCCTGCAGCACCGTGCTCGTCACCCGGCCGATAAGGTCGTAGCCGTGGCTGGTGCGCAGCTGCTGCGACGGGCTGGCGACCGGACCCTCGACCTGCGCGGCGAGCCGGCAGGTCGATGCCTGCCACGACTGCTGCAGCGTGCGCGTCTCGGCCAGGCTGCCGTCGACATCGCGCGTCGTGTCCACGCGCAGCGGCAAGCCGAGGCAGCCGGCAGCGCTGCGCGGCCCCTCGTCGAAGGTCACGCTGCGGGTCATGTGGTGGGCGACGTTACCCTCCTGCGGCGCCGTCACGCTCACCTGCTCACTGGCGACCGCGCCATGATTCAGGTTCCAGCCGAGTGTGCGGCTGGTGCGACGCACGAGCGCACCGGCATAGCCGCCGTCGGGGTCGGTTTCGTAATCCTCGCGGGTTTCCGCTGTCAGGTGCACGAAGTGCACGTCGCGCGCCGCTTCCGTCACTGCAGTGACCGCATCGGACCAGGACGGATCGGAAACCGACACCCGGGTGCCGCCGTCGAACACCGTGACCTGCTCCGTGCGTCCGGCATACGGGAACACCTGGCTGTAGGCCGTTTCGGTGGCCAGTCCCGTGCTGGTGTCGGTTGTTCGCACGGTGGCGAAGCCGAGAAAGCCGCGGCCCTGCAGGTCGACCAGCGCATTGCCGTAGCGGAACGCCATGCCGGCGGGCTCGTTGCCGGTGCCGGTACTGGTGGCGTAGTAGCTGACCACGACGATGGGCCCGCCCCGCAGCAGTCGCGTCTTTGCCGGGGTGGTGCCATTGGCCGTATAGCTGCTCCAGCCGCTCAGGGCGTGATAGGAGATGGTCGTCCGGTTGCCGAGCCCATCGTGGATTTCGTGGAGCAGGTCCGGTCGCGGATGATGGGATCCGTCCGCGGAGTCGCCATCGCCCTGGTAGAGCGAGGTCAGCCACTCGCGGGGATCGAAGGCGGTGCCACCGAAGCTGATGTCGGCGTTGCCGTCACCGTTGATGTCGGCAGGCAGCACGACCGTGGAGCCGGCTGGCTGGGGTCCATCGACGTCGGTGTAGCGCGAACCGCTCAGGCAGCCGCCGTGCGCCGTGTAGACATGCCAGTGGCCCGCGAAGTCGAGCAGCAGGTCGCTGCGCCCGTCGTTGTCGTGGTCGAGAACGGCCGGATAGGTGCCGGCGGCGGTCGGCGGCGAAGGGCAATCCTGGGCGACCAGGGAGCTGCCGCGACTGATATAGCTGTGCCATGCGCCGTCGTCGTAGCGCAGGACGTCCGACAGGCCATCGCCATTGAGGTCGGCAACGAGTGCGCGCCGTGGAGCGGCGTCCGTGGTGAAACTGCCGATCGGGTCGGTTGCAAAGCGCGTTCCGGTGGAGAGAAATGCCTCCCAGCGGTAGCGGCCGGTCGTGGTCTCCTTCGACCGCGTCACCAACAGGTCGGCACGCCCGTCGCCGTCGAAGTCCGCGGGCTCGATGAAGCCATTGCCAGCGGTGAATGCCGTGTAAGGCGCTGCGACGCTGCGCAGGCCGCCGCCCAGTTCGCTCGCGAGGCTGCCGCCGGTATTGCGGCGCACGTAGGCAGCGCCGGCGTAGAGGTAGACCAGGTCGTCGAGGTGATCCCCGTCGATGTCCATCGGTTGCATTTCCATCACGGCGGGCGAGAGTCCCACCAGGCCCTTCGTCACGAACGCGCCGCCGGGTGTCGACGGCGAGAGGTAGACGAGACCGGCGGTACCGTCGCTGGCGGCAACCAGCAGGTCGGTCAGCCCATCGCCGTTGTAGTCGAACGGCAGTCCGACCTTGTAGTTG
>CAUJIY010000142.1 GCA_963205295.1 Pseudomonadota bacterium
TCGCCGGCCGGTGTCAGCGCGAGATGCGGGACGCTGCTGCCGGGACCGGCGGGCGAGGGCAGGTCGACGAGCGGGCCCGTGACATCCGGGCCGGGGTCGCGGGCGCAGCCACCGAGGAGGGCGGTACCGAGGGCCAGCGCGGCCACCAGGATGCGGCTGTGTGTCATGGTCATCCCCCGTATCGGACAGCGATGCGCGAGTATACGGTCGGGGAGGCGATGACGAGTGGTCGATGGCACCGTGCCGCGTTCGACATCGTCCGGCGCTAGAATCCATGACTCGGCCGGGAACGGCTCGATCCGGAGCAGGACATGAAACAACGCCTCGACTTCAAGACCGCATCGCCAGGGGCCTTCGAGGCGATGCTGGGCCTCGAGACCTACGTGCGCGGCTGCGGCATCGAGCATGCGCTGCTCGAACTGGTGAAGACGCGGGTCTCGCAGCTCAACGGCTGCGCCCACTGTCTCGACATGCACACCAAGGACGCCCGCGCGGCGGCGGAGACCGAACAGCGGCTGTACCTGCTGGCGGCCTGGCGCGAGGCGCCGTGCTACACCGGGCGCGAGCGTGCAGCCCTCGCCTGGGCGGAAGCGGTGACGCAGATCGCCACGAACGGTGTGTCCGACGAGCTGTACGCCGAGGTCAGACGCCATTTCGACGAGAAGGCGCTGGTCGACCTGACGCTGGCGATCATCGGCATCAACGGCTGGAACCGTTTCGCGGTGCCGTTCCGCATCACGGTGGGCGACTACCAGCCGCGCCGTACTCATGACGTACGCTGACAGGCGTCCGTGATGCCGAACAGGTCGCGCCGGGCATCGCCGGCGGACGCCGGCCGCCGGGTCGAGGCCTGGCGGCTGTTCTTTCCCTCGGCACTGGTGCTCGCGCCGGCCAACGTACTGCTCTGGCTGGCGGCCCGCGACGGCATCATCGCCCTGCCAGGTGCAGCCTCGGCGGGCTGGCATGGCGGCGAGATGATCTTCGGCTACGGCTTCGCCGTCATGGCGGGCTACCTCTTGCCGGCGCTGCCGGTTCCCTGGCTGCTCGCGCTCTGGACCTTGTGGCTCGCGGGCCGCCTGCTGGTGCTGCTGCCGCTCGCGGCCTTGCCGGCGCCGGTGGAGTTCCTCGTCGCCGCGGTTTTCCCCGTGGCGGTCGCCATCCTCGGTGCCGGGCGGTTCGGCGCCATCAAGCGCCTGCGCAACCTGCCGTTCCCGCTGGTCATGGTGGCGCTCGCGCTCACGGCGGCGGCGGTGCTCGCGGTGCAGGCCGGCCTGCTGCCGCATCCGCTGCGCAGCCCGGCGGTGCTCGCCGCCACCATCGTGGCGCTCCTCATCATGCTCATGGGCGGCCGGCTGGTGCCGACGGCGACAGTTGGTGCGCTGCGTGCCCGCGGCCTCGTCGTGCGCATCGTGGTGCGCCCGGCCATCGAGCTCACGCTGTTCGTGCTGCTGCTCGCCTGGGTGCTGAGCGACGCCTTCCTCGGGCCGGTGCCGGCGGGATTCCTCGCGCTGGCTGCCGGCGCCACGCTGGCCGTCGCCATGAGCCACTGGCACCTGGGGCGCACGCTGCACGATCCGCTGGTGTGGCCGCTGCACGCGGGTTTCGTCTGGCTCGTCGCCGGCTGTGCGCTGCTCGGGCTCGAGCGCCTCGGGGTCATCACCCTGCAGGGCGCCGGCGCGCTGCATGCACTGACGGCCGGTGGCATCGGTACCGTGACGCTGGCGATGATGGTGCGGGTGACGCGTTACCGCACCGGCATGCCGCGCTGGTCGCCGCTGGTCCTGCACGGCATGCAGCTGGTCCTGGCGCTTGCAGTCCTGCTCCGGGTCGGCAGTGGCTGGGTGGCCCCGGCGCAGCTGACGCCGCTGTTGTGGTTGTCGGCGACATGCTGGACGGCGGCCTACCTGCTCGGCGCCGGCCTGGTCATCCCGGCAGCCTGGCGCAATGGCGGGCAGCGCTGAGCGGGCCCGATTCAACCGGGTCGCGGCTGCGGCGTGTCTTCACTGGCGGAGGCCGGGGGCGGCAGCGCCGGAAAACTCACCCGCACCTCGAAGCCCCGGCCCGCAGGGCCGGGCAGGAATGCCACCTCGGCCCGATGGATCTCGGCGATGCGCCGCACGATCGACAATCCCAGGCCGCTGCCCGGGCCGGAGGTCTCGCCACGAAAGAATCGTTCGCCCAGACGCTGACGCTGATCGGCCGGGACTCCGGGCCCGGCATCGGCAACCGCCAGCGTCACGGCGCTGGGTGTGCCCGTGACGGTGACCCGTACCGGGCCGCGGCCGTGGCGCACGGCGTTCCAGAGCAGGTTGCCGACCAGGGTGACGAGCAGGTCGGGTTGCCCGTGCACAGTCACCTTGCCGGTCGACTCGAGCGCGATCTCGACATCGCTCGCCAGCGCGCCGGGTGCGACCTCGGCGATCGCCCGGCTGGCAATCGCCGCGAGATCGAGCTGGCCCGTGACCCGCATCGCTGATTCCTGCTCGACGCGTGCCAGCATGAGCAACTGCTCCATCAGCGTGGCCATACGGTCGCAGGCGTGCAGGACGCTGTCCAGCGCATGGTCGCGCGTGGCGGTATCGTGCGTGCTGCGGGCCACCTCGGCCTGCGCGCGCAGCGCAGCCACCGGCTTGCGCAACTCGTGGGCAGCATCGGCAGTGAAGCGCCGTTCCAGTTCTGCGCTGCGCCGGATGCGCGCGAACAGCTCGTTGAGGCGGCGTATCAACGGCGCGGCTTCGCCAGGTACATGCTCCAGGCCAAGGGGTTCGAGCGTGGCCGGGTCGCGGTGGCGGACCTGCTCGCCGAGATCGGCCAGCGGCCGCAGCGCCCGGCCAACACCCCACCACACGAGCAGCGCCAGCAGCGGCAGGGCCACGGCCAGCGGCAGCAGCGCATTGGCGACCACCTGCGCCGCGATGCGGTCGCGCACGCCGTGATCCTCGGCGACCTCGATCAGCGCCGAATGCGACTTGTCCCAGGTGGTGAACACGCGCCACGGCCGGCCGGCCAGCGTCGTGTCGGAGAACCCTTCCTGCACGTCGCTGAGGCGCACGCCCGGGGCATCGGCTGATTTCACGGCCAGGCGTTCACCGCCCTCCCACACCTGGAACGTGACCTCGTGACCGTATTCACCCATCTCCAGCAGGTCGTCGGTGTCCAGTTCCAGCAGTTCGTGACCGGCCTGTGCCGCGAGCACCGTGGAGGTGTGTGCGAGGTGTGCGTCGAGCAGGCGATCGACTTCGCGATGCGTGTCGATCCAGGTGACGACCGTGGCGAGCCCCCAGGTGACGATCAGGGCCACGAGCAGCAGCCCCAGCAGCCGGCGGCGGATCGAGACCTCAGCCGCCACGGCGCGGTCCGTCGTCACGGGGCATGAGATAACCGACACCGCGGACGGTGCGGATGATTTCCGGGGCCAGCTTGCGGCGCAGGTGGTGCACGAACACCTCGATGGCGTTGCTCTCCAGCGTGCGATCCCACTCGTAGAGCCGGTTCAGGATCTGCTCGCGGGTCAGCACCCGGCCGCTGTTGAGCATGAGTTCCCGCAGCAGGTCGAACTCCCGCGCATTGAGTTCGACCTCGCGGTCGCGAAACGTCACGCGCCGCGTCGCGACCTCGAGCGTGACGTCGCCGACGCAGAGCGCACCGCCCCCCTGGCCGTGGGCGCGGCGTACCAGGGCGCGCAGCCGCGCGGCCAACTCGGCGATGGCGACCGGCTTGATGACGTAGTCGTCGGCGCCGCTGTCGAGCCCCGCGACCCGGTCCTCGATCGCGTCGCGGGCGGTCAGGACCAGCACCGGCACGTGGGTGCCACGGCTGCGCAGTCCGCGCAGGACCTCCAGCCCGCCGCGCCTCGGCAGCCCGAGGTCGAGCACGACCGCCGAGAACTCCCCGGTACGCAGGGCGGTGTCCGCGGCGATGCCGTCGCGTACCCAGTCCACGGCGAAGCCGCTTTCGCGCAGGCCCGCCTGCAGGGCATCGCCCAGCAATTCGTCATCCTCTACGACCAGTACGTGCATCGCGGTCCTGGTGAGTCAGCGGCTCAGTCATCGTCGACCAGGTCGAGTGCGGCGACCTGAGCCGGCCGGGCATCGTCGCTGTCTGCTGCGGCGGCGGGGCCACCGCCCGCCAGCGTCCAGCTCCAGAAGCCGAGCACGGCGGTGAGCACGAGAGCGCCCACTCCCACGGCACTGCTGCGGATCGCTGCAGCGGCTTCGCCCTTCTTGTAACCGGTCACCATGGCGCCGGCAAGGTTCTCGTGGTGCAGCAGGCTCTCGACCAGGACCCCCGCGACGTGCGCGAACACCACCAGCAGCCAGGCGTTGGCGAAAACCTCGTGGGCTTCCTCCAGCACATCGCCGCCGATCTCGTTGAAGGTGAGATAGCCGCTCGCCCCGGTCAGCACGGCCAGGCCGAGGATCACCCAGATCGCGACGCTCCCGGCCGGGTTGTGGCCGAGATGGCGGGCGCGGGCGCGGTCGGGCAGGCTGCGCAGGTAAGCCAGCACCTGCGCGGGACGGAAGGCGAAGGACCCGAAGCGCGCATAGCGGGTGCCGATGAAGCCCCACAGCAGGCGGAACGCCACCAGGCCCAGCACCGTGTAGCCGAACATGACGTGGATGTTGCGCAGCCGCTCGGACTCGGCGAGCAGGTACGCACCGGTGAAGCTGCCTGCCAGGATCCAGTGAAACGCGCGGACCGGCAGGTCCCAGATCAATGCCTTGTCATCCTGTTCCATGATGTACCTCCTTCAGGGAATACGGATTTCGTCTTCGTCGAAACTGCCGCGTTCGGCCTGCGTGTGGCAGGCACCGCAGTTGGCGGGGCTGCCGATGGCCGGGGATCGCCACTTCGCCGTGGCCACCTCGTCGTGTTCCCCGCGGAACCACGGCGTCTCCGTGATGCGCAGGGGCGGTGCCGTCACGCCGTCTTTCGACCGGCCTGCGTTCGCCACCAGGAATGCCTCGATGGCGGCGGCGCGCTGCGGCTCGAGGCTCGCGTCGCTCCCGAAGTGATCGCCGAGTCCCTGCATCAGGCGCTGCCAGGAGCCGGCCGGCAGCAGGCGCGGCGGGTAGGCGATGTGGCAGCTGCCACACTCCTCCTGCCATGCCGGATCGGCCGGGGATGGTTTGCGCTTGCCGTCGGCCACCGCTGGCGCCGTTGCCGCCGCCAGCAGCGTCGCCGTGACCAGGATCACCAACGGATACATCCGAACGGGGATATTCATGCCATGTCCTCCTTAGTTATTTGCCGAGCGAGCGCAGGTAGGCGATCACGTCGCCCTGTTCCTGCGGCGTGCATTCACGCGCGAAGACGTCCTTGCAGTTGCGCCGGAACCATTTGGCGACCTTGGCCGGGTCGCCGAGGCGCTCGGGGTTGACCGCCGGAGCCATTGGCGCGATGGCCTTGCCGGTCACCGTGTGCCGGCCGGGGTTGCGGGGGTCGGCGGTGTGGCAGGTGGCGCAGCTCCAGTCCCTGCCGCGGGTCGTGAACAGCTGTTCACCGCGCCCGGCGGAAAAGCTGCCCGAGTCGCCGCCGGCCTGTGTCGCCGGCACGATCCCGGGCGGATCGGCAGCCAACGCGGGGCCTGCGGCGGCGAGCAGCAGGATGAGCTGGAACAGGACGATGCGTGATGCCATGGACGGATCTCCTCGCAGCGGGTCTGGAGATACCGTAGGCAGGGCACATTAGTCAGAGATTAATTGCCGTATCCCGTGGGTCGACGATGCGGGGAGAGTGCAAGGGGAGGCATACTACCGACCAGCATGACTCGACCGAGGCTCACCGTTGCACGTGCTGCCGACAGCGCCGATCGCGGACGGCACGACGCACCCGATGCCAGGGCCGGGGCGTCCCTCGCCCGTGTCGGGCCCATGGGGTTCGCACAACGCTGGCGACCGGGAGTGATGGAGGATCCGCCGTTCGCCGTGGGCTGCATCCTCACCCTGCCATGGTGAGTGCCGCATGAACTGGCGGGAGGAGGGCGTGCGTTTCGCCTGCCAGGGATCCGGGCGCTGCTGCGTGTCGCGCGGTGCCTATGGCTGGGTGTATCTCACGCTCGTCGACCGGCAGCGGCTGGCGCAGGCGCTCGGCATCCCGACGCGGCAGTTCACCCGCGAGTACTGCGCGAAGACCGACGGGCTCTTTCACCTCCGCGACGACGGGCCGGACTGCCGGTTCCTCGTCGACCGGCGCTGCAGTGTCTACGAAGCCCGCCCGACCCAGTGCCGCACCTGGCCGTTCTGGCCGGAGAACATGAGTGCGAAGGCCTGGACGGCGATCGCCGCCGAATGTCCGGGCGTCGGCAAGGGGCGCGTGGTTCCAGTCGAGGAGATCCGCCGCCTGTTGCGCGAGCAGCGCGCATCGACTGCGCGTTTATAAGGCGTGCGGGGTCGGGGCTTGCGCCCCTCCCACAGCAGGCACCTCCACACCCTGTGTAGGAGCGACGCAAGTCGCGACTCCCCTGGTCGGGGCTTGCGCCCCTCCCACAGCAGGGACATCCGCAATCTGTGGGGGCGACGCGGGTTGCGACGGGTCGCTGCGCGAGGCATCATCGGGACATCCCGTGCAGGTGGGGCAGGCGATGGGATCGCGATCCGGTTTGCCCGGTGAGTCGCTCGCGCTGGCTCAGGCCGGTCTGGTGACGATACTGCTGCTCGTGGCGCTGCAAGCTCCTGCGGAGCTGCCACCGAAACTCCCGGTCGAGGCGTTCGCCCGGCTGCCAGTCATGAGCGACGTGGCGATCTCGCCGGGCGGCCGTCACGTCGCAGCCGCCATTCCGGACAAGAGCGGCAACTACGCCGTCGTCATCTTCGATCTCACGCAGATCGGGAAGAAGCCGCCGCTGGTCGCTTCCACGGGCGACTGGGATGTGAACTGGCTGCGGTGGAAGTCGGACGACCGCCTGCTCGTCAGCGGCCGCCACAGCCAGTTCGACGGCTATGTCGGCATCGTCCAGACGCGCCTGATCGCGGTGAATGCCGATGGCTCGAAGCTCGAGTGGCTGGTCAAGCCGCGCAATCTCGGGCTGACGGTATCGGCACGTCCGTTGGATGCCGATCAGGTGGTCGACTTCCTGCCGGACGACCCGCAGCACCTGCTCATGGGTTTCAGCCTCGGGGATTCGTCGGGGCCGCAGCTCTACCGCGTCGATATCGTGAACAACCGCCGCGAAGTGGTCGAGGGTGGCAAGCCCTGGATCCAGTGGTGGTGGCCGGACCGCGCCGGTCGCGTGCGCCTGGCCCGGGGCTACGACGGCTACGGCACGTTCGATGCGCGGCTGAAGACCTATTACCGGCCAGCGGTGGACGCCGACTGGCAGGAAATATGGGATGAGACGACCTCCGGCAAGACCTTCCGGCCCGTCGTGTTCGACAGGGCGGACCCCGACGTCATCCTGGTCCGCTCGGATCACGACAGCGGTCGCCAGGGCCTCTACCGCTTCCGGCTGAGCACCCGCGAGTTCATCGGGAAGCTGTTCCTGCATCCCGAGGTGGACCTGGCCGGGGTCGAAATGGATGCGCGCGGCCGCGACATCGAAGGTGTCCACTACGTCACGGACGTCGGTCGCGTCGAGTGGTTTTCCCCTGCGATGGCGGCGATTCACAGCGACCTCGCAGCGCAATTGCCGGGCTGGGCCATCTCGATCGAAAGCCGCACCTTCGACGATGCGCGGATGGTCGTGTTCGCCGGCGCGTCCGATCATTCCGGCCGCTATTACCTCTACGAACCGGCCAGCGGCAGCTTGCGCCTGTTCTCCAATACCTATCCCGAGCTCGACGAGTACGATCTCGCCCGACCCACGGCGGTGCGCTACCAGGCCCGCGATGGCCTGGAGATCCCCGCCTACCTCACGCTGCCGCGCGGAGTGCGTAACCCGCCCGAGCAGCCCCTGCCCGCGGTCGTGCTTCCGCATGGCGGTCCGGAGGCCCGCGACTACGCGGCTTTCGACCCGGAAGTGCAGTTGCTGGCCAATCGCGGTTACGCCGTCCTGCAGATGAACTTCCGCGGCTCTGCCGGTTATGGCACCGCATTCCGGCAGGCTGGTGCGCAGGAGTGGGGCGACGCCATCCAGGACGACATCACCGACGGCGCACGCTGGCTGATCGAGAAGAAGATTGCCGACCCTGCCAGGATCTGCATCGTCGGCGGCAGCTTCGGTGGCTACGCTGCGCTGATGGGCGTGGTCAGGGAACCGGCACTGTACCGCTGCGCTGTCAGCGTGAACGGCCTGACCGACCTGCCCGGCTTTCTCGAGATCATCGGCCGCTACGGCGGCGACCGGCGCTGGTATGCGGAGCGGATCGGAAAGTACTGGAACGATGGGCGGAAGCTTGCGCAAAACTCACCGGCCAGGCGCGCCGGGGACATCCGCGCGCCGATTCTCCTGGTCCAGGCCGACGAAGACAGCGTCGTGCCACCCACGCAGGCGGTGAAGATGGCCGATGCGCTGCAGGAAGCCGGCAGGACTTTCCGCTACGTGAAGCTGAAGAACGAGGACCACTGGCTCAGCCACGGCCCGACGCGCCTGCAGTACTTCCGGGAACTCGACGCGTTCCTGGCCGAACAGCTGCACTGAGCGGCGCGCGACGGCGAACCGGCTACGGTAGCGGAGCGCTCATGACGGTGACCACGGTGGTGAGCACGCTCGGCGTGCTGCTGGCGCTGCTGCTGATTTCCGTGGCGTGGAGCCGGGCGAAGCCGGCCTGGCAGGTCGTCTTCGGTCCGCCACGGGAGCCCGAGAACCGGATTGCGCTGACCGGGTTCTACGCCGAAGCGCGTGACCTGGGCTGGGACTTCGCGACCGACCGGCAGCTCGTCCTCGACCTGGCGGCCGGGCTGCGCGACGCCGGGCTCGCGGGCGCCATCGGGATGTGGGGCCGGAAATGCCGGGTGCTGCACACCCTCGTGTCACCACGCGAGCCGCTGCTGGCGATCCCCGCCGGGTTCTGGAAGCACCATGAGATCGACGGCCTGCGCCTGGCGGTCGCGGGTGACGGCGGCGAGGGGAGTACCGGCGCCTGGCGCATCGAGACCAACAACCTGCTGGTGCGAACCCGCGCGCTGCCGGCGAGCACTCCGGATTTCGACGATGCGGTCTTCGCCGATATCCAGCTCAATTATCTCCAGGCGATGAACTGGCTGGAGACCGAGGCGGATCGCTACAGGAGCGCCCCGGGCGCGAAAGATCGCGGTTGAAGCGCGATCGTCAATTCCGCGACTACGGCGCCAGCCGCTCGATGTTCCACCCGCTGTCGTCTCGTGTGTAGGCGAGCCGGTCGTGCAGCCGGCCTTCCTGGCCCTGCCAGAATTCGATGTAGTCGGGCGCAACGCGATAGCCGCCCCAGAACGACGGCAGTGGTACTTCGCCCTGCGCGAACTTCTGTTTCATCTCGGTGAACTTCTGCTCGAGTACGGCGCGCGAGGAGATCGGCTGGCTCTGGCTCGAGACCCAGGCGCCGAGCTGGCTGTCGCGCGGGCGGCGCATGAAGTAGGCGAGGTTCTCGGCGGCGCTGGTGCGCGCGGCGCGGCCGCGGATCTTGACCTGGCGGAACAGCTCCGGCCAGAAGAACAGGAGCGCCGCGCGCGGGTTGGCACCGAGCTCGGCGGCCTTGCGGCTGCCGAGGTTGGTGTAAAAGACGAAGCCCTGTGCGTCGTAGTACTTGAGCAGCACCATGCGTGAGGAGGGCTGCCCGTCGGCGGCGACGGTCGCCACGCTCATGGCGTTGGCATCCGGCAGGCCCGCGTGCGTCGCCTCGCCGAACCAGCGGTCGAACTGCACCAGCGGATCCGGGTCGAGGTCGGCGCGATGCAGCGGGCGGCTGCGGTACTCGCGGCGCAGGTCGGCGAGGTCCTGGGCAATCGGGGTCACGGTCAGCGACGCGCCACCACGCAATCCTGGCCGGCGCTCTTCAGCTTGTCGCAGGCGGACCGCGCGGCGGTCTCCGTCATCGCGGCCGATTTGACGCGATGCAGGCCGCCGGTCCCGGCCGCGCGCTCGACCACGAGCGCGCCCGTGATCGCGCGGAAGCGCTGCTCGAGGCGGGTCTTCTCTGCCTGCGCCTTGTCGGCCGTGCTGAAGGCTCCGAGCTGCACCTGGTAATCACCGCGGGCCGCGGCGGGTGCACTCGTCGCCGGCTTTGCCGCCGGTCTTGCGGCTGGCTTCGCGGCCGCCTGGGGTGCCGCTTTCGCGGCGGCCTTCGTTCCCGCGGCTTTCGCCGGCGTTGCCGGCGGTGGTGTCATCGCGGCGAGCTGCGCGCGTGCCTGCTCGGCCTGTGGCGTATCGGCCCAGCGCAGCAGGAAATCCTCGAGCGCCTCGCGCGTGCCGACGGCCTGCGCCGCCGCCCAGGCCGACTCGGTCTCGAGTTCCGTGATCCGCTGGCGGGCCTCGCCCATGTGCGCGCCGGTCGGGTGGGCGAGCAGGTAATTGTTGTAGGCCTCGATGGCGTCGGTTGACCGGGCATTGTCCCAGTCACGGCTGTCGCGCGCCGCGTCGAGGCGCATGCGCGCGCGGTCGGCCCACTCGCCTTCGGGATGTTGCTCGAGGAATGCCTGCCAGGCGGCCTCGGTGTCCTCGGTTTCGGCCTTGCCGAAATCGGCCTGCGGATCGCTGCAGGCAGCGAGCAGCACTAGGGCCGCGAGCACGGCGGCCGGTCGCAGAATCTTCATGGGCAGTCCTCCCGCGGACACGCACGACAACGGGCGGATTATCGTCGCCCGGGACGCCTTTGAACAGCGCGGGCCGGGGTCAGGCGGCGGCGGTTGCGGTGGTCGCGGCCGCGGCCGATTCGAGCGGCAGGCGCACGATGAACGTGGCGCCGCTGCGCCCGTCGGATTCCAGGGCGATCGTGCCGCTGTGCCGGCGCACGACGACATCGTGGGCGAGGCCGAGTCCCGGGGCACGGCCGTCGCCGGCCGCCGTGAACAGCGCTGCGCGGTCCTGCGGCGCCACGCCCCGGCCGGTGTGGCTGATGCGGATCTCGGCCCAGTCGTGCACGCGCTGCGTGGAGACGGTGATCACGCCCTTGCCGCGGATGCCACTGTGGTTCGCCGCGACGATCGCCTGCGCCGAAGCCGCGAGCATGTTCATCACCACCAGGCTGATGTCGCCGGCGATGCAGGTCACCGCAGGCAGCGCCGGATCGAACGTGGTGCGGATCTCGGCGGCCTCGCGCCACTCGCTGGTACAGACGGTGATGGTGCTCTGGATGGCGCGGTTGAGATCGACGCCCGCCATCTCGGGGCTCGCGTAGGAAATGTCGCGCATGGCGCCGACGATGCCGGTGAGCCGCGCCACGCTGTCGTTCGCCTGGCCGAGTGCACGTCCGATCTCCAGGCGGCGGAAATCCGCATCCGCGTTCTGCAGGCAGCCGGCGATGACTGCCGGTGCCACGGCAGCGGTGCCCTGCGCGAGGGTCTCGATCTCGCCGAGCAGGCTGTCGAGGCCCGCGCAGGAGCGAGCGATGTGGCCGAGCGTAGCGCCGAGCTGCTGCACCGGGCGGGCCAGTTCGCGGGCGATGCCGTCGGCCATCTGGCCCATCGACGCGAGTTGCTGGCGCTGCTGTGCCTGGGCTTCGAGGCGGCGGCGATCGGTGGTATCGCGCTTGACGAAGACGTAGCCGTGGACCTGGTCGCGCTCGTCGCGCATCGGCGAGACGGTGACGTCTTCCTCGCGCGTCACGCCGTGGGTATCTGTCGATGTCAGCGTCCCGGACCAGGGGCGTGCGCCGCGGAAGGCAGTACGCACCATGTCGTCGTAGGCGTCACCGGACAGCGTAAAGTCGAGGAGCGCTTCCGGCCGGCTGCCACGGATATCGCCGAGCCGCTGCCCGCTGCTGTTCTCGAAAGCGGCATTGACGTAGACGATGCAGCCCTGCGCGTCGAGGATCCCGATGCTGTCGGTGCAATGCTGCAGCGCTTCGGCCAGGCGCCGGCGCTCGAGTCCGGCCTCGAGACGCCGGGTGATGTCGCGTGTCACGGCGACGTAGCCGGAGATGGCGCCGGCCGTATCGAATACCGGTGTGACCGTCAGCTCCTCGTCGCAGCTGCGGCCGTCGCGCCGGCGGCTCCTGACCTGGCCGGTCCACACACGCCCTGTTGCCACCGTGCGCCAGATCTCGCCGTAGACGGTGTCCTCGCCGAGGTCGCGCCCGGGTTCGAGGCCGGCGACGTCGTCCTGCGAGAAGCCGCTCTGGCGTTCGAACTGCGGGTTCACGTACCGGATGCGATGGCTGGTGTCGAGGATGACGATGCCGTCACCCGCGTGCTCGACCGCGGCGGCGAGGCGCCGCAGCCGGGCCTCCGCGTCCCAGCGCTCGCTGAGATCACGCACGGTGCAGCTGTAGTAGCGTTGGCCGTCGACGGTGAACGGGCTGATCGCGAGTTCGATCGGGAAAGCCGAGCCATCCTTGCGCTGGCCGCCCTGCGGGTACACCCAGCGGCGGCGGTTCGGTGACAGCCCGGTGAGCCGCGCGCCATTCACCCACCAGTTGCGCGGATTGCTGCCGGCGGGAGCGTGGAACAGCGCCAGCGCACCCTGCCCGATGACTTCAGCGGCCTGCCAGCCGAACACCAGTTCCGCTGCCGGGTTGAAGGCGGTGACGGTGCCGCACGCGTCGATGACCACGTGCGGGTCGAGCATGGTGTCGACGATGGCACGGTTGACGGCCTCGCTGCGGCGCACGGCCGTGCTCGCTCCGGCGAGTCGGCGGTCGATGACGCTGCCGATCCACAGGGCCACCACCAGGAACAGCACGCAGCCCAGCAGTAGCGGCGTCATCAGCGCCGGCGTCCTGGCGACACCCGTCGAAGCGATTGCCGGGTCGTCGAAGAACGATGTGCCGGCCATGGCCGTGAAGTGGCTGCCGAGAACCATGAAGCCGAGCATCAGGATGCCGCCGGGCCAGGCGACCCGCTGCCAGCGCTTCGATTCCGTCCGGGAACAGGTCGCGTAGACCGCGAGGAGCGCACTGCCATACCCGAGTCCGAGCGACATGGCAGACAACCCGGGGTCGTACACCACGATCAGGTCGCCGGCCAGAGCTGCCATGAGCGCGTAGTGCATGCCGCTCACGCCGAGTGCGAGGCTCGCGGCTGCTGCGTGCCGATGCGCAGGGCCGGGTCGCGTTTGGCCGAGCAGGTGCAGCGCCGCGAGGCAGCCCGCCAGGCAGGGCAGGAGCGCCGCGAAGCCGGCAGCAGGTACGTAGTGGTAACGCGCCGGCAGGACCATGCCCGCCAGCGCCATGTTCTGCGTGCCCCAGAAACCGATCGTGAGGGTGACGGTACCGGCCGCCAGCCAGGAGAGTCGTGCGGTGGCCGCGGGCGAGGTGCGCAGGCGGTCGAGCGTCGGAAACAGCGCCAAGCCGGCGATCACGGCCAGCGTGCCCGCGATCCAGCCGATCACCGGATCGTAGGACGGCAGCAGGGCAGTGAGGCCACCGAGGCTGTGCTCGTCCGCGAATCGCCAGAATCCCACGCCCTGCCTCCCGCAACCGGGCACATTCACGCGCCGGCACGCCCGCGCCGCGCTTGACAGAACCTGAGGATCGCCGATCCGGCCTGCGGGCTCCGTGCGGCAGGTCACGGGGGCGGCAGGTTCCTGCCGCCCCGGGTCGGGTCCCGGGCGACACCGTGATCGGGGTCGCGGCTGCGGTTATGCTGCGTCGATGACCCTGCCGCGTTTCCTGGTCCGCTGTGCCCTGCTATGCATGCTGCCGGCGGCCGGGGTACTGGCAGCGGTCGAGGTCGAAGGCGTGCGCGGCAACCTGCGTGACAACGTGCTGGCGCACCTCGCACTCGACGACGTTGCCTGCGACGCGCCGGCCTGGCGCGTGCGGCGCCTGCGCCGGCAGGCCGAGCCGCAGGTGCGCACGGCCCTGGAAGCCTATGGCTTCTACAACCCGCAGATCGCGATCACGACCGACAGCGAGCATGACTGCTGGGTCACCCGCATCCGCATCGAGGAGGGCGAGCCGGTCAGGTTGCGGGCGGTGGACATTGCTCTGGCCGGGGAGGCGGCGGGCGATCCGGCGTTTGCCCGGCTGCTGCGCACGCACCCGCTGGTTCCCGGTGCCGTCCTCAGCCATGCGGCTTACGACGCCTATCGCAAGGCCCTGGCTGACCTGGCACGCCGGCAGGGTTACTTCGCCGCCACTTTTACCGAGGCGCGGATCGAGGTCCATACGCGCGAGAACGCCGCCGACGTCACCCTGCACTTCGATTCGGGACCCCGCTTCCGCTTCGGCCCGGTGAGCTTCGAGCAGGCGGTGGTCGACCCGGAGCTGGTCGAACGTTTCGTCGACTTCCGGCCGGGTGACCCTTACGACGGGGCCGTGATCGACAACTTCTACGATGCGCTGCTGCGTACCGGCTATTTCGCCACCGTGGACCTGCGCACCCGGCCCGGTGCGCCCCCCGACCTCGCAGTGCCGATCACGGTGGCAATGACGCCGGCGAAGCGCAAGGTCTACACCGCCGGCGCCGGCTACTCGACCGACAAGGGCGTGAAGGTGCGCGGCGGCTACACGGACCGGCGCGTGAACGACCGCGGTCACCAGTTCGACGCGAGTGCCAGCCTCTCCGAGGTCGTGTCCGAGGTCGGCGTGAGCTACCGGCTGCCGCGACGTGATCCGCGCGTGGAGTGGCTGAGCATCGACACCGGCTTCCAGGACGAGGAGACCGACACCAGCAGCAGCCAGATCTACAAGATCGGCCTGAAGGAGTTCCACCGCCGGCCCCGTGACTGGATCGAGACCTGGTTCCTCGATGCGAGCGTGGAGCGCTTCGAGATCGCCGCTGACCGCCAGCGCACGTTCCTGCTGATCCCGGGCATCAGCTGGAGCCACACCTGGCCGAACAACTCGCGCATCACGCGCCCGGACCGCGGTCACCGCGTCGCGGTGAAGCTCAGCGGCACGACCTCCTGGTTTGCCTCGGACGCCGAGTTCCTGCAGCTCGACCTCTACGGCAAGCTGATCCGGCCGCTGTGGCGCGACGCGCGGCTGTTGCTGCGCGCCGAGGCGGGCGCCACGGCCAAGGACGAGTTCGACAAGCTGCCGGCGTCGGTACGTTACTTCGCCGGCGGCGATTACAGCGTACGCGGCTACGACTACGAGACGCTCGGCCCCACCGACGAGGCCGGCAACGTGGTCGGCGGCAGCCACAAGCTCGTCGGCAGCATCGAGTTCGACCAGCGCGTCTGGCGCAACTGGTCGGTGGCCGCGTTCCTCGATACCGGCAACGCTTTCGATACGTTCTCGAACCTGCGCACCAAGACCGGCGTGGGCGCCGGCCTGCGCTGGTACTCGCCGCTCGGACCCGTGCGCGTCGACGTGGCATTTCCGCTCGACAAGGACGCACCGGACGACTGGCGTTTCCACGTGACCCTGGGGCCCGACCTGTGATCCTGCGTTGGCTCGCCAGCGTGCTCGTCGTGCTGTTCGTCGCCGCCGCGGGTGTGGTCGCGGCACTGACCATGACCGAAGCGGGCTCGGCCTGGGTCGCGGAGGAAATCGAGGCGTTCAGCGATGGGGCGGTACGCCTCGACGGGGTCGGCGGTACGTTGCGCGGTGGGCTGCGCGTGGCGGCGTTCGCGGTCCGTGCCGGCACGACGCACGTGGCGGCTACCGATGTGGTGCTGCGCGTGAGCGCCCGCAACCTCCTCGGTGGCCGGCTGGTGCTGCGCGAGCTGGCCGCCGGCAGCGTCGTGATCGAGATCGCTGCCGATCCGCAGGATTCGCCGCAACCTTTCGTCATGCCGACGCTCGCCGCACCGGTGCCGGTGGTGGTGGAAGCGCTGCACCTCGGGCGCCTTGGCATCCGCGCCGGCGACACCGCCGTCGAATTCCAGCGCGTTGCACTGGCAGGAGCCTGGGTCGGCACGCGGCTGCGGGTGCACCGCCTCGGCGCACTGTTCGGGCCGCTCGCCTTCGGGGTATCGGGAGAAGCCACGCTCGGTCCCGGCCTGCCGCTCGATGCGCAGCTCGCCTGGCGCCTCGACACGGCAGCGCTGGCCGGCGCGGGCCGGGTGCATGGCGAACTCGCACGGCTGCAGGTCCGCCAGGTTCTTCTGGGGCCCGGTCCGGTCAGCGTCACTGGCACGCTCGCCGGGCTGCCGGAGACGCCGCGGTTCGAGGCCCTGGTGCGCTGGGACGAACTGCACCGCGAACTGCCGGGCGTCGGTGCCGTGCACAGCAAGGCAGGCCGGCTCGAGGTCGCCGGCGAACCCGCTGCCTGGCGGGCGACGCTCGCCGCCGGGCTGGAACTGCCCGGCTGGCCTGCGGCGCAGGTCGCGGCGCGGGCGCACGGCGACACCACCCGGCTGGTGTTCGAGCGGCTGGATCTCGATGGGGATTTTGGCAAGGCGGTCGCGCGCGGGGTGCTGGGGCTCGATCCGGCATGGCGGCTGCGGCTCGAGGCGGTGGTGCCGCGGCTGCGGATCGAGGCGCTGCGCCCGGGCCTGCGTGGCGAACTCGCGGCACGCCTGCAGCTGGAAGCGGCGGCAGGCGAGGACACGCGGCTGCGTGTCCGGGACCTGCGTGGCCGGCTGATGGATCGCCCGCTCGCGGGCGCGGGCGACCTGCAGTTCGGCAGCGGGACGGTCGCTTTCAAGGGCCTGCATCTGGAGGCCGGGCCGAACCGCCTGCGTGCCGACGGCACGCTCGGTGACCGGCTCGCCGGGCAGTTCGAGCTGGTGGCACCCGAACTCGGCGTGCTCTGGCCGGGGCTGCGCGGCTCGCTCCAGGCACGCGGCTCGCTCGCCGGTTCGCGGGCGCGGCCGGTCGTCGACGTCGTGGCCGGCGGCGAGGCGCTCGCGCTCGACGACGTGGCGCTGACGCGCTTCGACCTGAGCCTGCGTACCGACCGGGGCGGGCGGGCGCATGCTGCCCTGCGGGCGCACGCGCTGCGCATCGGCGGACAGGCCCTCGGCGATCTCGACGCCGCCCTCGACGGCGAGACCGGCGCGCACCAGCTCACGGTGACGCTCGCCGGCCCGCTGCTCGACCTGCGCACGACGAGCCACGGTGGCTGGAATGGCAGCCGGCTCGAACATCGGCTGACCGATGCCCGGCTCGGCCACACCACCTTCGGCGACTGGACGCTCGCCGGCGAGCCCGCCATCGGCATCGGTGCGGGTACTGCGGCCATCGGGTCTCATTGCTGGGTGCAGGCGCCGGCCGAGCTCTGTGTCGAGGAGGCACTCTGGTCGGCGCAGCGGGCGCGCCTCACCGCGCGGTTGCGCGACTTCGACCTGCAGCGCTTTGCGGCGTGGTTTCCGCCCGACCTGGCCATGACCGGCGTGGCGCAGGCGGATGTCGCTGTCGCGCTCGCCGGCGGTGTGCTGACCGGCGCCGTCGCCTGGCGCCAGCACGGCACCATGCTCTATTACACCGGCGGTGACGAGCCGCTGGTCACACCGCTCGAAACGGTAGATTTCGCGGTGACGCTCGCTGCGGATGCCACGGTCGCCACGCTCGCGGTCATCGGGGCCGAGGGCCTGCACCTGGAGGCGCACGGCCGCATGACCGGTGCCCCGGCCATGGACACGCCGCTCGAGGCACGCGTCCAGGGCGCGCTGCCCGACATCGCGCCGCTGCTGCCGCTATTCGCGCCGGACGTGGAACTGGCCGAGGTCGCGGGCCGCTTCGATCTCGACGCCACGGTCGGCGGCAGCCTCGCCCGGCCGCGGCTCACCGGCGCGATGCGCTTCAGCGGCGGCGCGGCCGCGCTGCCCGTGGCCGGGGTGAAGATCGAGGACATCGAGATTGCGCTCACCGGCGACGGCAGCGATGCGTACCGCCTGCAGGGTACTGCGCGCGCCGGCGGGCTGCTGCGACTCGACGGTGAGTTGCGGCCGCTCGAAGCCGGTGGACCGCAGGTCGTGGTGCATCTGCGCGGCGAGCGCCTCGACGCCGTACGCCTCACCGACCGCTACGTGCAGGCCTCGCCCGACTTCACCCTGCGCTGGGCGGCCGCAGGGCTCGCCGTCGACGGCAGCGTGCTCATCCCGCGCGCCGAGATCGTCGTGCGCGCCCTGCCGGCGACGGCGGCCTCGCCGTCGCCCGATACCGTGGTGATGGATCGCACCACTGCGACGGCTCCGCCGGAAACGGCGACCCCGATCCGTGGCGAGATCGCCCTCACGCTCGGACGCGACGTGCGCCTCAAGGCCTTCGGCCTCGACACGCTGCTCGAGGGCACGGTGAAGCTCTCGCAGGGACCGGACGGCGAGCCACGCGGCTTTGGCGTGGTGCGCCTCATGGAGGGCAAGTTCGGCGCCTATGGCAAGGAACTGACCATCGAGCACGGCACGCTCGGCTTCGCCGGCCCGCTCGACGATCCGGCGGTCAACCTGCGCGCCAGCCGCCGCGTGGACTGGGAGGGCAAGACCGTGGTCGCCGGCATCGTGCTCAGCGGTACCGCCAGCCGGCCGGAGAGCCGGTTGTTTTCCGAGCCGGCGATGTCGGAGGCCGACGCGATCTCCTACCTGATCTCGGGTCGGCCGATGCAGAGCGCCAACGCCAACGACCGCTCGGCCATCGCCGGTGCGGCGCTGTCGCTCGGCGTGGCCCAGACCTCGCCGCTGACGCAGAAGCTCGGCAGCGCCGTCACGCTCGACGAGCTCGGGCTCGAGGGCGGCACGCTCGACGAAACCGAGGTCGTGGCCGGCAAGCAGCTCAACGACGATCTCTACCTGCGGTTCACCTATGGACTGTTCAACCGCATCGGCACGGTGCTGGCACGCTATCGCATCGGCCGCGGCCTGAGCATCGAGGCGGCGAGCGGCGAAGACCAGTCGCTCGATCTCATCTGGTCGGTCGAGCGCGACTGAACTCCCGCGCGATCAGTCGAGTTCCTCGCGACAGCGGGTGGTGAGCGCGCGGATCTCGCCGCGCCGGCCCTCGTCGGCCACCTCCCGGCCCGGTCGTGGTGCGGCCTTGGCCGCCCTGTCGAGATGTTGCAGCCCGAGGCGGGGGTCGCCTTCGTCGCAGAGGAACTCGCCGAAGAAATAGTTGGGGTCGATGCCATCCGGATTGATCCTGAGCGCCTGCTCGAGGTGGCTGCGCGCCTTCTTGTCGCTGCCGAAGCCGATCGGGAAGCCCGGGACCTTGTGATAGAGCGTGCCGAGGCTGGTGTGGGCGGAGCCGTCGAGCGCCTTTGCGTCGATGGCGAGTGCAGCCTCGAGCTTCGCCTTCGCCTCCTTCGCGAGGCCGAGCGCGCCGAGGCCACCCTTCACGCCGGCGTAGGTGCTGAGCACGATGCCCTCCCAGATCAGCCCTTCGGGCCGCTGCGGGTACTGCGCGGTCAGCGCCGCGGCCTGTGCGGCAAGCTTCCCGAAGACGGCCTCCTTCTGCCCGGCCGGGGTGCGGTAGTTGGCGACGGCCCAGCCGTCGCGCACGGCGGTGAACGCGGCGTCGAAGGCGTCGTCGGCCAGCAGTGGGCGCGAGCCCGTGGCCAGGACGAGCGCCCCGAGCAGCACGTGGATGAGTCTGCGGTTCATGTGGCCTGTCTCCTCAGGTGGTCATGGGCGGCCGGCACCCCGGCCGGGGTGTCCTTGCGGGCGTAGCGGCGGATCACGGGCAGCTGCTTCACGATGGCGCCGTCGACGATGCCGGGCAGCAGGGCATTGACGCGCGCGAAGAGCTTCTCCGGCCAGCCGACCACGGCCGAGGCGAGGTTCTTCTCGAGCAGCCGTCGCGCTGCGCGTGCCACCGTTCCGGGCGGATCCATGGCGACTTTCAGCGCCGCGTTCATCTGCTCGACGGCGCTGGTGTTGATGCGGGTGCGGGTGGCACGCGGCGCGAGGTGGTGTACGCGCACCGGTGAGCCGGCGAGCTCGCGGCGCAGGGCTTCGCTGAAGCCGCGCAGCGCGAACTTGCTGGCCGAGTAGGCCGCGTAGCCGGGATAGCCGATGTGGCCGAACACCGAGCCGATGAAGAGCAGGTACGCCTCGGGCTGCTGCCTGAGGTGCGGGAGCAGGGCCTGGGTCAGCAGCATGGGCGCGAGGATGTTGAGCGCCACGGTCTGCGTCACCTGCTCGGGCGCCAGTTCATCGTACAACCCGAAGTGGTTGACGCCGGCGTTGTTGACCAGTGCGTTGGCGTGCCAGCCGATCGCGGCCTGGCACAGCACGGCGCGTCCTTCGGCAGTCATGAGGTTGGCCGTTACCGTGGTGAGCTCACCGCCCCGCCCGGCGAGGCGCTCGGCCGTCGCGGCGAGCGCCGCGGCGTCGATGTCGGCGAGCATGACCGCGGCACCGGCGTCGAGCAGCTCGGCGGCGAGCGCCGCGCCGATGCCGCCGGCCCCGCCGGTGATGACGGCGCGCGCGCCGGCGAGGTTCACGCCGTCCTCCGCGTACCGGTGGCCATCGGCACGACGACCTCGTCGAGTCCGCGGAACATGTCGCCGTAGAGCCGGAACAGGACGCGGGCGCATTGCACGATGGCCGCGTGGTCGGCGGGATCGGTGAGCCGCGCGAGGATGCCCTGCAGGTCGAGCACATGCTCCTGGTCGAGCTTGCCGTGACTGCGCAGGTAGGTGAAGGCGGCGTCCGGCAGGCCGAGCGTGGCCTGGATGCGGTCGGCGGCGTCGAGGGCGAGGGCTACGCTGGTGCCTTCCAGCACGTACACCATGCCGAAGATGCCGAGCGGATTGCGCCGCTGTACGGTGTCGTAGACGTAAGCGACCAGGGCGTCGGTCGCCGGGTGAGGCAGAGCACGACGCACGGCATCGGCATCGCCGCCCGCAGCGGTGATGTCGGCGAGGATCCAGTCGTCGTGGCCGACCTCCTCCTCGAGGTAGTGGATCATCCCGCGCTGCAGCCACTGGTGGTGCTCCGGCAGGCGACTGCCGGCGGCCATCAGCAGCGGCACGGTGTGGCGTACGTGCTGGAAGGCCTGGCTCAGGAAGGCGAGGTAGCGCGGCAGCGTGATGCGCCCGGCGAGCGCCTCGGCGATGGCCGGTGCAGCCAGCAGATAGTCGCGGTCGGTCCGCGTCGCCGCGGCGAGTTGTTCATGAAAGCTCATGCCCGGTCTCCTGGTGCAGGTTTTCGATCTCGGCGGCGTAGCGGCGCAGGATCGCCTCGCGCCGCGGCCTGCCGTTGCCGGTCAGCAGGCCGTTGTCCACGGTGAAGCGCTCGACAAGGCAACGGAAGCGCGCGACGCGCGCGTAGGGAGGCAGCCGTTCGTTGGCGCGCGCCACACTGGTGGCGACGGCCTCGGCTGTGGCGCCGGGACCCGCCGGCGTGACGAGGGCGACGACCTGTGCCCGGGCCTCGCCGAACACCACCGCCTGGCCGATCGCCGCCTCCTGGCCGAGTTCGCTCTCGATCCATTCCGGCGAGAGGTTGCGGCCGAAGGAGTTGATGAAAATGTTCTTCACCCGGCCGCGCACGTACACGAAGCCGTCGGTGTCGATCTCGCCGAGATCGCCGGTGGCGATGGTCGTGGCGCCCATCAGTGCCGCGCCGACGTAGCCGGTCATGATGCTGCCGCCGACGTGGATCTCACCGTGCGCATCGACACTGATCCGCGCGTGTTGCAGCGGCCGCCCCACGCTGCCCGTGCGCCGCGCCTGAGGTGTATTCAGGCACACCACGGAGCCGCACTCGCTCAGGCCGTAGCCCTCGAACACCGGCAGCCCGGCGGCTGTGGCGCGTTCCAGCAACTGCGCCGATACGCGGGCCCCGCCAACCGCGAAGAAGCGCCCATCGGTGGGTGGGTTCCAGCCGGCCTCGGCGCCGGCAACCAGGATGCGCAGCAGCTCCGGTACGAGGATCAGGCTCTGCGGCTGGTGCCGGGCCAGCTCCGTGAGGAGCCGCGGCGGGTCGAGCGTGCCGCGGGCGATGGCGCCGGGCACCGCCGACGGCAGCAGGCAGGTCGCACCGGCGAACCAGGCGGCGTACAGCCCGGCGACGTTCTCGAGCAGGGTGGCGAGCGGGAGCAGCGCGAGGTGCCGGTCGATGCCAAGGCCCGTCGCCACGGCCGCGACCGACCGGGCCACGGCCTCGAGCGTGCCGGCTGTCAGGCACACGCCTTTCGGCCCGGCGGTGCTGCCCGAGGTGTAGGTCACCTTGCTGGTGCCGGGTGGCAGCGGCGGGGGATCGGCCTGACGTCGCTGCAGCAGGACGAGACCCGGGTGCGGCGCCTGCCCGGCCGGGGCGAAGCCGGCGTCGAGGGCCAGCAGCCGCTCCGGCTCATCGGTGAGCACGCTCTCCACGCCGGCGCTGTCGAGCGCGTGGCGCAGCTGCGCGCCACCGAAATGATGCGGCAGCGGCACGTTGATGCATGCCGCCTCGGCGAGCGCAAGGTCGGCAATCGCCCAGGCGCGTCCGTTGTCGGCGAGCAGGGCGCAACGCTGCGTGCCGCTGCGGGCGAGTCCCTGCGCCGTGGCGGCGACGGCGACGAGCAGTTCGCCGGCCGCGAGCGCACCGTGGTCGTCGACGAGCGCGGCGCGGCCTGGCTGGAACCGCGCCAGGGCTGCGGTCAGTGCGGCAATGTCAGTTGCTCCGGGTGAGATCGCGCGCACTGCGCCACGAGGGCACGTAACCGAGCATGACGCGCGGGTCGGTCTGGTAGTAGCTGCCCCAGTCGTCGCCGGTCATGACGACGCGGGATTTGTCGGCCCGGCCGAGTTCGGTCAGGCCGATGCCGAGGTGGCGCATGATGCCGCGCACCGTGCGCGTGGCGGTGAACACCGTCCAGCGGTGGCCGCGTTCGAGCATGAACTGCGCCAGCACCTCGACCATGTTCATGGCCGTGGTGCAGTCGCGGCAGGCGAAGTTGCCGATCTCGGCGATATCCGCGCGCGTGACCGTCAGGGCCGGGAACCGCCGGGCGACGACGGTCTCGATCGGCTCACCGAGGTACTGCTCGAGATACAACGGTTCGCGGCTGGCCGGACGATAGCCGGCGGCGCCGATGACGGTGCTGGTGGCATCGAACATGCCGATCAGCACCGGCATGAAGCGGTGCACGGCGGCGCCGTGCCGGCGGCGAAACCCGTCCTGGATGAAGGCTTCGAGCGCGGTACGGTCGGCGCTGTTCAGGCTGCAGCAGCGGATCCCGACCGGTGCGCCGGCAGCGGCTGGCCGCGGGGGCTGGTGGGTCGCCGGGGTGGTCTCAGGTGTCTGACATTCCAGCACAAAGTACTCCATTACCGGGTGTGCTGTGGGTGATTTCGTGGGGTGTTCGCACGGCTTGGACGGCGCCACGCGGAAAAATCAATCGCGGCAGGCTGCCGGGCATAATTCCGGTGCCGGCCCGGCGCGGCCGGTGCCGCCGCCAGGCCCGATGGCGATTGATTTCCTGACTGGATTCCGTCCAAGGCCATGACAGCAGGACAGCACGAGGATGACGCCTTGCAAGAGGAGCAGCGGCTGGTCCGGCGCCTGCTGGACGGTGAGGAGCGGGCCTTCACCGAATTTTTCGACGAGTACCACGCCCGCCTGTATCGCTTCGCGCTGCCGCGCCTGAACGGCGATGTGGACTCGGCCCAGGAGGTTGCCCAGGCCACGCTGATCAGGGTGCTGCGCCGGCTCGACACGTTTCGCGGGGAAGCAGCCTTGTTCACCTGGATGTGCCAGATTTGCCGCCACCAGATCGTCGACCACCTGCGGAAAGCCGGCCGGCACGCCGACCGCGTGGTGCTGATCGAGGATAGCCCGGCGGTGCAGGCGGCACTCGATGCGATCCAGGCCCCGGCGGGCGAGCAGCCGGAGGCGCAGTACGAGCAGGGCCACGTCGGCACGCTGGTGCGGGCCGTCCTCGACCGGCTGCCGGCGCGCTACGGCGACGCCCTCGAGTGGAAGTACGTGGAAGGCCTGTCGGTGGAGGAGATCGGCGTGCGGCTCGGCATCGGCACGACCGCGGCGCAGTCCCTGCTGGCGCGGGCGCGCGGGCAGTTCCGTGAAGCAATCGAGAATGTGTTCGGTGCGGCCGCGGCGGCCGAGTTCATCGCCAGCGGCAGCTTCGGAGGGTGAGTTCATGAACGAACAGGCAACGGACGACGAGGGACGCGACGAGCGCCAGCTGGCCGCCCTGATCCGCGATGCCGGGCGGCGCGAGCAGCCTGGCTCCGCTGCGGTTGCCGCGGCGCGCGCCGCGGTGGCCGCCGAATGGCGCCAGGTGGTGGCGGCACGTGCCAGGCGGCGCGCCGTGACGCGGCGCTGGTCGCTGGCGGCGGCCGTGGCGCTGGCCGGCGTCGCGATCTGGCTGGCGCTGCCACAGCTCGCGCCGGGCGTGGTCGTGGCTGCGGTGGAGCGCAGCGAGGGCCGCATCGAGAGCAGGCCGGATGGCTGGCTGTCGCGCTGGTCGCCGGTCGCGGCGGGCGCAGCGCTCGCCAGCGGCACGGCCCTGCGCGCGGCGCCGGGTGCGCGCGTCGCGCTGCGCGTCGGTGACATCTCGGTGCGGGTCGACGCCGGCAGCGTGATCGCGCTGGCCGCGCCCGACCGCATCGAGCTGCGCCGGGGAGCCCTCTACGTCGACAGCCGCGGCGAAGCTGCTGCCGAACTGGTGATCGACACACCCTACGGCAACGTGCGCCATCTCGGCACGCAGTACGAGACGCGCCTCGACGACGCCGCGCTGCGCGTGCGTGTGCGCGAGGGTCGCGTGCAGGTCGCGGCGGCCGGCCGGGCCATCGAGGCGCGCGCCGGCGAGCAGCTGACGCTCGCTGCCGGCGGCGCCGTGAGCCGCGAGCGCGTCGCGCCGAGCGGCGGCGAGTGGGCCTGGACCGAGGCCATCGCACCGGCGTTCGACATCGACGAGCATTCGCTGTACGAGTTCCTGCGCTGGGTCGGCCGCGAGACCGGTCGCGAGCTCGTGTTCGCGACACCGGCTGCGGAAAAGAACGCCCGCGAGCTGATCCTGCGTGGTTCGGTGCGGGGTATGACCCCCGGTGAGGCGCTCGCCGCGGTGCTGGTGACCACACCGCTGCAGGCCAGGGTACGCGACGGCGTGTTGCGGGTCGGGGTGCAGGACGAGGTGCGGTAGCGGCGCGAGCCGCGAGTCTTTCCCGTCGGGCTTGCGCCCCTCCCACAGCAGCCAGCGGTCCCGACTCCCTCTGTGGGAGCGACGCCAGTCGCGACTCTTCCTCGTCGGGGCTTGCACCCCTCCCACAGAATCCAGCGGTCCCCCTTCCTCCTGTGGGAGCGACGCCAGTTGCGACTCTTCCCCGTCGGGGCTTGCGCCCCTCCCACAGCAGCCAGCGGTCCCGCCTCCCTCTGTGGGAGCGACGCCAGTCGCGACTCTTCCTCGTCGGGGCTTGCACCCCTCCCACAGCAGCCAGCGGTCCCGCCTCCCTCTGTGGGAGCGACGCCAGTCGCGACTCTCCCCGGTTGGAGCTTGCGCCCCTCCCACAGAAACCAGTCGTCCCGCCTCCTGTGGGAGCGGCGCGAGCCGCGACCAGCTAGACTTTCCGCGCCGCACCGTCGCGGCTGGCTGGCGCTGTTGCATATCTGATGGGTGGGCGAACGGGCACGGCGATCCCGCGCGCGCGGTCATGGCTGCTGGCAGTCCTGCTGGCGCCATGGCTGGCGTGGGCAGCGCCCTATGCCGGCCGTCCCGTGCAGGAGGTCCTGCACGAACTCGGCGGCATAGGCCTCAACGTGATCTACACCACCGAGCTGGTGCCGTCCGGTCTCGTCGTCGCCACCGAGCCCGCCGCCGGGTCGCCGCTCGAGGTGGCCCGCGCGGTGCTCGCCGAGCACGGCCTCGTCCTGGTACCGGTTGCCCCTGGCAGCTACGCGGTGATGCGCGCGGCCGGTGCGCGCGGCGCAACACCGGCGCCGGCGCCCCTGCCCGAGCTGGTCGTCGCCACCAGCCGCTATGCGCTCGCCGACGATGAGCTTGCGCCCGGCAATTTCCTCACGCACGCCGACGTCGAGGCGCTGCCGAAACTCGCCGACGAACCGTTGCGCGCCATGCGTCACCTGCCGGGTGCGGCCTCCTCGGGGATTTCGGCGCTTTCGCACCTGCGCGGCGGGGACCTCGACGAGGTGCTCATGGTGCTCGACGGGCTGCCGCTGCAGGAGCCGTTCCACCTGAAGAATTTCCTCGCGCCGGTCAGCGTCTTCGACGCTGCGGCAATCGACTCGATGGAGGTGTCCTCGGGCGGTTTCACCGCGAATTACGGCGAGCGCATGAGCGGCGTCATCGACATCACCACGCTCGCGCCGCCCGCCGGGCGTTACACCGAACTGGGCCTGTCGCTGTTCCACGCCAGTGCGTTGTCGGCCGGAAGCTTCGCCGACGGGCGCGGCAGCTGGCTCGGCTCGGTCCGCCGCAGCAACCTCGATCTGCTCTCCAGTTTCGACCACGAGGATCGGGGCAAGCCGGAGTATTTCGACGCCTTCGCTCGCGGGCGTTACGCCCTGAGCGACGCCACGACGCTGTTTGCCGGCGGACTGACCTCGCGTGACGAGATCACGCTCAACACGCGCGACCAGACCGAGCGGGCCGATGCCGGGTACCGCAACACCTACGTCTGGGGCGGCTGGCAGCAGGAGTGGGGTGCCGGTCTCGCGAGCCGCCTCACTCTCGCCCTGACCGATCTCGACAATGATCGCGTCGGCGGCATCGAGGAACCGGGCCAGCGCAGCGCCGCCGTCGACGAGCGGCGCACACTGCGCATGGGTTTGGCGCGCCTCGACCTCGAGCACCGGCTGCCGCGCCTGTTCACGCGCTTCGGCTTCGAAGGCCGCGAGGTCGAGGCCCGCTACGACTATCGCAGCTCGCTCACCTGGGCGCCCGGTTACCCGCTGCCCGGCGCTCCGGGCAGCACCGTGACCCGCGCCCTGCAGCCAAATCCGGACGGCCACCAGCTGGCTGCCTGGATCACCAGCCGCTGGCGCCTGACGGCGCGGTTCGGTGCCGAGGCCGGCCTGCGCTGGGACAACCAGACCTACGATGACCTCGAGGGCCCGGAACAGATCGCACCACGTTTCAACCTGCTGTTCGACCCGTGGCCCGGCACCCGGCTGCGCGCCGGCTGGGGGCGCTTCTGGCAGTCGCAGGGCATCAACGAGCTGCAGGTCGAGGACGGCGTGGACCGCTTCCACACCGCCGAGCGTGCCGATCACCTGATCGTCAGCCTCGAACAGGTGCTGCCCGGGGGGCTCGACCTGCGCGTGGAGGCCTACCAGAAAGACTACGACCGCCTGCGGCCGCACTACGAGAACCTGTTCGACCCGGTAACGCTGCTGCCCGAGCTCGAGTTCGACCGCGTCGAGGTGGCCCCGGTCGACGGTCGCGCGCGCGGCGTGGAACTGCTGCTCGCGCGGCGCGGGGAGGGGCCCTGGTCCTGGTGGCTGAGCTACGCCTGGTCACGCGTGACCGATCGCATCGGCGGCGAGGATGTCGTGCGCAGCTGGGACCAGCGCCATGCGCTCAACGCCGGGCTGCGCTATGTCGGCGAGCGCTGGGAATTCACGCTGACCGACAACTACCACACCGGCTGGCCGACCACCGCGCTGGTCCTTGCCGAGGGTTCCGGTGGTGCCCCGGATAGCGTGGCGGTCGGCGAGCGCAACGCCCTGCGCTACGGTGCCTACAACAGCCTCGATATTCGTGCCACGCGCCGCTTCGCCCTGCCGGACAGCACGCTCGAGGTGTTTCTCGAGCTCACCAACGCGCTCGGCAGGCCCAACCCGTGCTGCACCGAGTACGCGGTGTACGGCAGCGGCGATGCGCTCGTCCTCGACGCCGACGAGGACTACTGGCCACGCTGGATCCCCTCGGCCGGCGTCAGCTGGAAGTTCTGATCCGGTCGTCTACCGGTCGGGCTTCGATGGCCGCATGGCCGGGGGCGCGCTGGTGATGCTGTACCGGAACACTGCACCCGCCGGTCTTGCGGGATCCCGCTGGGGCGGCGCCGGATGACTGCGCCGCGCGGCGTCGGCGAGGACCGCGACCGGCTCGACCGCCTCGGCCGCAGCCAGCAGGCGCACGATCGCCGGCGGGCGCAGCTGGTCGAACATCAGGCCGAGCCCGGTGCCGGTGCGCCGCACCACCATCGCCCGCCAGCGCCAGGTGCGCAGGGCTGTCACCCCGGGCAGCGTCACCTCGACCTCGATCACGCCATGGTCACCGAACAGGTCGGGCAACGCCTCGACGAACATGCCGCTGATGCTCGCATCGCGGATGCGGCCGGGAACCCCGTCGGGCCCGTGCGGGTAGAGGGTCACCCGCGCATCGACGGCGTGGCGCATGCCGCAGCGGTGGTCCATGCGGCCCATCGACGCTCAGGCCTCGTCGTCACCGAACAGGGCGTCGACCTCGATCTCGGCGGCAAGCCAGTCCTCGAGTTCCTGGCCAGGGGCGAAGCCGCGGCGCTCGGCGAGGAAATAGGCCGCCTCGGCGATGAGCCGCCGGCGGTCCTCGCCGACGAGGGCGGTACGTTTGGCGGTGAGCGTGGCCGAGCGGATGCTGGTGCCGCGGCGCGAAGCCGTGGGGGTCGGCGGGGGCGCCTCGCTGCGGCCGGCTTCGGTGCTGGGCGATACCTGCTGGGTCATGTGAGTAAACCTCCGGGACTCAACGACTTGTGATGCCATCGGTACGCGCGGCCATGGTGCATCCCGCGCGACATGGCGTGGCGGGCCCGCCGACTGGCTGCGGCCGTCACGACGACATCCGGGGGAAGACGACAACAACCGCACACTGCGCACGGTGGATACTGGGCGGCAGCGGTGTCCGGCGCCTTAACCTGTGTTAAATACGACCCCGAGGCCGATCTCGAGGCAGGAGCGCACGGAGCCGGCGCATGCTTACGCCACTGGTCCTGAAGCTTGCGCGGGTGATCGAGCTCGGCGAGGCCGACATCACCGCGCTCAACGCACTCGGCGGTGCACCGCGCCGCTGTCCGGCCGGGCAGTCGCTGGTGGAGGCCGGTGAGCGCATGAATGCGGCCTTCCTGGTCCATGCCGGCTGGGCCGTGCGCCATTGCAGCCTCGAGGACGGCCGGCGCCTCGTGCTCGACATCGTCCTGCCCGGGGACATCTGCGATCCCACGGTGTTCGTCCGCCCGCGCGCGGACTTTTCGCTGCAGGCCCTGACACCGCTCAGCTATTCCCTGGTGCGCTCCGAGAACATCCTCGAGCTCGTCAACCGCTCACCGCGGCTCGGTGCGGCCCTGTGGTGGATCGAGGCGCACGAGGAGGCGATCACGCGGGCGCACCTGGTCGCGGTCGGCCGCATGTCGGCCTACGAACGCGTGGCCTACCTGCTGTGGGAGCTCTGGACACGGCTCGGCCTGGTCGGACTCGCCGACGACAAGGGCTTCGAGCTGCCCTGTGGCCAGGATGTCATCGCCGATGCCGCCGGCCTGAGCTACGTGCACGTCAGCCGCACGCTGCGCCGGCTCGACCGCGAGGGCCTCGTCCGGCGGCATTCGCCGCACGGCTGGCGCATTCTCGATGCCAGGCGGCTGCGCGAGCTGGTGCAGATCGCCGACGGACTGCGCCTGTCACCGTTGCCACGACGCATCCAGCAGCGCCTCAGGCGATGAAGCCGCGGCCGAGATCCTGTTCCTGCTGGGTGAGCACGGTGGCGCCGCGGTGCTGCAGCGTGGTCCAGCGCATGCCGATGCCCGCACCGGCCCCGGCGGTCTCCGTCTCGAGCGTCAGCTCGAGCACGTCGCCCGGCTGCACCGCCACGGGTTCGGCGAGCGGGGCGTAGACCTGCTCCCAGTGCGTCGGCGGATCGAACGGGCTGGTGCCGAGCGACACGCCCTCCACCAGCTCACAGCGCCACCACAGGGCGTAGCCGAAGATCCGCGCCGGCGCTGCGGGCGTCCAGCGCACCGTGCCCTGGCGGCGTGCTGATGGCGTGTGGCAGAACTCAAGCGCGTCCCAGCGTCGGGCACTGTCGCCAGCCAGCAGGTCGGCGGGGGCGAGCGGCTGGACGTAGAGGTTGTCGAAGGACATCGCACGCGCCAGTGAGAAGTCGAGGCCGAGCGGGGCGCGGTCCCAGCTGCCGAGCTCGCCCCAGGGGCGCTCGGCGGTCACCGGCGCGACGTACTGCTCGAGCCGCGCCGGGATCAGGATGCCGCCCGGCTTGAGGAAGCGGCGCGCGTCGGCCAGCGTCTCGAGCGCGTTCTCCTCGAGGGCGAGGTTGCCGAGGATCTCGGCGACCACCACGTCGACGCGCGGCGGGTCGGGGATCGCGGCGGAGTCCGCCTGCCAGAAATGCAGATCCGGGATGGCGTTGGCGTCGGCGAGACGCGCAGCCAGCTCGATCACCGCGCCGCGCTCGACGAGGTGCACCTCGCGGGCGCCGAGCCGCTGCGCCATGAAGGCGAGCACGCCGGTGCCCGCACCGATATCGGCCACGGTCGTCTCGCCGGGACGGATCACGCGGCGCAGTGCGGCTTCGAAGGCGGCCGAGCGGATCTCGTCGGCCAGCATGCGACGGTGGAACTCGATCAGCATCGCCTCGATCCGGACCTGTGGCGGGGACGGCGCCGACTCTATCATGGCGACGCGGCCGGCCGGATCGTCACGGTGGCCGTGCTATCCTGCCGGCCTCCTTTCCGTTCACGGGATCACGACGCCATGCTGCTTCAGGTCACCGGCGACATCCTCCTCACGAAGGCCCAGGTCATCGCCCATGGCGTGGCCCCGAACGACGACTTCCACCACGGGCTCGCCCTGGCGTTGCGCGAGCAATGGCCGGCGCTCTACAAGGATTTCCGGCATTACTGCAAGACTACGCACATCAAGCCGGGTGGCCTGTGGACCTGGGCGGGCCCGGGCGGGCGGCGCATCGTCAACCTGTTTACACAGGAAGCGGCATACGGCCGGGGCGAGAAGCCCGGCGTGGCGACGGTGTCCTACGTGAGCCACGCCCTGCGCGGGCTGCGCGAGCTGATCGACCGCGAGAAGTTCACGAGTGTCGCCCTGCCGCGGCTCGCCACGGGGGCTGGCCGCCTGGCCTGGGCCGACGTCGAGCCGCACATCCACGAGCAGCTCGCCGGCCTGAAGATCCCGGTGGTGCTCTACACCACCTACCGCAAGGGCGTGCAGGCCGCCGAGCACATCTAGCATCCGCAGGGGCAGCACCAGCCGCGACTCGTCACCCTGTGGGAGCGACGCCAGTCGCGACCGGGTGTCGGGGCTTGCGCCCCTCCCACAGTGCTTGAGGTCGGGGCTTGCGCCCCTCCCACAGTGATCGAGGTCGGGGCTTGCGCCCCTCCCACAGCAGCACCGCGCCGTACCCTGTGGGAGCGACGCGAGTCGCGACTCTTCAACGCTGCCGTTCAGCTTCTGGCGCGCACCGGCATCTCGATGGTGAATGCGTAGGCGCTCACGACGCTGAAGACCGCGATGCCGGCGAGCAGCACCGTGGTCGGGCCGAGCCGGTAGAGCAGCGTGCCGGTCAGCGGCCCGCAGATCGCACCCACGGTGTTGGCTGCGGCGAGATAACCCGCGGCCGCGCCCTGCTGGTGCGGTTCCACCGCCGTGCTCGCGCCACCGTTGATCCCCGGCGTGGCGCAGGAGAAGGCGAGCCCGAGTACCGCGAAGCCGAAGACCAGCACCGGCGTGCTGGTCGCGAGCGCCATGATCGCGAGTGCCAGCACGAACGACGGGCCGCACAGCCGCAGCAACACCACGGGCCGGATGCGCACGGCCTGCAGCACGAAGGCCTGCACCACGGTGATCACCGCAGCCATGCTCACCAGGCACAGGCTCGCCACATGGACCACCCCGGCCTGGTCGGTGATGCCGAGCCGGTCCTCGATGTAGAACGCGGTGGTGAGCTGCACCGAGGAGAACGTCAGGAAGAACGCGAACCACATCAGCATGAACGGGCGCAGGCGCGGGTCGCTCGCCCGCAGCGTGCCGCCCTGCACCTGTGTCGGACGGTGGCGCTCGGGCTCCTTGAGGTAGCGCAGGCCGAGGATGCCGCCGGCGAGCGTCAGCGCCGCGGCGGCGTACATCGGCACCAGCTGGCCGACGAAGGTCAGCGCCGCGGCCAGCAGCGGGCCGAGGATCGAGCCGAGACTGTTCGATGCGCCGATGATCGCCATGCCCTGGCTGCGGTTGTGCAGGTCGGTGACATCGGCGATGTAGCCGCCCGAGGATGGATAGATCGCCGAAGCGGTGAGTGAATAGAACATGCGCGCCGCGAGCAGGGCGACGGCCAGCTCGCCGATGCTGATCCAGCCGGACAGGCGCGCCTGCAGCGCCAGTGCCACGAACAGCGTGCCGAGCGCGCTGCCGAACAGGCCGATCGCGAACACGGGCTTGCGCCCGACCACGTCGCTGCGCCGGCCCCAGAACGGCGCGCCGACGACGAGCGGCAGGCTCGCCAGCGTCAGGATCAGCCCGAACTGCACCTCGGTGAGCCCGGTGCTGCGGGCGAGCGGCGAGACGATGGTGAACACCAGCGACTGGCCGATCGCGAACAGCGTGACACCGGCGCCGATCAGCGCGAGGCGGGAGCGGAAGCCGGAGGTGTCGTCGGAGTGGCTGGCGGATGGTGACATGCGCGGGACGGACCTTCAGGGGACGGGGAGCGCATAGGCGCGGATGAGGTCGCCGGGCTTCGGGTAGACGAAGGGATGACCGCCGGCAGCCACGACCACGAACTGGCGGCCTTCGACCTCGTAGGACATGGGCAGCGTGAAGGCACTGGTCGGCAACCGCGCGCTCCACAGCTCGCGGCCGGTCGCGGCATCGAAGGCGCGGAAGCGGTCGTCACCGGTGGCGCCGATGAAGACGAGGCCGCTGGCGGTGAGCATCGGGCCGGCGAAGGTCGGCGTTCCCCACTTCAGCGGCAGCGGCAGCGAGAACGGCGCACCGGCCAGCGGTGGCGGCAGGCTGCGGTCCCAGGTGCCGAGCGTGCTGCGCCAGCGGATCTCGCCGCGCTCGAGGTCGACGGCCACCAGCTCGGCGTAGGGCGGCGCGGTGCAGGGCAGGCCGGGCGGCGCGAGCAGCGGCATCTGCCGGAGCGCGTAGGGTGTGCCGAGCAGCGGCACGGGCTCGCCCATCATGGGGTTGCCGGCATCGCCGGATCCCTGCCCGCCGGGATCGGCGCGCGGGATCAGCTGGGCGAAGTGCGCCATGCGCAGCACGTTGACCACCAGCAGCTTTGTCGCCGGGTCGATGGCCACGCCGCCCCAGTTCACGCCGCCGGCCGAGGACGGCACGATGATGCTGCCTGCGAGTGATGGCGGCGTGAAGATCGGTCCGCGCCGCGCATCGCCGAACTGTTCGAGGCAGCGCCGGCGCGCCCACGGTGTCAGGCCCCAGAAATCTGCATCGGTGAATTCGTGCGGTACCAGCGGTGGCGGCTTCACGGGAAACGGTTGCGTCGGCGACAGCGTTTCGCCCGGCACGCCGCCCTGCGGAACCGCGCGCTCCTCGATCGGGAAATACGGTTCGCCGGTCTCGCGGTGGAAGATATAGAGCATGCCGGTCTTGGTGGCCTGCACGACGGCCGGAAACGGCGTGCCATCCTTCACCAGGTCGACGAGCGCCGGCTGCGCGCTGTTGTCGTAGTCCCACACGTCGTGGTGCACGGTCTGGAAGTGCCAGACCACCTCGCCGGTCGCACCGCGCAGCGCGACGATCGAGTCGGCATAGCGGTTGTCGCCGGGGCGCGTGCCGCCGTAGTAGTCGGGCGAGGGCCCGGAGGTGGGCACGAAGAGGAGGTCGCGTGCGGCGTCCACGCTCATCATGCCCCAGGCATTGGCGCCACCGGTGTTGCGTGCGGAGTCTCCCGGCCAGCCGGCCGCTGCGGGATCGTCGGCTTCGCGCGGCACCGGGTGGAAGGTCCAGCGCGGCGCGCCGCTGCGCGCGTCGAAGGCCCGCACCGCACCGTCCGGGGCGTTGGCGCGGTGGAAGTCGCGCACCGTGGAACCGACGACGACCACGTCGTTGATCACGACCGGGGGCCCCGGGAACTTCACCTCGCCGACGTTCGCCGGCGGTGCCGCAGCGAGCACGTCGGGCTCGACGTTGACGATGCCGCCCTGGCCGAAGCCCGGGCATAGCCGTCCGTTGCGCGCGTCGAGCGCCATGAGCCTGAGGTCGTGCGTGGCGAGCAGGATGCGGTGCCGGCAGCCAGCCCCAACCGGTGCGCCGGCATCGGTCCACCAGGCGACGCCGCGGCAGTTGGCGTAGGCGGGGCTCTTCAATCCCTGCGGGTCGCCGGGAGTGGCATAGCCGCCGATGCGGATGTTCGGCTCGAACACCCAGCGCTCGGTGCCCCGCGCCGGATCGAGCGCCACCACGCGGCCGAACGGGGTGCAGATCATGAGATGCCCGCCGGCCTCGGCGGGCAACAGGATGGGGTTCACCTGGATCCGGGCGCTGCGATTGACGAACTCACCGCGGCGGACGAGTTCACCCGTGTGGTAATCCCAGGCGATCCCGAGCCGGGCCACGTTGCCGGCGTTGATGCCGGTGTATGGGACAAACTTGCGCGCCCCTTCGCCACCGACGACGGTCCACGACTGCGCCCCGGCGACAGCGGCGCCGAGGGCGGCGAGCGCGGGCAGGGTGAGGCGCAGGAGGCGAAGCATGCGGCGGGACCGGGCTGCGGGCGAGCGGCGATGATAGCGGATGGCTGCGTGCCGCATGTAGCCGGCAGAGCGATATCCATGGCGATCGCCGGATCGCTGGCGGGATCCCACCGGCGCCTGGTGGCGCCGTGTCCCGGACGCATGACGCGTCGCAGGCCTAGTTGTTTTCGAAGCGCAGGCGCACGGCCGTGCGGCGTGCGATGGCGGTGCCGTTCTCGAGCGGCGGGTCGAAGCGCCAGCGGCGCACGGCATCGAGGGCAATCTGCTCGTAGCGGCCCGGCGGATTCGCGTCGACGATGGTGATCTCGCGCGTATCACCGTCGGCACCGACCACGAAGGCGAGTTGCACCCAGCCATCCGGACTGCTGCGCGAGCGACGCAGGCGCGGTTCGACGTAGTGGCGGAAGTGCAGGTCGGTGAGCGGGACCTCGCGTGGCAGGGCGGCGCTGGCGGGGGCGGGCGCGATTGCTGCGGTCGTCGTGTCGATCGCAGGAGACGTGGCCGCGGCGGTCGCTGCCGCTGCCATCGGCAGCGAGGGTGGCGGATCGACGGGTACGGACGCCAGTTCCGGCGCCATGCCCGTCACTGCGCTGGTTGCCGCATGTGGTGCAGCAGCGCTGGCGCCCGCTGCCGCAGCGACGGGCAGGGCCGGCCCGCCGGCAGGGCTGTCCACGCTTGCTGCCGCGGCGACGGTTGCGGCCGTCACCTCGGCAGGAACATCGCGTGCTGCGACGACTGGTGATGCCGGTGCTACTGCAGTCACCGGCGACAGCTCGCGGGTGCTGGTCGGCGGTTGCGTGGCGGAGGCGATGCGCGGCGGCTTCGTCGGGGCGGCGACCGGTGCGGGTGCCGGTGGCGCAGTCGCTGCCATCGGCACCGGGTTGGCCGCCGCGTTGGCGCCGTCGGCCGTCGCCGGGGCCCGTGTGTCCGCCGTGATGTCGGCCGGTGCCGGCCCCACGGCTGGTGCCGGTACAGTGATGGCGGTCGGCGGCACTGTCGGCCACAGCACCACCATGGTCACCGCCGCCACCGCGAGCGAGGCCGCGAGGGTCAATGGCAAACGGCGCGACCGGCGACGTGCCGCTGCCTGCTCCGGGGCCTGCACCGGTGCTGCCGGCGCTGCAGCCGGAAGCGTGGGCGTGGCTGGCGCGGGCGTTGCGGGTGCCGCTGTCGTCGCCGTGGTCCGCAGCACGCCGAATTCGCGCAGGAAGGTCGCCACGTCCGGCGTGCGGGCGGTGCGGCGCAGGGCCAGTGCGCGCGCCAGTGCCGCCCACTGCGGCGCGGGCAGCGAGCGGATCGGCGCTGGTCGGCGCTGCGCACGCTCGGCCCCGAGCGCGTCGTGGTGACCGAAAGCGCGTCGCCCGGCGAGCATGCGGTAGGCGACGCAGGCGAGCGAGTAGACGTCATCCTGCGGCGTCGGCGCAGCGCCTTCGAGCACTTCGCAGCTCGCGTAGGCCGGCGTGCGCGCCTCGGTGTCGGGATCGGCTTCGCTGCTGGTGCGTGCCAGCCCGAAGTCGAGCAGTTTCGCGCTGCCGTCGCGACACAGGAAAATGTTGCCGGGCTTGACGTCGGCGTGCACGACACCGTGCCTGTGGGTGAACCCGAGTGCGGCACCGGTCTCGGCGAGGATGCGCCGCGCCTGTGCCGGTGCAAGCGGGTGGTAGCGCTGGCGGGTGAGCAGGTCGCCGAGCGACTCGCCCTCCAGCCACTCCATGGTGAGGAAGGCGTAGTCGCCGTCGCGGTCGAAGTCGAACACACGCACGATGTGCGGATGTTGCAGGCGCTGCGCGAGTGCGGCCTCCTGCTGCAGCAGCTGCAGCGCTTGCGCATAGTGCGGCACGCCCGGCGTCACCAGCTTGACCGCCACCCAGGGATCGACGGCGGCGGCTTCCTGGCGGCGGCGGTCGAGGGCCTTGAAGACCTCGCTCATGCCGGTCGACTTCAGCCGGGCCTGCAGCACGAAACGGTTACGCAGCACGGCGCCGGGGTAGAGCAGTGCGGCGCGCTCCGGGGCGAGATCCGGGTCGTCGACCGCGGCGCTGGGCCAGGCGGTGTCGCTGGCCGGCGCTGCTTCGTTGACCAGATCCTCCGACCACTCGGTCGGCGTGTCGTCCTCGGCAGCCGGACCGAACTCGAGTATCAGGGCGGCGTGGTCGGGGGCGGCGAGCCGGCCGTCCTGCAGGGCGTCATCGAGGATGGCCTGACAGGCGGGCAGGCAGGCGGGATCGTCGTGCAGCGCCGCGGTGAGTGCGGCCTGCAGCTGGTCGACGCTGGTGATGCCGACGGAAAAGCCGTTCAACGCCTCGGCGAAGGCCGCGGTCGCCGTACCGACTGCCATCCCGGGCAAGACGCTGGCCATGGCATCTCCGCCACTGCTGCCGGCGAGGGTTCAGGGCCCGCCGCCGTTCGATCCCGACGCAAGCGGCACCGTCGCGCATACGCCCACGCGGTGCCGCCGCCGCAGTCTAGCAACGGGCTGCGCCGCGCCCGGGTGACGCGGCTCACGCTTTTCGTGGGTACCTGTTGTCGCTCAGCCGGCAGCCGCGCGCCGCGACAGCGGTGCGGGCGGGGCGTTCGCGGCGACGGCCTCGGTCGCGAAGCGGGGGGTGAAGCGCGTGCGTTTCAGGTGCAGGTTGCGCGCCAGCATGCGTACGGCTGCCGTGCGCTCGAGCAGCCTGTCGTAGCGTTGCCGGTCGGTATCCTGGCGCAGGTCGGTCGGAGTGCCCTGCAGGTGCTGCTGCCAGAGCCGCTCGGCCCATTCGGCCGCCTTGCACTTGTTCTTGTAGCCCAGGTGATCGAGCACCGGGCCGATGGCCTCGTTCATCGCGTTCATGTTGTTGTTCTTGTTTTCAGCCAGCGAACGGTGCCGATTCTAGCCAACGGCGTCGCGCAGGCGAGGAAACACGTCACTGCATTTCGACACATCCGGCGTGGTTGTGCGCGACTTGACCGCCGCGCTATGGCGTTATGTCGTCCGGTGGCGGAGCCCGCAGCGTGGTTGCCGCAGTTGCGGTCGCGCGGCGCCCAGCCGCTCGCGCGCGACCACAGGCAGGAAGGACGGAAACCTCAGCGGCGCCGGAGTCTTCCCGCGAGCCCGATCAGGGCCGTGCCGAAAAGCCACAGCGCGGCTGGAGCGGGCACGACGCCGACGTCACCATCGCGCACGGCCCAGGCGCCATAGCCGAGCGTCTTGTTGTCGGCCGCCTGCTGCCCCGAGAAACCGAAATTGACGACATACGCGAAGGTCGCGTCGTACGCGGTGCCGGACCAGTAGCCATCGGCCAGGATGTTCGTGAACGGCCCCGGGCCTGGTGCCGGTGTGGGACCGACAGGATTCAGCACCGTACCGCCGAGCTCGGTGTTGTAGAGATGGCCAAGCTCGCTACCGGTGCAGTTCACACCGAAGGCGGCCGGCGGTACCATCGAGCAGGTTGCGTCCGGCACCGCCGTATTCGGCAGCCGCCAGTCATCGTATCCGCCATAGCTGAGGCCGGTGGCCCAGGCGACCGCGCTCTGCCAGGTCATGAGTCCGTCGTTGTTCAGGAAGCCATCGTCGTACGCCGAGCCGGCGCCGAGGTTGGCGTTGGCGAGCCAGGTGACGTTGCGATCGGAGTCGTAGATCAGGCCACCACCGCGATCGAGCAGCGCGGCGTTCGCCGCAACAGCGAACCCCAGCGCAATGCATCCCCAGGTGATTCTGGCAATACCGGTGCAGTTCATGGCGCGAACCCTCCCAGCGTCATCGTGTTGTTTTCCGGAGGTGCAGCAGAACACTACGCCTCCGTGACGGCGGGCGCAAACCCATGCTTATGTGAAATCAGGCGGCGTGGTACCGGGCCGCAGTTCTCGCAGTCGCGCGGTGCCACCGGGCGGACGACGACCGTTCCCTCGATTCCCCCGGCGTGGTCGCCCGCGGCCCGTCCGGTGCTGCCGCCGTCAGCCTTTCACCGCCATCGCCCCGGCATTCTCGCGCCCGTCCAGGCGGCCGAGGCCGCGGAAGTCGGTGCGGTCGATGAAGCTGGCGCGCTCGACGCGCAGGCCCGCCTCGGTGCAGGTGCGGGCGAGCAGCTCTGCGTCGAGCAGGTTCATGAACGGCGGCTTGTCGATGTGCTTCTTCACGCCCGCGGTGGGCAGGTAGTCGTGCAGGCCAACGATGATCCCGGGCCAGCGTACGCTGGCACGCTTGCCGGCCTCGAAGGCGGGAATCGCCTTGCGCCAGATCCCGTACGGCGTGTCGGCGACGAGGTAGAGCCGCCCGCCGGGGACGAGCCAGCGCGCCATCTTCGCGACCGAGATGTCGATGTCCTCGCCGGCGAGGAAGTGCAGGACGCGCGAGCAGAGGATGGCGGTGAAGCTGCCGTCCGGGAAGTCGAGTCCGGGCAGGGCGCCGGCGATGCAGCTGAGCTGCCCGCGCAGCGCTGGCGGCACCTTCGCGGCGAGGATCTCGAGGTGCCGTGGTTCCATGTCGCTCGCCACCACACGGGCGCCCGCCGCGAGTGCGGGCAGGGTCGCCACGCCATAGGCGCAACCGAGGTCGAGGACCGTGCCGCTGCCCGCACCGGCGCAGCGGATCCAGTCGCGGGCGTAGTCGTCGAGCACCTCGAACATGAAACCGGTCCCGTTCAGTGTCGGGACCATGCTGGGTACGCCGAACGGCGGCACGGCGGATGCGGATTGCTGGCGGTTCATCGCGCGGGCGACCATAGCGCCACGACCGGCGCTGCACAAGCCGGCCTGGCGACCGGTGCGACAATCAACCTCACTCCGGCAGGGACAACGGGCCGGCCCGCGGTCACCGCGCGCGCGGCGCGCTGTTTATACTGCGTGGCGGAAAATCACCAACTACGTCCCCGCCAGGCTGCAGCCTCCGCATCCCCGATCGCCGGGGACAGGCCGCCCGCTGTGTGCCCCGGGGCCTCGCGGGAAGGCTGACGACATGACCGAGACCACGACCGACGGGCCCGAGTACACCGGGGTTGCGCTGCAGGTGTCCGTGAAGGGCGTCAACCGTTGCACCGACCGCGCCTCGGCGCGCGCCCGCATCAACGAGAACCTCAAGCGCATCGGCGAATACACCACGACCGCTGCCGGCTTCCTCAAGTTCTTCTATGGCGTGCCGGTGCGGCTCGTGGCGCTGCCCGAGTACGCCGTCACCGGTTTCCCGATGAAGGAGTCGCCCGCGGAGTGGCGCGACCGCGCCTGTCTCGAGCAGAACGGGCCGGAGTACGAGGAGCTCGGGCGCATCGCCCAGAAGAACGACCTGTTCCTGTCCGGCAATGTCTACGAGGTCGACCCGGCGTTCCCGGAGCTCTACTTCCAGACCTGCTTCATCATCGGGCCGAACGGCAACGTGATCCTGCGCTACCGGCGGCTCACCTCCTGCTTCGAACCCACGCCGCACGATGTCTGGGACAAGTACCTCGAGGTCTACGGCCCGGACAGCATCTTCCCGGTGGCGCGCACCGAGATCGGCAACCTCGGCACGATCGCCTCCGAGGAAATCCTCTACCCGGAGATCACCCGCTGCCTGGCGATGCGCGGCGCCGAGGTCATCCTGCACCCCACCAGCGAGCCGGGCAGCGCCGAACTCACCATCAAGGAAGTGTGCCGGCGCGCACGCGCGATCGAGAACCTCGTCTACGTGGTGGCGGCCAACACTGCGACCATCGACGACATTCCGATTCCGCCCTACACCTGCAGTGCGATGTCGAAGATCGTCGACTACAACGGCCACATCCTCGCCGAGGCGGCTCAGGGTGGCGAAGCGTTCAACTCCAATGCGGTGATCGACATCGGCGCGCTGCGGCGCACCCGCCGGCGCACCGCGATGGCGAACGTGATGTCGCGCCAGCCATTCCAGATCTATGCCGACAGCTACGCGAAGTTCCGCTTCCACGAAGCCAATTACCTGCTGCGTGACGGTAAGGTCATCGAGCCGCCGGACCGCGAGACTTTTCGCCGGCGCCAGTCGGCCAACATCGAGCGGCTCGTGAAGGCGGGCCTGCTGTAATATCCCCCGGAATCCGCCGGGGCAGCTGCAGGAGGGGCGCAAGCCCCGACCAGGAGAGTCGCGACTGGCGTCGCTCCCACAGGTGGCGCAGGTGCCTGCTGTAGGAGGGGCGCAAGCCCCGACCAGGAGAGTCGCGACTGGCGTCGCTCCCACAGATGGGGGACTGGCGCGAGCGGTAACCAGAGGATCGCTGCATGACCACGCTGACCGATCGTCGCCAACTCGTCCAGGCCGGTGGTGCCCTCACCCTCGGGCTCTCGCTGAAGTACGCGCCGGCCGGTGCCGCGGGCGTGGGCGGGGCGCTGGCAGCACCCTATGGGCGCTGGGAAGACCTGATGCGGCGCAAGTGGACCTGGGACCGGGTGGTGCGCGGCAGCCGCGGCATCAACTGCACCGGGCACTGCGCCTTCAATATCTACGTCAAGAACGGCATCGTCTGGCGCGAGGAACAGCAGGGCGAGTACGGCCGCTCGGGCGACGACACCCCGGACTACGGCCCGCGCGGCTGCCAGAAGGGCATCCGCCAGGCGAAGTACATGTATGGCCGCCAGCGCGTGCTCTACCCGATGAAACGCGTCGGTGCCCGGGGCGAGGGCAAGTGGCAGCGCATCGGCTGGCAGCAGGCGGCCGAGGAGATCGCGGCGAAGTTCATCGAGCACGCGAGCCAGTCCGGGCCCGAGTCCATCACCTTCGCGATGGGCACGCAGATGATCCTCAAGCGCGCTTCCTTCGCGGCACTGTTCCGCTTCTGCAATGCGAGCGGCATGATCTGTCCGGAGACCTTCGCCGGCGTGGGCGACCTGCCGGCCGGCGCCCACATGACGCTCGGCAACAGCCTGCCCGGCGACAGCATGGCGGCGGTGTTCAAGTCGAAGTGCTGCCTGGTGTGGGTGTGCAACCCGGCGGCCACGCGCATTCCGGACGCGCACTTCTTCTGGGAGGCGCGCTACAACGGCACCGAGGTCATCACCATCGCGCCCGAGTTCAATGCGAGCGCGATGCATTCCTCGAAGTGGGTGAACCCGAAGCCCGGTACCGACACGGCGCTCGCCATGGCCATGGTGCAGGTCATCGTCGCCGACCGGCTGATCGACTGGGACTACGTGCGCGAGCAGACCGACCTGCCGTTCCTGGTGCGCACCGACACCCGCAAGTTCCTGCGCGGCAGTGACATGGGCGTGGACGGCGAGGGCGCCGGCCACACCTTTTATATGTGGGACGAGGCGGGTGGGGTCCCCGTTGTGGCCCCGGCGACCGGCATCGTGAAGAAACCCGCTCCGCCCGGTGCTCCGCCCGAAGGCAACCTCGGCCTCGGTGAGATCCGCCCGGCCGTCGAGGGCCGCTGGACAGTGCGCACCGCAGACGGGCAGGACGTCGAGGTCACGACGGTGTTCGAGCTCGTGAAGGAGCTCTGCAATCGCGACTACACCCCGGAGCAGGCGCGGGAGGTCACCGGTGTGCATCCGGATGTCACGCGCCAGATCGCACGCAGCTTCGCACGTTCCGGGGCCGGCATGATTTTCTCCGGCTACCGCTCCTGCAAGTGGCTGCACGGTGACAAGCTGCACCGTGCCTGGCTGCTGATGTGCGCCCTCACCGGCAACACCGGGCGGGAGGGTGGCGGCATGCAGGTGACCCAGCTCGCCCGCGGCGATGGCGTGCTGAGCTATGTTTTCGCCGGGATCGGTCCGCGGCTGAAGATCGCCGCGATCTCGATCTGGGATTACGCGCATGGCGACGGCAAGGCGCTCAACGAAAGCGCCTACAGCGCCGAGCTCGCGGAGCATTTCGACCGGCACTACCGCGAGGCGATCGCCAACCGCTGGGTGCCCGACTACTCGCGTGTACCGTGGAAGATGGCGATCATGGCCGGGCACAACCCGGCCAACTGGCGCGCCTCGGGCGAGCGCTGGCGCAAGAGCGTGTTCGAGAAGCTCGAGACGATCGTTGCCATGGTGCCCGACATGGGCGTCACCGCCATGTACGCCGATTACGTGCTGCCGATAGCGCACCACTACGAGCGCCAGGACATCACCATGGAGGGCCGCACGCCCTACCTGCAGGCGCTCGACGAGGCCGTGCCGCCGCTCGGCGAGTCGGTGGACGACTTCACCGCGATCCTGCGTCTCACCGAGGCCATCAGCCGGCAGGCGAAGGCACAGGGGCTCGCGCCGATCAAGGACACCTTCCACGGTCAGCCGATCGAGCACGACTATTCGCGCATGCACGAGCTGATGACGCTCGGTGGCAAGATCCGCAGCACGCGTGACATCGTGCAGATGATCATCGACAACTCCTACGGCGTGCCCAAGGTGTCGTTCGACGAGTTGCGCGAGCGCGGGTTCATCCGTGTCGACGATTCCTCGCAGACCCAGTTCGGGTCGAAGTCGCCGTATTCCTACGAGACGCTGCGCAGTACGCGCGACAAGGTGCCGTACGAGACACTCACCGGCCGGCAGCAGTACTACATGGACCACGACTGGTTCCTCGCCGAGGGCGAGCAGCTGCCGGTGCACGTCGATCCGCTCGCCAACCCGGGCCACACCGGACGGCTGACCATGGGCCATGCGCGGCACGGCATCCACAGTATGTGGCGCGATGATGCGCTGCTCGTCCACCTGCAGCGCGGCGAACCTGATGTCTACGTCAATGCCGAGGAGGCGCGCGCAAAAGGCGTCGCCGACGGCGACCTCGTGCGCGTGTTCAACAACCACGGCTCCTTCGTCGCCATGGCGCACACCAGCGGCGGCATGCAGCCGGGACAGCTGTTCATGTACCACGGCTGGGACCCGATGATGTTCCGCGACCGGCGCAACTTCAGCGCCGTGATCTCCACCGGTGGCCTGCTCAAGCCGACCTCGCTCGTCGGCGGTTACGGCCATCTCGGTTACAAGACCCCGGACTACGTCCCGAACCTCACGTTCCACGACACCACCGTGAGCTTCGAGAAGTACACCGATCCGAAGCCTGGCTGATCCGCTCCAGCCGATTCGCAGGAGCGGCTTCAGCCGCGATTCAATCCCAGCCGCGACATCGCCTGATCCCACGACCTCACCAAGGAACCCATCCATGACCACCCGCCAAGTCGCCATGGTGATTGACCTCAACAAGTGCATCGGCTGCCAGGCCTGTACCGCCGCCTGCAAGTCGCTGTGGAGTGACGAGGAGGGCCAGGAGCACATGTTGTGGAACAACGTGGAGACCAAGCCCGGCCCGGGCTATCCGCGCGAGTGGGAGGAGCGCGGCAAGAAAAGCGGCTGGCGCGACGGCCAGCTCCAGTTCGGCGGACTGCACGACGACAAGGATTTCGGCAAGCCGGTGTCGCTCAACCATGACGCCGTCTATTTCCAGGGCACCGAGGCACGGCTGCAGCGCACCGAGCCGATGGAGTACGGTCCGAACTGGCACGAGGACAGCTCCTCGGGCACCTACCCGAACAACTATCACTTCTACCTGCCGCGCCTGTGCAACCACTGCACGAAGCCGGCCTGCCTCGAGGCCTGCCCGGTGCGTGCAATCTACAAGCGCGAGCAGGACGGCATCGTGCTGGTCGACCAGGACAAGTGCCAGGGTTTCAGGCTCTGCAACCAGGCCTGTCCCTACGACAAGATGTATTTCAACCACATCCGGCGCAAGTCACAGAAGTGCATCTTCTGCTTCCCGCGCATCGAACAGGGCGTGGCGCCGGCCTGCGCCCGCCAGTGCCCGGGACGGCTGCGCTTCGTCGGCTTCCTCGAAGACGACGGCCCGATCGCCAAGCTCGTCTACGAGTGGAAGGTCGCCCTGCCGCTGCACCCGGAGTACGGCACCGAACCCAACGTGTTCTACGTGCCGCCGATTCTGCCGCCATCCTTCGACGCCGAGGGGCGCTTCGACGAGGAGAACCCGCGCGTGCCGATGGAGTACCTGCGCTACCTCTTCGGGCCCGAGGTCGATCGCGCGCTCATCACGCTGCACGAGGAGATGGAAAAGAAGCGCGCCGGCAAGCCGAGCGAGCTGATGGATCTGCTGATCGCGCGCGACTGGAAGAGCCTGTTCAATATTCCCGACGTGCAGGTCGCCTCGACGCGCGACGGGACTTTCCCCGGCGATTCAGGCCGCGGTTAGCGCCGCTCTCCCACAGTGCGGAGATCGCGGCTGGCGCCGCTCCCACAGCACCGGGTACCGTTCCTGGTGCTGTGGGAGC
>CAUJIY010000143.1 GCA_963205295.1 Pseudomonadota bacterium
GCCGCTGTCACCGGTGCGCTCCACCGCTGCATGGCCGGCACCATGGCCGGTAGTGCTCCGCTGGTGTTCGTCGTCAAGTACATCAACGCCGACCTGCCCATCGGCACCGCACCCAACATCGATGACTGAAGCTGCAAGCCCGGACCCAGGCCATTCGGTGGGAGGGGCGCAAGCCCCGACGATGGGTCGCGACTGGCGTCGCTCCCACAGGGGGGGTCTGCTGTGGGAGGGGCGCAAGCGCCGACAAACGGTCGCGACTGGCGTCGCTCCCACAGGGAGGGAGAGAGTCTCCTGTGGGAGGGGCACAAGCCCCGACAGATGTCGCGACTGGCGTCGCTCCCACAGGGGGCGTCGCTCCTACAGGGGGGGGAGTCTGCTGTGGGAGGGGCGCAAGCCCCGACAAGTAGCATGATCCCGGTCATCGACATCTGGGAGGCCACGGCCGTCGCGCTCGCGCTCGGCTACCTGGTCCTCGCCATCCGCGAGAGCGTCTGGTGCTGGCCGACGGGGATGGCGAGCACGGCGATCTACCTGGCGCTGTTCTTCGACGCGCGCCTGTACGCGGAGTCGGCGCTACAGGTTTTCTACCTCGCCGTGTCCGCCTACGGCTGGTGGCACTGGGCACGACCGGCAGCACCACTGCCGATCACGCGCTGGCGCACGAGCCAGCACCTGCAGGCGCTCGCGCTCGTCGCGCTGCTCGCGGGCATCAACGGCGCGCTGCTCGCGCGCTACACCGGGGCCGCACTGCCCTGGCTCGACGCGCTGGTCTCCTGGGGCTCGGTGGTCGCGACCTGGATGGTGGCGCGCAAGGTGCTGGAGAACTGGCTCTGGTGGTTCGTCGTCGACGCGCTCGGCATCGGCATCTACGTCGCACGCGGCCTCTGGCTCACCGCCGCGCTGTTCGCGGTGTACCTGGTGATGATCGGCTGCGGCTACGCGACCTGGCGCCGGCGCTGGCGCGAGCAGCCGGCGTGAATGCGGAACAGGCGCTGCGCGCAGCCGGTCCGCTGTTGCGCGGGGCGCAACTCGTCGCCTGCCTGCACGCCACACCGCTCAAGGTGAGCTATCTCGCTGCACGCGGCGCCGAGCGTTTCGTGGTGCGCCTCGATCTCGTGCCCGCCCGTCGCCTCGGCCTCGACCGCGCCCGCGAGTTTGCCTGCCAGCGCGCTGCCTGGGCCGCCGGCCTCGCTCCCGAGCCGCTGCTGCTGCGCACCGGCGCGCGCACCCTCTACGTCACGCGCTATGCCCCGGGCCGGGCCTGGGCGGCAGCCGACCTCGCCGACCCGCGCCGGCTGGCGACGCTTGCCGGGCTGCTGCGCCGGCTGCACGCCCTGCCGGCTACCGGCCGGCGCGCCGATCTCGGGGCGGCCGTCGACCGTTATGCGCGCCTCGCGGGCACCCGGGCGGCCCGCAGCCAGGCTGCCGCCGCCCACCGGCTCCTTGCTGCCGCCGGCCTGGGGGAGGGCGCCGCCGTGCCCTGCCACCGCGATGCGACTGCAGGGAACATCGTCGGTCTTCGCTCCACCGTCTTGATCGACTGGGAATATTCAGCCCCCAGCCACCCGCTCTTCGACCTCGCCGTGGTGACCGCCCACCATGGCCTCGGCCAGGCTGCACGGGAACATTTCTGGACGGCGTACCTTGGGGCGGGACAGGCCGTACCCCGCCGTCGACTGGCTGCTGCCGTGCGCTTCTACGACCTGCTCGCGGGACTCTGGCAGGGGGCCGTCGCGACCCCCGGGCCGGGTGCATTCAGGCCACATCTCATCCGTCGCCAAGCCTCCGTGGATTAAGTGAAAAAGCCCTTGCGGCCGCCGTGCCGGGTTGGTAGCCTGCCGACGAACGATCAGAAAAAAGTGCGCCGCCCATACCGGTCGTCGCACAGGCTTTTCGGGACGCCGTAGCCAGCTGCGCGGCCCGGAGAGGGGGAAAAGTGAAAAGCAACAACAAACTGCTCTGCCTGCTGTCCCCAGTCGCTGCGAGTCTTGCGCTCGCCGCCGGATCCGCCCAGGCCGCATCGATCTCCTACCTGCTCGACCAGTCGAACGCCTTGCCCGACGGCACCAACTACCTGCAGGTCACCGTCGCCGACGGCATGGACGGCGCCATCGACTTCACCGTCGAGGTGCTCGGGCCGCTGAGCAGCATTGCCGCCGGCAACTTCGGCATGACCTCCTTCGCCTTCAACGTCATCGCCGGCGGCTTCGCCGAAGCCGGTGACGTCACCGGCCTGCCCGATGGCTGGCGCGCCCGCAACGGCAAGCGCATGGACGGCTTCGGCCTGTTCGACATCAAGCTGCAGGGCCGTGGCTGGGCCCGCACCGACACGCTGACCTTCTCGATCACCGGCATCGACGGCGACACCGTCGAGGACTACGCAGGGCTCTCGCACGGCAACGCCCGCCAGGGCCACCAGTTCTACGCCGCGCATGTCGCCGGTTTCGAATACGGTGAGTGCGACGACGGCGGCTGCGGCGACGACGAAGTCAACCCGCACGGTGACCGCCTGACGGCCTTCGGCAACAGCCACCACGGCTGGAAGCCAAAGATGCTGCCGCTGATGCTGCGCGACTGGCACAACAACTGGGACGAGCACTACGAAGACGGCTGGGAAGACGACTGCATCGACAGCGCCTTCTTCGGCGGCAGCACCGCCGTCCCGCTGCCCGCCACCGCCTGGCTCCTCGGCGCCGGCGTGGTCGGCGTCTTCGCCCGCGCACGTCGCCGCCGGTCGTAAGATCCGAAAGCCTGTGGGAGCGGCGCCAGCCGCGACCCGGGCAGGGTGAATACTCGCGGCTTGCGCCGCTCCTACAGGCTCCAGATGTGACATCTGGAGCCTGTAGGAGCGGCGCAAGCCGCGACTGCTTTCACCCCCGAAAACCTTCCTGTTAATCCCCCCTTAACCCTCCTACCCGATCATCCCGGTTTCTTGTGGGAGGGACTCTGCTGTAGGAGGGGCGCAAGCCCCGACACCCGGTCGCGACTGGCGTCGCTCCCACAGGGGGGGATGAGCGGGTCTTCTGTGGGAGGGGCGCAAGCCCCGACAAACGCGCCGACAAATATTCACAACACCCGACCCGGTGGTATAGTCCCTGAACCGAAAACCGACACGACAGAATCCAGCTTCGACAGCACCTTACGCGATTTATCTGGGCGCCCGTTCACATCCCGGCCGGTGCCCGTCCGCTAAGATGCCCGGAAATACAAGAGCCCACGGCGCCCCATAAATCCTCCAAGGAGCCCGAAGCCGAGCCATGGCCTACGACATCGCCCTTCCCGAAGAGAATTCCGCGAGCCTGCAGGACTACCTCGACGCCCTCCGGCGCCGGGGCAGCACGGCGCTAAAGATCGCTGCCGCCGTTCTGGTCGCCGGCCTGCTTGCCATCTTTTTCTGGCCGAACTCCTACCAGTCCACGGCCACCATCCTCATCGAGGATCCGGAGATCCCACCGGGGCTGGTGCCGAGCACGGTCACCACCTTTGCGGCGCGCCAGATCCAGCAGATCAATCAGCGCGTCATGACACGCACCAACCTGGCGCAGATCATCGAGAAGTTCGATCTCTACGCCGACGAGCGCAAGTACCTGCCCACCCTGCTGCTGGTCCAGGACGTGCAGGAAGACGTCAAGATCGACGTCATCGACGCCCAGCTTCCCGACCCGCAGAGCGGCCTGGCGCGCATGAGCACCATCGCGTTCACGGTCGGCTTCGAGCACCATGACCCGGGTGTGGCCCGCCAGGTTGCCAACGAACTGGTCTCGCTCTACCTCGCCGAGAACGTGCGCTCGCGCACCGAACAGACCGCCGAGACCAGCCAGTTCATGCAGGCCGAGGTCGATCGGCTCGATGGTGACGTGCGCGAACTCGAGAGCCAGATCGCCAGGCTCAAGCAGGAGAACGAGGGCTCGCTGCCTGAACTCGCTGGCTTCAATCTGCAGGTGATGCAGCGGGCCGATGCCGACCTCCTCGAGATCGACCGTCAGCTCAAGGGCATCGAGGAGTCCAAGATCATGCTCGACGCGCAGCTCGCGCAGATCGAGCCCATGGCGCCATTGATCATGCCGGACGGCAAGGGCGTTGCCCCGCCCGCCGACCAGCTGCGCGCGCTCGAGAGCCAGCTCGCCATCCTCGAAGGCCGCTACAGCCCGGATCACCCCGATGTCGTGCGCGTGCGCCGCGATGTCGACGCTTTGCGCGCGGAAGTCGGCAACGACGTCGCGCCGCAGGACCTCGGCGCCCAGCTGCGCGAGCTCGAAGGCCAGCTCGCCAGGGCCCGTGAGCGCTACAGCGCCGATCACCCCGAGGTGCAGCAGCTCGAGCGGCAGATCGAGTCCGTGAAGGCCGCCGAGGCCAAGGCTGCCAGCGCCCCGGCGCGCGGCCGCCGGGAGACCCAGGAGCCGAACAACCCTGCCTACATCCAGGTGCAGGCCCAGCGCAACTCGATCACCGCACAGGAGACCGCCCTGCGCCAGCAGCGCGCCACGGTGCAGGCCAAGCTCGCCGGCTAC
>CAUJIY010000144.1 GCA_963205295.1 Pseudomonadota bacterium
TAATAGATGACGCGGTTCCTGAAATCCACGCCGGGCGGCAGCCCCTGGCCCGATGCGAGCAGATCGGCGATGCGCTGGTGCGCGGCGTCGCGTCCGGTGAGCATGCGGCCGTTGAGGAGCAGGCGCTCGCCCGGCTGCCAGCCCGCGACCTCCGCCGGTGTCAGCGTGTCGAGGTTCACGCGCCGTGACCCGGGAGCGGGCTGCCAGTCGACCTTAGGCCAGCGCGCGAGATCGGGCGGTTCCAGTTTCGCCGGTCCGCTGCCGTCGAGCGTGAAATGCACGTGGCGCGTGGCGGCGCAGTTCGGAATCATCGCCACCGGCTTGGAGGCGGCGTGCGTCGGGTAGTCGAGGATCTTCACGTCGAGCACGGTCGCGAGGCCGCCGAGGCCCTGGGCTCCGATGCCGAGGGCGTTGACCTTGTCGTGCAGCTCGATGCGCAGTTCCTCGAGCGGCGTGCGCGGTCCGCGGGCCTTGAGCTCCGCCATGTCGATCGGCGCCATCAGCGCTTCCTTGGCGAGCAGCATCGCCTTTTCCGCCGAGCCGCCGATGCCGATGCCGAGCATGCCGGGCGGGCACCAGCCGGCGCCCATCAGCGGTACAGTCTTCAGCACCCAGTCGACGAGCGAATCGGACGGATTGAGCATCACGAACTTCGACTTGTTCTCGGAGCCGCCACCCTTGGCCGCGAGCGCCACTTCGACATGGTCACCGGGCACGAGCGAGACGTGAATCACCGCCGGCGTGTTGTCGCGCGTGTTGCGACGGGCGAAGGCCGGGTCGGCGACCACCGAGGCGCGCAGGCGGTTGTCCGGGTGCTGGTAGGCGCGGCGCACGCCCTCGTTGATCATCTCCTCCAGGCCGCGCCGTGCGTCCCAGCGCACGTTCATGCCGACCTTCACGAAGACGACCACGAGGCCCGTGTCCTGGCAGATCGGCCGGTGGCCCTCGGCGCACAGCCGCGAGTTGGCGAGAATCTGCGCGATGGCGTCCTTCGCCGCCGGCGACTGCTCGAGTTCCCAGGCCCGGCCGAGTGCGGTGACGTAGTCGAGCGGGTGGTAATAGGAAATGTACTGGAGCGCGTCGGCGACGCTGTCGATGAGGTCCTGCTCGCGGATCGTGGTCATGGCACGGTGCCTGCAAAAAAATGTGCGCGCTATCTTAGCGGGGAAGGGCACGCACCGCCGCCGATCGTGGCGGGTCGCGGGCCTTTTGGCGTACCCTCGTGCGATGCCGACACGCCGCACTGTCCTCTGGGCCGCAGCTGCGCTGGCGGGCGGTCTTGCGGTCGGCGTGGGCTGGCCGGTCGGCCGCCGGCTCGCGCAGCGCCACGCACCTGCCGCGACGCTCGGTGCGCCGGGCGGCGCGCCGTGCCAGATCGAGGTGCATGCGGATGGTTCGGTCGTCGTGTACACCACGCTCACCGAGCTCGGCCAGGGTGTGCTGACCGCGGTTGCGCAGATCGCCGGCGAGGAACTCGACGCGGCCTGGGAGCATCTTTCGGTGCAGACCGCGCCGGGCTGGCGCGCCTGGGAGGCGCCGGTCGGCTTCTACACCGGCGGCAGCCTGTCGGTGCGCCGCCTGTACGGCGAGTTCCGGCGTGTGGCCGCCGCCGCACGGGCCCTGCTGGTCGCCGAGGCCGCAGCACGCTGGGGCGTGGCAGTGGACGAATGCCGCACGGCCGACAGCGCCGTACACCACGACGCCAGCGGCCAGCGCCTCGCGTACGGTGCGCTCGCCGCTGCGGCGGCACGGCGCTCGCCGCCACAGGATCCGCCGCTCAAGCCGCGCAGCGCCTGGCGGCTGATCGGCCGCTCGCTGGTGCTGCCGCGGGCGGCGGCGCTCGTGACCGGCGCGGCCCGCTACGGCATCGACGTGACGCTGCCAGGCCTGCGGGTGGCGGCCGTCGCGCAGGCACCGTTCGCCGGTGCCACGCTGCGTGCGCTCGACCGGGAGGCGCTGCTCGCGCAGCCGGGTGTACGCCAGGTGATCGAGCTTGACGGTCGCAGCGAGATCGATGTCGCGACCGTGGCCGTCCTCGCCGACGACAGCTGGCGCGCACAACAGGCTCTCAGCGCCGTACCGCCACAGTGGCAGCACGGCGCCGAGGACACCGCGGAATTGCGCGAGCGGCTGCTTGCCGCCGCTGCGCCCGGCGGCACCACGACCACGGCCGGCGAGGTTGCGGCCGTGTACGAGGTGCCCTTCGTCACCCACGCGCAGATGGAACCGCTCTGCACCACTGCGCGCGTGGGCCGCTTCGACGCCGAGGTCTGGGCGCCGACACAGGTGCAGGAGGCCACGCGCACGCAGGTGGCGAAGGCGCTCGGCCTGTGGGAGCACGCGGTCACGGTGCACACGCCGCAGGTCGGCGGCGGTTTTGGACGACGCCTGCGCGTGGACTTCTGCGTGACCGCTGCGCGCATCGCCCAGGCTGCCGGTGCCCCGGTAAAAACCGTATGGTCGCGCGCCGAGGACACCGCACAGGGCCGCTTCCGGCCGATGGCCGCCGCGCGGCTCGCCCTGCGGCTCGATGCCCGGGGCCGGCCGGAGCGGTTCGAAGCCCGGGTCGCGGGCATCGGCGATTCCCCGCGCCTGGCGGGACTCGAGCCGCAGCCGTATCGGCTCGGCGCCACCGAGGTGCGCTACGTGCCGGTGACCTCGGCGATCCGCACCGGACCGTGGCGCTCGGTCGACGAGTCGCAGAACGTGTTCTTCCGCGAGAGTTTCCTCGACGAGTGCGCCCTCGCCGCCGGCGCCGATCCGCTCGACTGGCGCATGGCTCTGCTCGCCGGGCAGCCGCGGGCGCAGCGGTTGCTCGCGCGCCTCGGCGAATTGACCGGCTGGGCCGCAGCGCGCCGCGCAGGCCGGGCGCTCGGCATGGCCTTCGGCGACGGTCTCGGCTCGCTCTGCGCGCTGGCGGCCGAGGTCGTGGCGGATGCAGGGGGTGCGTGGCGCGTGGCGCAGATCCAGGTCGTGGTCGATTGTGGCACCGTCGTCAATCCCGCCGGCGTGCGCGCGCAGCTCGAGGGCGGCGTGCTGTTCGGGCTGAGCGCGGCGCTGCACGAAGAGATCCGCTACCGCGCGGGCCGCCTCGAGCCGGCCAACTTCGACGGCTACCGCGTATTGCGCCTGGCCGACGCACCGCCGATCACCGTCGACATCCTCGAGTCGCCCGAAGCCGACATCGGCGGCATCGGCGAGGTGGGCGTACCGCCCGTGGCGCCGGCCGTCGCCAACGCTGTGCACGCGGCCACCGGCGTGCGCCTGCGCTGGCTGCCGCTGCAGCCGCGTTCGACGGGCGCTGCGGTGTGAGCCTGCGCCGGCGTCGCGCGGCTCCGGCAGGTCGCGGGTTGCAGCAGCTCGAGGCACTGCGTGGGCAGTTCGGGCCCGCCGTGGAACGGCGCCGCTACACGTTGCTGCGCCGGTTTGACCGCGCGACCCTCGGCAGTGCAGCGGCCGTGCGCCGCCTGCACGAGGTGCTCTGCCAGGTGCTGGCCTATCCGGATTCCCCGCGCGTGCACCGGCTCGCGCTGCGCCTGCTCGGTGGCTTCGACCAGCGCGCGGACCTGCGCCGTCATGCCCGCGCGCTCGCCGGCAGCGGCATCGCCGGCACCGATATTTCCTTCCGCTTCTTCGCGCCGACGGCGCTGTGGCTGGCCCGGCGCTGGCCGCGCCAGCTCGCCTACGACTGGCATGCCTGGGACGATCCGGCACGGCTGCAGGAGGTGCTGTCGCTGCTGGCGGTGCACGCCGAGACTCCGGGGCTCGACGAGTGGGATCTCGGCCTGCGCGGCTGGCTCGCGCGCCTGAAACCGCCGGCCATGGGTGATGCTGCTTTCGTGGTGCGCCGGCTCGCCGGCCGCATCGGCGAGCCGTTCGTGTTCGAGCGCCTGGTCGACGGCGTGGATGCGCCGATGGTGCTGCGTGCCGGGCGCGATACGCCGTCGCGCTCGCGCGGTATGCGCGTGCCGCGCCGCCCGGTGTACCAGCGTGCGGCGCTGTCGCGACAGTGGCCGGACCTCGTCGTCGAACTCGCACGACCGCCGGCGGTGCGCACCGTCCCGGTGGGCGAGGGTCGCCGGCTCATCGAGCTCGCGCTCGGCGCGATGGTGACCCACGAGCGCGACCTCGACATCTTCTCCTATGGCGATCCGCGCGACGTGCGCCTGGTCGACTGCGGCGAAGGCCTGCAGTTCGCGGCGATCGGCGCGCAGCCCGATCGACGCCTGCTCCTCGAGTCGGTCTACGGTTACCTCACGCTCAGGAACGGCGTGCCGACCGGCTACCTGCTGACGAGCGCGCTCTATGGTTCGGCCGAGGTGGCGTTCAACGTCTTCGATACCTTCCGTGGCTTCGAGGCGGCGCGCACCTACGCCGGCGTGCTCGCCATGACGCGGCGGCTGTTCGGGGCGCAGGCCTTCACCGTGTTTCCCTACCAGCTCGGCGGTGCCGGCAACGACGAGGGCCTCGACAGCGGCGCCTGGTGGTTCTACCACCGGCTCGGTTTCAGGCCGCGCCATCGTGCGACGCGCAGTCTCATGCGGCGCGAGGAGGCGCGACGCGCGCGCGATCCCGCGTATCGCAGCAGCCGCGCGACCCTGGAACGGCTCGCCTCACACAACCTGTACTGGCAGGCCGGGACCGTGCGCGATGATGTCATGGGCGTGATCCCGCTCGCCAACGCCGGGCTCGCGGTGAGCGACTTTCTCGCACGCCACGGCGGTGGCGACGCCGATCGCGGGGCCGCACGCTGCGTGCGCGACGCACGCCGGCTGCTCGGCGGCGGTCCGGGACGTGGCTGGACTGCAGGCGAACGGCTCGCCTACGAGCGCTGGGCACCGCTGGTGCTGCTGCTGCCCGGCGTGTCGCGCTGGCCCGCCGCCGACCGCGCCGCGCTGGTGCGCGTCATCCGTGCCAAGGGCGGGCGGCGCGAGACGCGCTTCGTCGCCGCCTTCGACGCTCACGCCCGCCTGCGCCGGGCCCTCGTGGCCCTGGCGCGTGCCACCCGCCCCTGACCCCCGCCAGTCGAAGGAGACGCGCATGGACATCGAACTGCCGGTCCTGATCGAGCGCCAGCCGGACTACACCACCTGCGGCCCGACGGCGTTGCACGCGCTGTATCGTTACTTCGGCGACGGGATCACGCTCGAGGCTGTGATCAGGGAAACGCCGAAGCTGCCGACCGGCGGGACCCTGGCCGTGCACCTCGCGGTCCACGCGCTGTCGCGCGGCTACGAGGCGGTGACCTGGATCTGCAACGTGCGTCACATGGACCCGACGTGGTTCCAGCAGCCGACCGACGTGCTGGCGAAACTGAAGCAGCGCAGCGAGGCGAAGGGCATCGGGCAGGACCCGCGTTACGGGCCGGCACTCGAAGCCGTCGGGAGATACGTGCAACTCGGCGGCCGATTCGTCTGGGGCGATCTGACGCCGGATCTGATCGCGAAGACGCTCGGCGACGGCCTGCCGATCCTGACGGGCACGAACGGCACGTATCTGTATCAGTGCGCGCGCGAGACCGACGCAGGCCCCGACGACGTGCGTGGCGACGCCTTCGGGCACTTCATCGTGTTGTGCGGCTATCGC
>CAUJIY010000145.1 GCA_963205295.1 Pseudomonadota bacterium
CCACGGATTTCCTCGTGCGCTACGGATTCGGCCTGGCGCTGGTGTCCGGCTTTGCGACCTACAAGCAGTTTCGCGATGCGCAGGTGCGCGCCGCGGCGCTCGAGCGGCAGTGGAGCGAGGCGCGCCTCGCCGCACTGCGCATGCAACTGTCGCCGCACACGCTGTTCAACCTGCTGAACACGATCCACGGCCACATCGCCTGGGACCCGCCTGTGGCCCAGGAGATGGTCGTACAGCTCGCCGACCTGCTGCGCCGCCTGCTCAACGCCGGCGAGCGGGACTTTTCCCGCCTGGCCGACGAATTGCAGTTCGTGCAGCTCTACCTCGAGCTGCAGTGCCGTCGCTTCCCGGATCGCCTCACGGTGACACTTCCCGGCACCGGCAGCGCGCCGGGCGCCTGGGTACCGAGCCTGATCCTGCAGCCACTGGTGGAGAACGCCGTCGTGCACGGCATGGCGGGCCACACCGGGCCGGTGCAGGTGACGGTCGCAGCGGCGATCGCGGGCGACGAACTGTTCCTGAGCGTCATCAACGACACGGTAACCGGCGTCGGCGTTCGCGCCGAGGGCATCGGCCTGCGCAACGTGCGCGAGCGGCTCGAGGTGCAGCTCGGCGCTGCAGCGGCCCTGACGGCGGGGCCGGCGGGCTCGGCGCAGTGGCGCGCCGAGATCCGCCTGCCGCTCCTGCGCGAGCCGACCCCGGCGGCCCGGTCCAGTGCGGCATTGCCGGTGACGCCGTGAGGGTGGTGATCGTCGACGACGAGCCGGCGGCGCGTCGTACGCTGCGCGAGTGCTGCACGCAGCATCCGGATCTCGAGGTGGTCGGCGAGTACGGTGACCCGCGTGAGGTGCTGGTGGCGCTGCGCGATTCGCCGCCGGACCTGCTGTTCCTCGATGTGCAGATGGAGCCGATGACCGGGATCGAACTCGCCCGCGCGCTCGATCCGCAGCATCTGCCGCTCGTCGTTTTCGTCACCGCCTACGACCAGTACGCCATCGAGGCCTTCGAGCTCAGCGCCACCGACTACCTGCTGAAGCCGTTCGACGAGCGGCGCTTCGCCACCACGGTGGCGCGTGCGCGCGAGCGCTTTGCCGCGGGTAGTGCGGCGACCCGCGCTGCCGCCCTGGATGCGCTGCTCGCACGCATCGGCCGCGGCGCGGTGGCCGAGACACCGCGCCTGCTGGCCGAGGCGGGCGGACGGCTCCACATGCTCGATGCCGCGCGCATCGAACTCGTCGAATCCGAGCGCAACTACGTGCGCCTGCGGGTCGGGCGCGACACCTTTCATGCCCGCAGCACGCTGCAGCAGGCCGAACAGGCGCTGCAGTCGCAGCCGATGCTGCGCATCAGCCGGTCCTGCCTGGTCAATACCGCGCACCTGCGCGAGGTCAGCCGCACGCCGCGCGGCGATTTCATCCTGGTGCTCGCCGGCGGGGCCACCGTGACCAGCAGCGAGGGCTGCCGCGAGCGGGTGCGCGAGTACCTCGACCGGCTGCGGCTCGACGGCCGCTGACGGCGTCCGTGTCACATCCGGGCCGGCGGCTGCCTGAAAAGATATATGGAATGTATTGTTTTGCGGGGTCCGCGCCCTATAAGATGGAGGCGTTTTATATCTTCTACCATGGAGTCAGGGAGTCATGCAGTCGAACCGCCGCCTCTGGCAGGTCCTCGCCACGGTTTGTGTCCTGTCCTTCGCAGTTCTCGGCCTCGTCGGCCGGGAGATCTATCTCACCGCACCGCCGATTCCGGCCGCGGTGGTCACCGCCGACGGATCAGTGGTGTTCACGGGCGAGCAGGTCCAGCGCGGCCAGCAGGTCTGGCTGGCCGCCGGGGGCCAGCAGCTCGGCTCCGTGTGGGGCCATGGCGGCTACCTGGCGCCCGACTGGTCAGCGGACTGGCTGCACCGTGAGGCACTGGCGTTGCGTGATCAGCACGCGCATCGCCTGTTCGGCGGTTCCTACGGCACGCTCACCTTCGACCAGCGCGCCATGCTCGACGCGCGCCTGCGGGAGGAAATGCGTCGCAATACCTGGAATGAGGCGAGCGGCACACTCACCGTGTCGGCGGAACGCGCGGCGGCCGTCCGCGAGGTCGCGGCACACTACGCCGACCTGTTCGGCGCCGCACCTGCACTCGATGGGCTGCGCGAGCAGTACGCGATGACGGCCAACGCGGTTCCCGACGCTGCCGGGCGTGCGGCGCTTACCGCCTTCTTCTTCTGGTCCTCGTGGGCGACGGCTACCGATCGACCCGGCGAAACCGGGTTGTCCTACACCAGCAACTGGCCGCACGAGCCGCTGGTCGGCAACGAACTCACCACGGGCAGTGCCATCTGGACGATTGTCAGCATCGTGCTCCTGATCGGCGGCATCGCCGCGATGCTCTGGTATCACAGCGCGCAGCGCGAAACGGAACCGCCGGCCGTGCCGACATCGGATCCGCTAGCGGGCCTGAAGCCGACGCCGTCGATGCGCGCCACGCGCAAGTACTTCTTCGTCGTTGCCGGCCTGCTGTTGCTGCAGGTGGCGCTGGGTGTGGTCACCGCGCACTACGCGGTCGAGGGCCAGACGTTCTTCGGCCTGCCGCTTGCCGATGTGCTGCCGTATGTCGTCAGCCGCACGTCGCACACCCAGCTCGGCATCTTCTGGATCGCCACGGCCTGGCTGGCCACGGGCCTGTACATCGGGCCACTCCTCTCCGGGCACGAGCCGCGTGGCCAGCGTCTCGGCGTCGACCTGCTGTTCTGGGCGCTGATCTTCATCGTCGTCGGCTCGACGGCGACCGGCTGGCTCGGCACGCTGCAGGCCCGCGGTACCGATTACTCGTTCTGGATCGGCAACCAGGGGCTGGAGTTCACCAGCATGGGCCGGGTGTGGCAGCTGCTGCTGTTCGCCGGGCTGCTGTTCTGGCTCGTCCTGCTCGGCCGCGCACTGTGGCCCGCACTGCGCCGTCCCGGCGAGGCACGCGGCCTGATCGCCATGGTGTTCCTGTCGGCCACCTGCATCAGCGGGTTCTACGCGACCTCGCTCGTGTGGGGCCAGGACACGCACTACTCGATGATCGAGTACTGGCGCTGGTGGCTGGTGCACCTGTGGGTCGAGGGCTTCTTCGAGGTGTTCGCCACCGCGGTGATCGCGCTGCTCTTCACCCGCTTCGGGCTGGTGCGCACCGCCACGGCCAATGCCGCCATCGTGCTCGAGACCGCGGTGTTCCTGTTCGGCGGCATCCTCGGCACGCTGCACCACCTGTACTTCACCGGCACCCCGACCTCGGTGATCGCCATCGGTGCGGTGTTCTCGGCGCTCGAGGTGGTGCCGCTCGCGCTGGTCGGCATCGAGGGCTACCGCACCTGGCAGCGCAGCCAGGCGGCACCCTGGCTCGCCGCCTACCGCTGGCCGATCCTGTGCTTCGTCGCCGTCGGCTTCTGGAACACCGTGGGCGCCGGGCTGCTCGGCTTCGCCATCAACCCGCCGGCGTCGCTGTACTACGTGCAGGGCCTGAATCTCACGCCTGCGCATGGTCATGCGGCGCTGTTCGGGGTCTACGGCATGCTCGGCATCGGCCTGGCGCTGTTCTGCCTGCGCGGGCTCTACCCGCAGGCACAGCATGCCGGGCGCTATCTCGCCTGGGCGTTCTGGGGCCTGAACATCGGGCTCGCCATGATGGTGTTCATGTCGCTGCTGCCGGCCGGGATCTGGCAGGCGGCGGCGAGCATCACCGAGGGCCTCTGGTACGCACGCTCTCCGGAGTTCACGCATTCCGCCGTCATGGAGTTCCTGGTGTGGCTGCGGGTGCCGGGTGACCTGGTCTTCGGTCTCGGCGTGGTCACGCTCGCCGCGTACATGCTGAAGCTGCTTGGGCTGCGCCCGTCGCCGGTGGTGGGCGGCGAGATCGCCGCGGCACGCGAGGCTGCCTGACCGCGCGTGAGGCATAATGCCAGGTGCCCGGGCGTCGACTGCCCGGGCGCCTGGCGTTTTTCCGGATGGAGGCGGCCACACAGGGCGACTGAAGACATGCGGCTCACGGCCTTCACCGACTACAGTCTGCGCGTCCTCACCTACCTGGCTCTGCGGCCGGAGCGGCGCACGACGATTGCGGAAATCGCCCTGGCCTTCGGCATCTCCGAGGGCCACCTCATGAAGGTGGTGCACTTCCTCGGCCGCAACGGCTTGCTCGACAACGTGCGCGGCAAGGGCGGCGGCCTGGCGCTGGCCCGGCCACCGGAGGCGATCAACATCGGCGCCGTCGTCCGCCTGACGGAAGCCGACGCCATGCCGGCCGAGTGCTTCGATCGCGACAACAACACCTGTGTCATCACGCCGGCCTGCCAGCTGCGCAAGGCGCTGGCCGATGCGGTGCGGGCGTTCTATGCGGTGCTGGAGGCGCATACGCTCGCCGACCTGGTGGTGCAGCGGCGCAGCCTGGCGAAGATCCTGTCGATCCCGGTCGAAACCGTGCCGATGACGCGGGCGCGATCGCGCTGAGCCGAGAATCTTCCGTCGGTCGCACCGGTGCGAATGCCGGTGTCGCGGCTTGCGGTAGCCTGTGACGCTGCACCGGCTGCCGGAAACGATCCGACTGATCGTCAGTGGATGGCGCTGCTTTCGGCTGGCCGCAACGGCCCCGGTGCGCGCCAGCGCACCCAGAGGCCGAACAACACCACGGCGACGGTGATGAGCCCCACCATCTCGAACACGGCATGTGGCCCGATGGCATCGTAGAGCCGTCCGCCGACCGCGGTCGAGAACAGGATGCCGATCGCACCGGACATGTTGTAGAACCCGACCACCGCACCGCGCGAGGCCCGGGGCGCTTCCTGGCCGATGAGCGTCGCTGCCGCGGCGAAGGCACTGATCTGCCCGATGCCGAGCAGGATGAAGAACACCAGGTTGCTGCTGTCGAGCGGGTCGTCGACCATGTCCGTGAACAGGAATCCGGCGGCCGCCAGTGCCATGCACAGGACCGTGCCGGTGATGCGGTTCAACCGGTCGAGCATGAAACCCATGAGCGGCAGCCACAGCAGGCCGGCGGTGGTCGCTGCGGCAAACAGCCAGCGGCCCTTCGCGGAGGCCTCCGCCGGGTCGAAGCCGGCGTCGATGGCTGCAGTCGTGCCCCACAGGTTGACGAAGGTGCCGACGACGACGAGATCGCCGCGGGCGATGAAGGCGCAGGCGTAGGCGAGCGCGATGCGCGGGTTGCGCGCTGCCGCGAAGCCGCTGCGCATCAGTTCGCCGACCGGCAACTGCTCCTCGCGGCTGACGAAAGTTCCGGATTTCAGGCCGCGTCCGACCACGACCGCCGAGACGAGGCACAGCCCGGCGATGATGAAGTGCGTGAGGTAGCCGGCCATCTCGGCCGTGAAGCCGCGCTGCACGAAGGTCTTCATCAGCCCGCCGAGGCCGACCGAGATCACGATCACGCCGAGGCCGTTGAGCGTGCCGATCAGCGCCGTGGCCTTGCCGCGCGAGGTGTTCGCCGGATAGTCCGCCAGCGTGGTCTGGAGCATCGCGGTCGCCAGGCCGATGCCGACGGCGTAGATGATGCGGTAGCCGGTCAGCGC
>CAUJIY010000146.1 GCA_963205295.1 Pseudomonadota bacterium
CTCGACCCGCAGGAGATCGAGGCGATCCTCGCCCGGAACTTCAACCTGGAGGCGAAGGACGTGGAGCTGCTGAACTGGTCGCGGGTGCACTGAACTGCTGACGGATGTCGGACGTGGGCCGCTGCCGGTCCCGCCGTGGTGAAAGACTTCCCCCTGTATTGCCCGGCCTTTTGGCCGGGCTTTTTTTGGTCGGCGCTTGCGTCCCTCCCACAGGGCCGCACCCGATTCTGTGGGAGCGACGCCAGTCGCGACTCTTCACCGTCGGGGCTTGCGCCCCTCCCACAGCAATCCGCGCTCTCCCAATCTCTGTGGGAGCGACGCCAGTCGCGACTCTTTCCCGGGGACTGGGTTGTCGGCATGGAGGTGGTGAAACCTCCCCATCGCCTGCGGTCGCTTCGGGTGCGGGAACGCCATAGCGGCTGAAGCCGCCTGTCACGGCCGGGCAGTGGCGCCGTGCACGGCGGTGGCGGGGTCGTGTCACAATGGCGCGCATGAGCAGGTTGCGCGGCATCGACATCGTCACCGAGGACGCGCCGCGCAGCGGCGAGAAGTACCGTACCCGCGAGGGCTTCACCGCCATCCGCCATGGGATCAAGGCCCGGGGCGATGTCGCCGAGCCGAGCCGTGGCGGCAAGCCGCCATGGCTGCGTGCACGGGTGCCGGGGGGTGGGCGCTACGCGGAGATCAAGGGCGTCGTGCGCGAGCACCGGCTAGCGACCGTGTGCGAGGAGTCGCTGTGCCCGAACATCGGCGAGTGCTGGGGTGCCGGCACGGCGACGCTCATGCTCATGGGCAGCGTGTGCACGCGCGCCTGCCGCTTCTGCGCCGTCGATACCGGCAACCCGCGCGGCTGGCTCGACCCTGCGGAACCTGCCAACGCGGCCCGCACGGTCGAACTGATGGGGCTGAAGTACGTGGTGCTCACCTCGGTCGACCGCGACGACCTCCCGGACGGCGGTGCGGCGCACTACGCGGCCTGCATCGCCGCGATCCGTGCGCGCAACCCGGAGACCGCCGTGGAGGCGCTGGTGCCCGATTTCGGCGGCGACCTGGCGGCGGTGCACGCGGTCACCGCGGCGGATCTCGCGGTGTTCGCCCACAACCTGGAAACCGTGCGCCGGCTCACCGGCGAGGTGCGTGACCCGCGTGCCGGCTACGACCAGTCGCTGGCAGTGCTGGCCGCGGCGCGGGCCGCGCGCGCGGACATCCTCGTCAAGAGCAGCCTCATGCTCGGCCTCGGCGAGACCGCGGAAGAGGTGCACGCGGCGCTGTCCGACCTGCGTGCGCAGGGGGTCGACATCGTCACGCTCGGCCAGTACCTGCGGCCGACGCCGCACCACCTGCCGGTGCGCGAGTACGTGACTCCGGAGCGTTTCGCTGCCCTGCGCGACCACGGCCTCGCGCTCGGCTTCACCGAAGTGGTCGCCGGGCCGCTGGTGCGCTCGAGCTATCGCGCCGAGCGTGTCCTGGAACACAACAACGTCGGCCTGTAGGCCGCGGGCCCGCACCCGGGCGGGCCACCATGCAGCGGATGTAACAGATGGCAGAGTTCCTGTTCGAGTACGGCCTGTTCCTCGCCAAGGCGATCACCTTCGTCGCTGCCGCCGCCGCGCTGACGCTGGTGGTGGTCGGGCTGTCGCGCAAGGGCGCGGCGCCGGGCGGCCTCAGCGTCCAGAAGCTCAACGACCGCTACCGCGAGGTTTCCGACGTGCTGCGCCGGGCGGTGCTGGGCAAGGGTGAGTGGAAGAAGGAGTCGAAGCGCGAGGCGAAAGCCCGCAAGGCCGGGGAGAAGGCCGCGGCCAGGGCCGACCAGCCGCGTCGCCGCGTCTTCGTGCTCGACTTCAAGGGCGACATGCGCGCCACCGCGGTGGCCTCGCTGCGCGAGGAGGTGAGCGTGGTGCTGGCGGTGGCCACGGCCGCCGACGAGGTGGTGCTGCGGCTCGAGAACTTCGGCGGTGCGGTCCACGAGCACGGGCTGGCGGCTTCGCAGCTCGCGCGGCTGCGTGCCCGCAAGGTGCCGCTGACCGTCGTCATCGACAAGGGCGCGGCGAGCGGCGGCTACCTGATGGCCTGTGTCGCCGACCGCATCGTCGCGGCGCCGTTCGCGGTGATCGGCTCGATCGGCGTGCTGGCGCAGATCCCGAACTTCAATCGCGCACTCGCCGAGCGCGGCGTGGATTTCGAGCAGGTGACCGCCGGACGCTACAAGCGCACCATCACTATGTTCGGGCGCAATACCGACGAAGACCGCGCCAAGCTGCGCGAAGAACTCGAGGAGGTGCACTCCCTGTTCAAGGCCATGGTGGTGCAGCATCGTCCGCAGCTCGACATCGAGCGGGTCGCCACCGGCGAGCACTGGTATGGCAGCCGTGCGCTCGAGCTCGGACTGATCGACGAGCTCGGTGCCAGCGATGACTACCTGCTGAAACTCGCGGCCGAGCGCGACCTGTTCCACGTCAGCTACCGCGCACGACACACGCTGCAGGAAAAGATCTTCGCTGCGGTGCGCGCCGCGGCAGATCAGGCAACCGGGTGGGTCGCCGAGCGGCGAGGGGAGCGGTGGTTGCCGTGACGGGAGCGACGATCCCGTCCCGGCGTTGCGCAGCCGTACTGCAGCGCCGGCCCTGATCGCCACGGTCCGGCGGGCCACCGTATAATCCCTGCCCGTGTCGCGCCCGGTTTCCAGCTTGCCGTTCCGGACCCTGCTCGCCGCAGGTGTCGCCGCTCTGCTCGCCGCCTGCGCGCTGCCGCTCGCCAGCGAGAGCGAGATCGATACCCAGGGCGACGCGGAATTCCAGAAAATCCGCAACAAGACCCCGCTCAGCACCGATGCTGGCCGGCGCGCCTACGTCAACTGCGTGGCGAGTGCCATCGTCCGCGAGCTGCCGCCGCCCTACGTTGACCAGGACTGGGAGATCGAGATCTTCGAGAGCGAGGAGATCAACGCCTTCGCTCTCCCCGGCGGGCACATCGGCGTGTTCACCGGCATGTTCAAGGTCGCGGAGAACCAGGACCAGCTCGCCGCGGTGATCGGTCACGAGGTCGCCCATGTGACCGAGAAGCACGCACTCAAGCGTTACAACCGCGAGGCGACCACGCAGATCGGGGTCGTCGGCGTGGCGGTGGCCACCGGAACCGGGCAGGCCGGCATGGACCTCGGCGGCATGGTGGCCAAGCTCGGGCTGTCCCTGCCTTTCAGCCGCGGTGAGGAGAGCGAGGCCGACACCGTCGGGCTGCGCTACATGGCGAAGGCCGGCTTCGATCCGCGCCAGAGCGTGGCGCTGTGGCAGAACATGCAGAAGAAAAGCAAGCTTGGTCCGCCGGAGATGCTGTCGACCCATCCCTCCTCCGAGCATCGCATCGATGAACTGATCGCGCAGTTCCCCGAGACACTGAAGCTCTACAACGAGGCCCAGGCGGCCGGCAAGAAGCCGCGCTGCCAGCGCTGATGGCACTGCGGCGGTTGTCCACCCTGTCGCGTCGGCTCGTCGTCGCCGTTGCGGCCGTGGCCGCGAACGGCTGCGCGCTGCTGCAACTGCCGTCGCCTCCATCACCCGAACCCGTCGCCGCGCCGGCGCCGGTCGAGGAGTCGCCGCGGCCGACGACGCTGTTTTCACTCACCGACCCGGCCAGCAACGTCGTCGGCGAACTCCAGGTCGTGCGCGCCCGCGCTGAGGACACCTTCATCGACCTGGCCCAGGCCTACGACCTCGGCTACGACGAACTCGTCGAGGCCAACCCCGGCATCGACCCCTGGTTGCCGGGCGAGGGCACGGCGATCGTGCTGCCGAGCCGCTTCGTGCTGCCGGATGCGCCCCGCCAGGGCATCGTGCTCAACGTCGCCACCAAGCGCCTGTTCTATTTCCCGAAGCCCTGGCCGGGTGCGGTACCGGTCGTACACACCTTCCCGATCAGCATCGGGCGCGAGGGCTGGGCCACGCCGGTCGGGCGCACCCGGGTCACATCGAAGAAGAAGGATCCGGTCTGGCGGGTGCCGGCGTCGATCCGCAAGGAGCATGCCGAGAACGGTGATCCGCTGCCGCCGGTGGTACCGCCCGGGCCGGACAACCCGCTCGGCCGCTACGCCATGCGCCTGGCACTGCCGGGCGATTACCTCATCCACGGCACCAACAAGCCCGCCGGCGTCGGCATGCGCGTCAGCCATGGCTGCATCCGCATGAACCCGGAGGACATCGAGTGGCTGTTCCCGCAGGTCGCCGTTGGCACGCCGGTGCAGATCGTCAACCAGCCGTTGTTGCTCGGCGTGACGGGCAACGAGTTCGTCGTCGAGGCGCACCCGCCGCTCGAGGAAGACCAGGCCCGGCGTACACCGGCACTGCTGCGCGAAGTCGAGAAGCGGCTGGCGAAGACCGGCCGGCCGCGCGAGGCGATCGACTTCGAGCGCCTCGCGCGCATCGCCGCCGACCAGCGCGGCTTCCCGGTGTCGATCATGGCCGCCGGCCCCGACCAGGACGCGACCGTGGCGCAGGCGGTGCGGGTCACCAATGTCGCGAGCTACGAGTGGTTCGCGCAGGGTGCGGATGGTACAGCGGCGGCACCGGCAGCAGCCGGTGACGCGCCAGCCCCCGGGCCGTGATTCGGGCCGGTGACGCCGACGCCACCAGCAGCGTACCGGTGGCGAGCCGCACGATCCTTGCCGCCTGCTGCATCGTTTTCCTCTGGCAACTGACCGCGGGCCCCTGGGGCGATCTGGCCACGCGCGCCCTCGGCTTCACGCCGGCCTTCTTCTTCGCCGGCGGTGCGGACGATCCGCGGCTCGCGTGGACGCCCTTCGCGGTGCCGCTGGTGAGCTATCTCTTCCTGCACGCCGGCTGGCTGCACCTCGCCGGCAACATGCTCTACCTCTGGGCGTTCGGTGCCGACGTCGAGGAGTCGCTCGGCCAGCCTGGCTTCATCGTCTTCTATCTGCTCTGCGGTATTGCCGCCGCGATGGCGCAGGCGCTGCCCGACACCACCTCGACGGTGACCATGATCGGTGCGAGTGGCGCGGTATCCGGGGTGCTCGGTGCGTTCCTCGTCCTGCATCCGCGCGCCGAACTTGCTGCCATCGTGCCGCCGTTCTTCTGGATCGATCTCGTGCGCCTGCCGGCGTGGGTCGTGCTGGTCGCCTGGTTCGCCGTGCAGGTGGCGCTCGAGTTCACCGCGCCGCAGGCGGGTGGCGGTGTCGCGTTCCGCGCGCACATCGGCGGCTTTCTCGCCGGCATGCTGCTCGCGCCGATCGTGCTGCTGGTGAGCGGCCGGCGGCGCACGCGCCTGTCACGGGCGGACGGCTCGCTGTTAAGATGAGCGCAGTCGTCCATGGATCGGGGCCGCAATCGGAAATTGCCGGCCCCTGAGAGGCGCTTCGCGGTGCAGTCAGGCTCGAACGGCATCTCGGTGATCGAGATTCCGTCCCGTGGGGAACCGATACCGGTGTCGCGGGAGAGCATCGCCGCCTTCATCGGCCCGGCGCCGCGCGGACCGGTCGACATTCCCGTCGCCATCCGCAGCCTCGAGGAGTTCCTGCTGCGCTTTGGGGTCCCCGGCTACCTGAGCCGGATGGAATTCCTGCTCTACCAGTTTTTCGAGAACGGCGGCACGCTCGCCATCGTCGTGCGCGTGTGCCGCAGCGACCATCGCAACGTCATCGTGCTGCCCGGGACCAGCGGTGACCTGCGCCTGCAGGCGGTCAACCCGGGTCCGCTCGAACACCTGCGCGCCTCGGTCGACTACGAGGGTCTCGCGCCGGGCGAGCACCGGCGTTTCAACCTGACGGTGCACCGCTGTCGCTCCCCGTCGCAGCCGCTGGTCGAGGAGCAGGAGAGCTACCGTGCCGTGACGGTCGATCCGGCGGAGTCGGACTTCGTCGGCGACGCACTGGCCGGCTCCGCGCTGGTGCGCCTCGCCGGCCGGCCGCCGGCCGAGAGGCCGACCCGCACCCTGGGCGCCGATGCGTCACAGCCGGTCCGCTATGTGTACAGCCGCTCGGAGTGGGCCGGCGACAACACGCCGACCGACTACGACCTGATCGGCTCGCGCGACCGCAGCAGCGGCATGTTCGCGCTCGAGCAGGTGCCGTGGGTCGACTTCATCTGCCTCGTGCCGGGCGCATCCGGGGCAACGCTGGGCCCGGTGGCCTTGTTTGCCGCCGATCGCTACTGCCGGGAACGCCACGCCCTGCTGATCCTCGATCCGCCGCAGTCCTGGGCGAGCATCGGCGACGTGGCCCGCGCGCAGCGCGAACGCGGCTTCACCAGCCCGAACGCGCTGACCTACTTCCCCGCACTCGACAACCCGCGGCACGTCGCCGTCGGCGGGCATCTCAGCGCTGCCGGTGCCATCGCCGGGAGCCTCTGCGCCGCCGGGCTGTCTCCACCCGCCCGGCCTGCGCTCGCGCTCGGTCGCACCCGCCCGATGCTGCTGCTCGAGGATGCCGACGTGCACCAGCTCGCCCGCCTCGGCGTGAATGCGCTGGTGCGCCCGGTACCGGGCCGCATCGAGCTCGGCGGCTTCGTCACGCTGGCGCGCTCGGGCGGCGTGGCGACCTCGTGGAACGACCTGCGCCAGCGGCGCGTGGCACTGTTCGTGATGAGCAGCATCGCACGCTACACCCGCTGGGCTGCGTTCCAGGCGCCCGGCCCGGCGCTCTGGGAGGAGGTGCGCGGGCAGGTGGCGGCATTCCTCGCCGCACTGCACGCGCAGGGATTGCTCGCAGGGGCGTCACCGCACGAGGCCGGCTACGTGAAGTGCGACGTCGACACCTGCGGCGGACGTGATGGGGCGCTCGTCCTGATCGTCGGCCTGGCGCTGGCACGCCCCGGCGACTTCGTCGCCTTCGAAGTCGGGCACACCCTGCAGGGCTGCAGCATGGACGAAATCGCCTGGCAGCCGGGGATGGCGCTCGCCGGCTGAGCGTGGCGGCGCGCCGCGGGCGCGTGACACGAGTCACGGCACGATCACGGGCTGCGGGTGTAGCGTCGATCGGGCGTGACTGCCGCCTGCCACCGCCGCGGAGCTCGCGACGGGCACGCCTGCCGGGAGATTGCCATGCAGGATGCACCTCGACCTCGCGCCGACTCGCTGGTGCCTGTCGCCAGCCTGGAGGAGTTCTTCCGCGACAGCGTGGATGCGGCGCTGGCCGTGAACCACGTGGTCGTCGACCGCGACACTTCGCACTACGTCGTCAGGCTGCTCACCCTGTTCGCCCGCACCGACAGCGGTCACGGCTGCGGCAATGGCCACCGGCCGCTGGCATTGATGCTCGCCGACGCGGCCGGTGCCACCGACCCCGGGGAACGGCGCTGCGCGCTGCAGCGTCTCGGCGATGTGGCCTTGTTCACGGCCGGTTTCTTCGCCGAGGCCCTGCACCAGCGGACGGTCGGGCTCGAGTACTACGTCAACATGGGTGGTGGCGCCTACCGGACGCTGGCCACTGGCGCTCATGGTCCGCCGCGCAGCCGGGTGCTGGCGGAGGTATTTGCCGAACTGGCGGCGAAGTTCCTCGACCTCGTCGACGTCCTGCACGAGGTGCGGGCTTCGGCGGGCGGTCTTCGCGATACGGACGTGCTGCGGCTGTACGAGACCTGGCTGCGCACCGGCAGCGTGCGCGCCGGGCGCCTGCTGCGCGAGGCCGGCATCCAGCCCATAGCCGGCGCGCTGCCGGACTACCAGCACTGAGCAGAGCCGAACGTGCTGGTGCGCGATCTGCAGTGCCTGCTCGCCACGCTCTACGGTGTGGAGATCGACGCCGACGTACGCGACTATCTGGTCACCGATGCGGCTGCGCTTGTTCCCTGGTCGGCGCAGGGACAGGTGCGTGCGCGTGCCGAACAGCTGCTGATCGAGCAGGGTGACGGCGAAATCGGCCTGGCGCTGTACCTCGAACAGGCCGTGCTCGACCACCTTGCCGCCGACGATCCGCGATGCGCGCTCGACGGACGCAACCTGGCCGACTTCTGCCTCGCGGTGGAGGGCGTCAGCCACTTCAACTACGTGGCCTGGAATGCCGCACGCGACACCGCGGTGACGCTGCTCGAACTCGAGCTGCAGGCCGAGGTCGACAAGTACGCCTGTGTCCGCGCGCTGCTCGGTGCCCAGGCGCATCCCGGGCAGGCGCGCGTGCTCGATGCACTGTTCGACGAACCCGTGTTCGACCCGGTGCTCGACCCGGTCGAGCGCCGGCGCTATGCGGAGGCGAGTCGCTTCGCCACCGGCTACTGCCGGCGTCTGCAACAGCGTTTCCCGTCCGGCACACCGGTCGCCGGACTGGTGCGCGAGCTGCGCACCTTCTATCGCTGGTCGCAGCCGGCCAAGGTTAGCCATATCCACACGGCAATGCTGTCGTGACCGGACGGGTTGTCGAACCAGTCCGACAGCGCTACGCTGCAGCATCCAATCACGGCGGGGCGGATGGTTTTTGGGGTTGCGACGCCGTGGGTCCGGATCGCTGAGGGGAATCGCAATGACTGATTGGGGTGGAATGGCGCGCGTGCGCCACGGCGGCTGGGTGCTGGCAGCGCTCGGTGCGATGACGGCGGGTTCAGCCCGGGCCGATGCCGGCGACCCCCGCCACGTGCTGGCGGACAACGATCAGGTCCTGCAGCAGTGGGCGCAGGCGAGCGGTACCGCGGCACCACGCCTCGTCGAGGGTGGTGGGGAGAGTGACACCCGGCTGGAGTGGACCGGGGGCATTTCCTACGACTTCTACAGCAACAACTCCCGCGGCGGCTTCACACTGACACCGATCCGCGAGGAGAGCGCGAACAACACCGGCCAGGTGCAGACCGAAGTCCGCTCGACCGGCAGCGACGGTGCGCTCACCTGGTTCACCTTCGGCGCCACGTTCAGCGACGACCGCGCGGTGCTCGACCATCCGGCGCTGATCAACAACATGCAGTTCGGGCATGCCGGTGAAACTTATCGCGTGGCGCTTGGCGACGTACCGGTCGGGTTCTCCACGCTCGGCACCAACACCGGCCTGCGCGGCCTGTTCGGCGAGGGTTATCTCGGCCGCACGCTGTTCCAGGCCGTCGCCGGCGTGCAGTCGGATACCTGGGAGTCGATCGCCAAGGAGGAGCGGCGTACCCGTTACCTTCGCAACAGCTACGCCTTCAAGGTCGAGCAGCCCTTCGGCGACCTGTTCTCCGTCTACCTCACCACTCAGGGCTACGCCGACGACAGCGACGAGGATACGGCTGCGCTCACCGGCCTGGCACCGGCCGACGGCAATGCCACCACGCTCGGCTTCAACTTCAGCCAGGGTGGCTTCACGCTGAGCGGCGAGGGCGGCGTCAGCGACTGGGAGGAGGAGGGCTACGCCGATGAGAGCGACGAGGCCTGGATCCTCGATGCCACCTGGCAGGGCGAACGGCTCGGGCTGCAGGCGGGTTACCACGATCTCGGCCTGTTCTATACCTCGCTGTCGGGCGATGCGCTGTCGGGTGTCAGCGAGGTCTACGGCAACGTCAGCTGGATGGCGGCGAGCTGGCTCTCGCTCAACGGCGACCTGCGCCACACCGAGAACGAGCGCGCCGAGCCACCGAAGAGCGTCGAGCCGCCGGTGCCAGTGCCGTACACGCCGAATGCGGTCGAGGCGGACAGCTGGACGCTCGGCGCCGACATCGCCGTCCTCGCCATCGAAGGACTGAGCCTGCAGTTCAGCCACTCGCAGTCCAATGGCGAGAACACGGGTGGTGGCGTGAACGACCAGCAGGACAGTGCGGCCGGGCTGTCGTTCAGCCGGGGCGGCTGGTCGACCGGCCTCGGCCTGCAGCGCGGTGACTACGAGAACGACGCTTCGGCGGAAGCGACCTCGCAGACCGACGGCTGGAGTGCCTACGTCGGGCGTGAGTGGGTGGAGCCCGTCGACGGCAGCTGGAACTTCGGCACCACGCTGACCTTCAGCGACCAGCGCCAGGAGCTCGACACCGGCGAGCGTAACAGCAACGAGAGCTGGCAGGTCGATCTCGTCGGCCGGCATGCGCGCATCGGCGAATTCAGCGCTATGTGGTACGACGGGCGCGTGCGCGACCCGAGCAGCGGCCAGAACCTGGATCAGCGTGGCATCCAGGTCCAGGCCGGGCGCGCGCTCGGCCGGTACGGTTCGCTCAAGCTCTACTACAGCCGCAACGACAGCTTCGACGACCGCAGCGACATCGCCTACATGGAGCGCACGCTCGGTCTGCAGTTCCTGTCGACGTTCTGACGCGACTCCCTTCGGCCCGAGAGGCTAGGCATCATGATCACGAACCGCTTCTGCTACCGCGTCGTCACCGGCTGGCTCCTCGTGGGCGTCGCCGCCAGCGCCGGCGCCCAGGGCGTTCCGCGCGACGAGTATCCCCTGCCGCCAGCCTCCGAGATCCGGCCCATCGAGTCCGGGCAGGTGGGCCCCGAGCCCGGTGCACCGGCCGGCGAGGAGGGCGAGGCCGCGCCGATCGGCGGTCTCGAGGACATGCAGAAGGCACGCGATGCGCTCGATGAACTGCTGCGCGCCTACGAGGGCGGGAATATCGCGAAGTTCCAGCAGCGCCTCGACCCGACGATGGTCGGCTACCAGGTGTTCCTCGATGGCGTGCGTCGCGACATCGCCGCCTACCGCAATCTGCGCATCAACCTCACCGACACCCAGATCACCGCCGGGCCCGACCTTGCGGTGATCCAGATCGCCTGGGAGAAGCGCTTCCTGTCGGCAGGCGCCTTCACCCCTGGCATCTTCACCGGTCGCAGCACCGTGCTGATGCACCGTGACGGCGATGCCTGGCGG
>CAUJIY010000147.1 GCA_963205295.1 Pseudomonadota bacterium
GGCGAGGGCGACCACCAGCATGGTGAGCGCGGCGATCTGCGTGGTGAAGGCCTTGGTCGAGGCCACGCCGATCTCGGGACCCGCGCGCGTGAGCATCACCAGGTCCGACTCGCGTACCAGCGAGCTCTCCGGGACGTTGCAGATCGCCAGCGTGGCCAGGAACCCGGCCTGCTTTGCCAGGCGCAGCGCGGCCAGCGTGTCGGCCGTCTCGCCTGACTGCGAGATGGTCACGAACAGCGTGTTCGGCGTGACCACCGGATTGCGGTAACGGAACTCGCTCGCGATCTCCACGTGGCAGGGGATGCGGCAGATCTGCTCGATCAGGTAACGGGCCACCGAGCCCGCGTGGAAACTGGTGCCGCAGGCAACGATGTGCACGGCCTCGGTGCGGCCGAAGACCCCGTCGGCGTCCGGCCCGAAGGCGGCGGCGAGCAGGCGGCCATTGGCGACCCGCTCGGCGAGCGTCTGTGCCACGGCGCGCGGCTGCTCGTGGATCTCCTTGAGCATGTAGTGCGGATACTGGCCCTTCTCGGCCGCGTCCGCCGACAGCTCGCTCTCCTTCACCGGCCGCTGCACCACGTGCCCGTCGCGGTCGAGCACACGGATGCCGCCGCGGCGGATCTCGGCGACGTCGCCCTCCTCGAGGAATACGAAGCGGCGGGTCACGGGCAGGAGCGCCGAGACATCGGAAGCGACGAAATGCTCGCCCTCGCCGACACCGATCACCACCGGGCAGCCACAGCGGGCGAGCACGATCAGGCCGGGATCGGCCTGGCTCATCACGGCCAGTGCATAGGCGCCTTCGAGCTCCGCCACCGTGGCGCGCACGGCCTCGAGCAGGCTGCGACCGCCCTTCAGATGGTGGTGGATGCGGTGGGCGATGCACTCGGTGTCGGTGTCGGAGGTGAACGTGTAGCCGAGACGCTTCAGTTCCTCGCGCAGCGACTCGTGGTTCTCGATGATGCCGTTGTGGACGATCGCCAGCCCGTCGTTCGAGATGTGCGGGTGGGCATTGCGCTCGGCCGGGGCGCCATGGGTGGCCCAGCGCGTGTGGGCGATGCCGAGCGATGCTGCCAGCGGTTCGGCATTCAGGGCCGCCTGCAGCTCGGCGACCTTGCCGAGGCGTCGCTGCCGGCGCATGACGCCGTCGTCGAGCACGGCGAGCCCGGCGGAGTCGTAGCCGCGGTACTCGAGGCGACGCAGGCCCTCCATCAGGATGGGAACGACATTACGATCCGCGACGGCGCCGACGATTCCGCACATGGGGGCTGATTATGTCTCTTATCCGGGGCGGGATGCGGGGGAGATTATCGGCTGCGGCACTTAAGTCCGCCTGAAACCAGGTCGCAGAATCGCCACGTCGGTCCGGGGCGGCTACTTCTTTACCGGCCGCTTCCACCCGGGGATCGTGGCCTGGCGGCTGCGCGACACGGTGAGCTGGCCCGCCGGCGCATCCTTCGAGATGGTTGATCCGGCACCGATGGTGGCCCCGGCCCCGATCTCGACGGGCGCGACGAGTTCGACCCCGGAACCGATGAAGGCGCCGTCGCCGATCACCGTGCGGTGCTTGTTCGCCCCGTCGTAGTTGCAGGTGATCGTGCCCGCACCCACGTTGACCTTCTCGCCGATGGTCGTGTCGCCGATGTAGGCAAGGTGGTTCACCTTGCTGTGCAGCCCGATGACGCTCTTTTTCACCTCGACGAAGTTGCCGAGCTTCACGTCGCCCTTGAGTTCCACGCCCGGCCGCATGCGGGCGTAGGGCCCGATTTCGCACCGCGCACCGATCTCGCCCGCCTCGATCACGCAGTGCGTATGGATGATCGTACCGGCCCCGACATTCGCGTTGCGGATCCGGCTGAAAGCCTCGACCAGCACGCCGTCGCCAAGCCGCACGTCACCCTCGAAGAGCACGTTCGGATGGATCACGACGTCGCGGCCGCAGCGGAGCGTGCCGTGCACGTCGATGCGCCCGGGGTCGACCAGCGTGACGCCTGCCTGCATCAGGGCGTGTGCCGTGCGCCGGCGCAGGATGCCACCCGCTTCGGCAAGCTGCACCTTGTCGTTGATGCCGAGCACCTCGTCGGCCGATGCCGCACCGACGGCGACGACGGGCAGACCATCCTTCACGGCGAAGCCGACGATGTCGGTCAGGTAGAACTCGCGCTGGGCGTTGTTCGCCTTCAGCCGCCCGATCATCTTCGCCAGCGCACCCGCCGGACAGGCCATGAGCCCCGTGTTGATCTCGCGGATGGCGCGTTGTTCGCGCGTCGCGTCCCGGTCCTCGACGATGGCGAGGACCCGGCCGCCCCTGCCACCGCGCACGATGCGCCCGTAGCCAGTGGGGTCGGTGAACTGCGCCGTCAGCACGGCGAGCCTGCCGCCCGCCGCCTTCGCCACCAGCTTGCGCAGCGTCGCCGGTTCGACCAGCGGCACGTCGCCATAGAGCACCAGCACCACGTCCCGGGCCGGCACCCGGCCGAGGGCGAGTCGCACCGCATGGCCGGTGCCGCGCTGCTCGGCCTGGTGCACCCAGGTGACCGGGCGCTCCACGAACGCGGCCTGCACCTGCGCGCCGCCGTGCCCGTGGACGACACGCACTTCGCGTGGCTTGAGCGCCGTGGCGGCGTCGAGGACGTGGGCGAGCAGCGGCCGCCCGGCGAGGGGGTGCAGGACCTTCGGCAGGTCCGAGCGCATGCGCTTGCCCTGGCCGGCGGCCAGCACGATGACGGTGGTAGGCATGGCGGGATTATATGCGCAGCCTCTGTAGGAGGAGCGCGAGCCCGGACACAACATCTGTAGGAGAGGCGCAAGCCCCGACACAGCATCTGTGGGACCAGCACAGCACTGTGGGAGGGGCGCAAGCCCCGACAGCCCCTGCAGGAGCGGTGCCAGCCGCGACCTGAAGCGCGTGAGCGCCCGGAGGCGGGGGACCCAAACCAAGCGAGTATCGGGGAGCGACTTTGGCTCCCCCGCCGCATGGGCGCCTGCCGTGGTCAGCATGTCGGGGCTCGCGCCCCTCCCACAGGTGCGAATGCCGGGGTCGGGGAGCCGAACCTCAGAGCGGCTTGCGCTTGCCCTTGAGCTTCTGGGTGGCGCGATAGCGGGCGGCGGCCTCGACGAGCTGCAGCTGGGCGTGGGCGAGGTCTTCCTTGCCGACGGCACCCTTCAGCGCCTCCTCGGCCTTGCGCCGTGCGTCGTCGGCAGCGGACTCGTCGAGCTGGTCCTCGCGCAGCGCGGTGTCGGCGAGGATCGTCACCTGGGTCGGCTGCACCTCGAGGATGCCGCCGGTGACGAAAAGGAAAACCTCGTCCTTGCCCTCGGCCTGCACGCGTACCTCACCCGGACGCAGGGTGGTCATCAGCGGAGCGTGGCGCGGGGCGATGCCCACGTCGCCCATCTTCGCGGGGCAGATCACCAGGCTCGCATCGCCCGAGAAGATGTGACCCTCGGCGCTGACGATCTCGACGTGGATGGTGGCCATATTGTGAGTTCCTGGCTAGCCGGTCTGTCGGGGCTTGCGCCCTTACTGCAGCGTCTTTGCCTTGGCGACGGCCTCTTCGATGGTGCCGACCATGTAGAACGCCTGCTCGGGCAGGGCGTCGTACTCGCCGCCGACGATGCCCTTGAAGGCGCGGATCGTGTCCTTGAGCGAGACGTACTTGCCTTCCTGGCCGGTGAACTGCGAGGCCACGAAGAACGGCTGCGAGAGGAAGCGCTGGATCTTGCGCGCGCGCTGCACGGTGAGCTTGTCGTCCTCGGAAAGTTCGTCCATGCCGAGGATGGCGATGATGTCCTGCAGCTCCTTGTAGCGCTGGAGCACGGCCTGCACCGAGCGGGCGCAGTCGTAGTGTTCCTGGCCGATGACGTTCGGGTCGAGCAGGCGGCTGGTGGAGTCGAGCGGGTCCACGGCCGGGTAGATGCCAAGTTCCGCGACGTTGCGCGAGAGCACGAGCGTCGCGTCGAGGTGCGCGAACGTGGTGGCCGGCGACGGGTCGGTGAGGTCGTCGGCGGGCACGTAGATCGCCTGGAAGGAGGTGATCGAGCCGGTGCGGGTCGAGGTGATGCGCTCCTGCAGCACGCCCATCTCCTCGGCAAGCGTCGGCTGGTAACCCACCGCCGAGGGCATGCGGCCGAGCAGCGCCGAGACCTCGGTGCCGGCGAGCGTGTAGCGGTAGATGTTGTCGATGAACATCAGCACGTCGCGGCCTTCGTCGCGGAAATTCTCGGCGATGGTGAGGCCCGTGAGCGCCACGCGCAGGCGGTTGCCCGGCGGCTCGTTCATCTGGCCGTAGACCAGCGCCACCTTGTCGAGCACGTTCGATTCACGCATCTCGTGATAGAAGTCGTTGCCTTCGCGGGTCCGCTCGCCGACGCCGGCAAACACCGAGTAGCCGCTGTGCTCGATGGCGATGTTGCGGATCAGCTCCATCATGTTCACTGTCTTGCCGACGCCGGCGCCGCCGAACAGGCCGACCTTGCCACCCTTGGCGAAGGGGCAGATCAGGTCGATCACCTTGATGCCGGTCTCGAGCAGCTCCTGGCTGGGCGCCAGCTCGTCGAAGGCCGGCGCCTTCTGGTGG
>CAUJIY010000148.1 GCA_963205295.1 Pseudomonadota bacterium
CACGCCGGCCAGGAATGGCTCGACGCGTTCCGCCCCGCGCTGCTGGAGCCCGGCCTCTACCATCCCGATGGCCAGCAGCGCGACGAGGTCTACACCTGGGGGTCGTTTGTGCAGAGCCGCATGCACGCGGCCGGCGTCACCTGTGCGGACTGCCACGAGCCGCATGGCGGGAAACTGCGTGCGGCGGGCAATGCGGTGTGCTCGCAGTGCCACGCACCGGCCAGGTTCGACACGGTCGCGCATCACCGGCACGAGCCGGGTTCCGCCAGCGCCGAGTGCGTCGCCTGCCACATGCCGGCGACGACCTACATGGTCGTCGACCCGCGCCGCGATCACTCGCTGCGCATTCCACGCCCCGATCTGGGCGTGTCGCTCGGCGTGCCGAACGCCTGCGATCGCTGCCACGTCGGGCGCGACCCACAGTGGGCGGCCGATGCGGTCGCGCGGTGGTACCCGCAGCCCAAGCCGGGGTTCCAGACATTTGCCGCGACGTTCGCGGCGGCCGACGCCGGCGACCCCGCGGCGTCTGCACCGCTCGCCGCGCTTATCGGCGACATGGCGCAGCCCGCCATCGTGCGTGCCAGCGCCGTTGCACGCGCCGGCCGTCTCGGGGCGCCGGACCTCGTCGCGGCGATCGGGCGCTCGCTCGGTGATCCGGCCCCGCTGGTGCGAGCCGCGGCTGCCGAAGCGCTGGGCGGGGCGGAGCCGGGCCTGCGCGCGGAGCACCTCCCAGCCCTCCTGCGCGACCCGGTGCGCCTCGTGCGCATGGCCGCTGCGCGCTCGCTCGCCGGTGCGCCCGAGGCACAGCTGGTCGGCGTGGAGCCTGCCGATTTCGCGGCGGCGCTGGCGGAATGGATCGCGGCCCAGCGCTTCAACGCCGATCGCCCGGAGGCGATGCTGAGCCTCGGCACGCTCGCGCTCGAACGGCGCGACGGGCCTGCCGCGATGGCAGCCTTCCGCGAAGCGCTTGCGCTGGATCCGTCCTTCGTGCAGGCGTCGGTCAACCTCGCCGACACCGAACGCAGCATGGGCAACGAGGCGGGTGCCGAGCGGACCCTGCGCGAGGCGCTCGCGCGCGGTCCGGACGCCGCAGGCGTCCACCATGCCCTCGGCCTGTCGCTGGTGCGTCAGGGGCGCAAGGCGGAGGCGCTCGCGTCACTCGCGCGCGCTGCGGCGCTCGGTCCGGAGGTGCCACGCTTTGCCTGGGTCTACGCCGTAGCGCTGCACGACGCTGGCCGCGAGGCCGACGCGATCCGTGTCCTGCGCGATGCGCTCGGGCGGCATCCGCATGACCGGAACCTGCGCGAGGGTCTCGCCGAGTACGCCGGGCGTTGACGCCCGGCCCGACCACGCAGACGTCCCAGACGACGCGGCGGGCGCCGGATGGCCCGAGTCCGTCTACGTGCTGCTCACAGGTCGAGTTCCTTCTCGAGCTCGGCCTGCTCGTCGGAAAACTTTTTCTGGCGCTCCTCTTCCTGCCGGGTTGCGCCCGTACGGCGGCTTGCCTCGAGTTGTTCGGCGCGCTTGCTGTCACCGGCAACGATGTAAAGCTGCACGGCCTCCGCCCAGTTCTTGCCGCCCGCGAGCCCGTCGGCCAGGCGCCGCGCGCAGCCCGAAGGCCTTGTCCTCCTCGGCGAGCAGCCGCGTCGCCTGCGCCCTGGCCTGCTTCAGGATCTCCTGCGTCTCCGCTGCATGGTCGAAGTTCCTCATGAAATTGAGCATCGAACTGGCCAGTTCGAAATCGGCCGGCTTCGCGCGCACCGCCTTCATGCCGGCGCGCCGTGCGTCGGCGTCGAGCCGGCCATCTTGCTGCCGTCGTTCCTGGTCATCACGACCTTTCTCTTCATCGTCTCCTGGCCGTTGAGCGTTTCGCGCCGCTCCATGCCCGGGGCCACGTTGACCTGACCGCTGACGGCGCCGGCGGCGGTCTCGAACGTGGAATCGGCCGAGTACTGCAGGGTCGAGGTGACTTCGGCGCCCACGGGCGCTGCCATGAGCGGGAACATGACCAGGCAGGCGGACGCACACTTCGCGAGATTCATGAGATTCTCCTGATTGTCGCCGGGTGCACGGGCGTGCAGACAGTCTGCCCGCTTCTCAGGCGAACCGGCCGCGCGTGCGGACCGGTCCGGTTGCGTGTCGACTGTTGCGCCGAACCCACGTAGGATCGGCGCGATGATTGCAATTGCCAGCCGCCTCGTCGCATCTACCATCGCCTTGTTCTTTGCCGTCCCTGCCATCGCCGCTCCCGGGGGCGAATGGCAAATCTCCCCCTACATCTGGATCGCGGGTTTCGACGGCACGGTAGGCGGCAGCGGCGGGGACCCGGACACCGGCAGCAACGCCGACTTCAGCCACCTCTGGGACAACCTGGGTCTCGCCGGAGCGATGGTCAACGTCAGCTGGCGACGCGAGCGCTGGACCGCTTTCGGGGACTGGACCTACGCCAGCGTGGAGTCGGATTCATCGACGCGCGTGCCCGCTCTCTACGATTCCGTGGAGGGGCAGATCAAGGGTCATGTCATGCAGGCATTCGCCGGCTGGGATCTCGCACCGAGCGAGGACAGCCACCTCGATGTGTTCGCCGGCGCGCGATACTACAACCTCGACCTGTCGGTCGACATCACGGGCGCGGCATTGCCGGACGTGGAACTGCAGGGTGACGACGACTGGGTCGATGCGGTCGCCGGCCTGCGCTGGACCAGGCGTTTCGCGGAGCACTGGCGCGGTTACCTGCAGGGGGACGCGGGTGCCGGCGGTTCGGACCTGTCATGGCAGGTGATGGCCGGGGCCGGCTACGACTTCGGCTGGGGCACGTTCTTCGGCGGCTATCGCTACCTGCACGTCGATCGCGGGGACGGCGCGTACCAGCTCGATGCGGCGCTGACGGGACCGTTCATCGGAGCGTCGTTCGCGATGTAGGCGATGCCCGGGGGTGCCGCCGGCTGCTGCCCCGGGCGCGCGGCGTGCTCCAGGTCGAACGACGATCAGTTGCGCCGCGGGTGCAGGCTTGCCAGTGCCCCGGTCCACTTCGCCAGTTCGCCGAGCATCTGCTTCGCGGAGTGATCGATCAGCCGGTTGGAAACGAAGGCGCCCTGCTCGTCGAGCAACTGTTCCACCATCGGCACGGCGACGCCTTCGATCATCGGCATCAACTTCAGCGTGGTGACCAGTTGCTTGGCCGCCTGCACCGCGCGCAAGCCGCCGGATACGCCGCCGTAGCTGACGAAACCGCAGGCCTTGTGGTTCCACTCGCGGTAGACATAGTTCAGCGCGTTCACCAGCGACGGCGGCGGAAAGCAGTTGTACTCGGGGGTCACGAACACGAACGCATCGGCCTGGGCGACGCTGGCTGCCCAGGCCCTGGTGTGGGCGTGCTCGTACTGCTGCGTGGCCGGGTGCCGCGGTTCGTCGTAGACCGGCAGCTTGAAGTCGGCCAGGTCCACGAGGTGCGCGGCGAAATGACCGTGCTGCCGGGCGAAATCATGGAACCATTTCGCCACGGTGGGGCCGATGCGACCGGGGCGGGTGCTGGCGATGACGATGTGGAGGTTGGGCTTCATGGCAGCGCTCCTTATGGCCGGCGCTATGGTGATTGCACGACAGCCCGGACTTCGACCGCGATGTCGCCGGACACCCACTCTCCGGCAGGATCCGATTCCATGCCGAGATCGAACGTGGAGCGCGACACGCTTACCTGGCCGGTGATGGTGGCGCGATCGGCTGTCAGTTCGAGGCGCAGCGGCCCCACGGGTGCGGTCCGGTTCTTGATGGTCAACTCGCCCACGACGGTCCAGCTGCCATCGGCCGCCGGCTGGAAAGACGTTGCCCGGTAGCTGGCGGTGGGAAATCCGGCGACATCGAACCACTCGCGGGTCGGCAGGGCCTCATCGTGCATGGGCTCGCCGTCGGTCGCCGAGGCGGTCCAGATCGTCGCGGTAATCTGCGACTGGCCGGGACTGGCGCGGTCGATCCGGATATCGGACTGCCAGCGGGTGAAACGCCCGCGGAACGGTGTACCGGCGTTGGCACCGGAGAACCCGATTGTGCTTTGCGCCGGGTCGATGGTCCAGCTGCCCGGTGCCGACGTCACCTCGCTGCTGGCTGTCGTCACCGATGTGCCGGCCGGGGGCGGGGGACGGACCACTGCCCAACCGGTTGCGGCGATGGCCAGCGCGATGGCGGCAAAGCCGCCGCGCAGCGTCAGCCGCCGGCCCGCCGCGGGCGGGCGATCCCGGTCCGCGGCCAGTGCCGGAATCATCTGTCCGGTCACCTCGTCGCGATCGATGAACTGGTGCTTGAGTGCGGCACCGACGTGCAGCACCAGCAGGGCCACCATGGACCAGGCCAGCAGCTCGTGGCCGTCGAGGAAGGTCGCGGCCCAGGCGGACCGCGCCTCGTTCGCCATGGCCTGCAGTCCGAACAGGTTCGGTACCGGGAACAGGCCGAACCACACCGTCGGTACGAGGAGCGGTGCGTCGCCGCGCCACTGGGTCGACACGTAGAGCCAGCCGCTCAGCGGGATCGCGGCCATCAGCAGGTACAGCACGCCGTGGGTGGCGTGCGCGGCCGCCTTCTCCCAGCCCGCCATCGCCGCCGGCAGTGGCGGCGGACGGTGACCCAGGCGCCACAGCAGGCGCAGCAGCGTCAGCAGCAGTACGGTCAGGCCGATCGACTTGTGCAGCTGGAACACAGCCACGGCGCGCGTGCGGGTGGCCGCGATGTCGATCGCCTCGTGCATCCACAGGCCGATCGCGAGGTTGCCGACGATGGCGGCGGCAATCGCCCAGTGCAGGACGATGGCCACGGCGGTGTAGCCGCGAGCCGCGGTGGTCGGGTGCACCGCCGTCATGTCTGGCCGGTGGCGCCGTCCGTCCCGGCCGGAGCCTTCTGCTCGTGGAACTCGCCTTCGAAGCGCAGGGAGACCTCGTCACCGACGATGCCCGGCGCGACCAGGTGATCCATGCCGAAGGCCGAGCGGCTGAAGCTGCCGCTCGCGGAGAATCCGAACACGTCGCTGCCACCGTACATCGGATGGTCGGCCTTCGACCCGACCACGGTGGCCTCGAGGGTCACGGGGTGGGTCTGTCCGTGCAGGCTCAGGTCCCCGGTAATCGAGAACCGGCCGGGACCTCTGGGTTCGATCCGCGTCGAATGGAACTCGATGGTCGGATACTTCGCGGCGTCGAAGTATTTGTCGCTCATCAGCTCGTCGACGAAGGTGGCGTTTGGTGAATTCGGGTGGGTGGCCTTGAAGTCGCCGTGGTAATCGAGGCCGATGGACTTTGGATCGATGACGACCGCGATGCTGGAAGCCGCGAGGTTGTCCGGTACGTAGTCCACCTTGATGCTGTATTCAGTGAATCGGGCGACGTAATTCGACATGCCCATGTGCCGGATGTGGAAGCCGAGCATGGCGTGGTTGCGATCGATCAGATAGGTTCCGGCGCCGACGTCGAGCAGCGGTGTGGCGGCAGCGGCATCCGCAGCGGTAGCCTGGTCCGGCGCGTCCTGGCCTGCGGTCGGTGCGGGCGCCTGGTTGCAACCGGCCACCAGGGCCAGCACGGCAGGGACAAGCAGGAAACGGCTGATCATCAAATTCTCCTTACGGTGAAACCCGGACCTGCCAGCGCGTCGCCACTCGTCGTCTCGCCGGCTGGCCAGAGCGGGTGAGTTTACCGGCCTGGTGACCGTTCGGGCAGACAGCAGCCAGCCCCGACCCGACCGAGGTCCCGGTGGGAGGGGCGCAAGCCCCGACCCAGCCGAGGTCCCGGTGGGAAGGGCGCAAGCCCCGACCCAGCCGAGGTCCCGGTGGGAGGGGCGCAAGCTCCGACCCAGCCGAGGTTCCGGTGGGAGGGGCGCAAGCCCCGACCTGCGGCAGGTCGCGACTGGCGTCGCTCCCACAGAGCAGGTCAGCCGTGTGTCTAAGGCGACGCCGGCGGGGCGGTGGCGGGCGCGGTTGCCCCGGCGGGTCCGTCGACGTTGATCGTCACGCCGCGCCGGCGCAGTTCCTCGACGATCAGCGTGGCGTTGGCATTGCCGGCACGCGCCACGCGGGCCGTGCGCGCGGCCAGCGATTCCAGCCGCTCGCGCACTTTCTTCGACTGCTCGACCTGCGCGTCCTGGCCGGCGATTCCGGCGGTGAGGCGGCCGCGCTCGCCGACGAGCTGCGTGGTCTGAAAAGTGGTCCAGCCGAGTACTGCCACCGCCAGCAGCAGCAGCGGCAGGAAGGGGCTGCGTCCGCCGTCCGGGGCGCTCACGGCTGGCCTCCCGGCGCCGGGGCGGCGTCGAGGTTGAGGGTGATGCCCTCGGCGGCGAGCAGATCGCGTACCTGCTCGTCGCGGGTGCGCAGGCCGCGGTCGGCGAGTGCCTGGACGATATCGCGGTACAGCCCCTCGAGCGCAATGCTCTGCTGGATGTACTGTGCGCGCTCGCTGGCCTGCTGCTGCAGGGTGCGGTTGCCGGTGAACAGGAAGCCGTTCACCGCGGCCAGCACGATGGCGAGGGCGCCGGCGGCGACGAGCGCCAGGAACTGGTTCTGGTTCAGCATGGCATCTGGCCTTCCGCCGGAGCGCTGCCCCGGCCTACATGTTGCGGATCAACAGGTCACCGAACTCGGAGCACTTCACTTCCTTTGCGCCCTCCATCAGGCGCGCGAAGTCGTAGGTCACCGACTTCTGGCCGATGGTGCGGTCCATGGCGGCGATGATGCGGTCGGCGGCCTCGGTCCAGCCCATGTAGCGCAGCATCATCTCGCCCGAGAGGATCACGGAGCCGGGGTTCACCTTGTCGAGGTTGGCGTACTTCGGCGCCGTGCCGTGGGTGGCCTCGAACACCGCATGGCCGGTGACGTAGTTGATGTTGGCGCCGGGCGCGATGCCGATGCCGCCGACCTGCGCGGCGAGCGCATCGGAGAGGTAGTCGCCGTTGAGGTTCATCGTCGCGATGACGTCGAATTCCTTCGGCCGGGTCAGTACCTGCTGCAGGGTGATGTCGGCGATGGCGTCCTTGATAAGCACGCGCCCGGCCTTCAGGGCCGCGTCCTGCTCGGCGTTCGCCGCCTTCTCGCCCTGCGCCGCCTTGGTCCGCTCCCACTGTTCCCAGGTGTACACCCTGGTGCCGAACTCACGCTCGGCGAGAGCGTAGCTCCAGTTCCGGAAGGCGCCTTCCGTGAACTTCATGATGTTGCCCTTGTGCACGATCGTGACGCTCTTGCGCTTGTTGGCAATCGCGTACTCGATCGCGGCGCGGAACAGCCGCTCGGTGCCATCCTGCGACACCGGCTTGATGCCGATGCCGGAGCTGCCCGGGAAGCGGATCTTGCCGAACTCCTTCGGGAAGCTGGCCTTGAAGAGGTCAAGGAACTTGCGGCCCTGCTCGGAACCGGCTTCGAACTCGATGCCGGCGTAGATGTCCTCGGTGTTCTCGCGGAAGATCACCATGTCGACGTTTTCCGGCGCCCGCACCGGCGAGGGCACGCCCTTGAACCAGCGCACCGGGCGCAGGCAGACGTAGAGGTCGAGCAGCTGGCGCAGCGCCACGTTGAGCGAGCGGATGCCGCCGCCGATCGGGGTGGTCAGCGGGCCCTTGATCGACACCAGGTACTCGCGGCAGGTCTCCACCGTCGCGTCGGGCAGCCAGGTGTTGAACTGGTCGTACGCCTTCTGGCCGGCAAAGACCTCGACCCAGTGGATCTTGCGCCGCCCGCCGTAGGACTTCTCCACCGCGGCGTCGAGCACGCGCACCGAGGAACGCCAGATATCCGGCCCGGTGCCGTCGCCCTCGATGAACGGGATGATCGGGTGGTCGGGAACGACGAGCTTGCCGTTCTGGATGCTGATCTTCGCGCCGCCGGCAGGGACGGTGATCTTGGGCTCGGCCATGGGCTGGGGACTCCTTGGAAGAATGCGGCAGGCACCCGCGTTCGAGCGGCCCGGCCCGCCCGGCGGCGGGAGGCCGGCGCACCCTGGTGCCCGGTGAAAGGGCGCCAATTATCATGAGTTTGCCGCAGCGGGACAACCCGCGCGGTCAGTTGCGGGTGCGGACGCTCAGCGGCTGCGCCAGCCGAGCTCCAGGTACAGCTCCCGTGCCCGGCCCGGGAAATAGCGATACGCGGGGCTCGGGAAGCTGACGAAGTCGGCGCGTTCGGCGTAGTGCTCGTCGGTGAGGTTCACGAGGCGCAGGGCGAGCCACCAGGCCGGCGCCAGGCGCCAGCGGGCCCGCAGGTTGAACAGGTCGTGGCCCTCATAACGGGCCAGGTTGGCGGCGTCGAGGTAGTGGTCGCCGACATGCACCCACTCGAATTCGGCCGTGCCCCGGCCACGCTCGTAGCCGAGGCGTGCACTCGCTAGCGTCCGCGGTGCGGTATCGATGTCGTTGCCGTCGTGGATGACCTCGCCGCCCGGGGTGCGGGCATCGAAGGCGTAGGTCTGGCGCGCGTAGCTGCCCGCGAGGCTGCCGTACCAGCCCGATTCCAGCCGCAGCCCGGCCTGGGCCTCGACGCCGGCGTGGCGCGTGCTGCCGTCGCTGACGTTGAAGCGGCCCGCGTCCTGGAAGATGACGTCGCGCTTGCGCATCGCGAAGGTCGCGAGCTCCAGCTGCGCCGCGCCCTGTTCCCAGTGCAGGCCGAGTTCGGCGCTGTCGAGGGTCTCGCTGTCGAGGTCGGCGACCAGCTGGCCGGCCTGCAGGCGGTAGAGTTCGGTCGCCTGCGGTGGGCGGAAACCTCGTGTGAGGCTCAGCCAGGCGGCGAGCGGCGGGGCGATGCGCCAGCGCAGGGCGAGGTTGGGTGCGACGTTGAGGAAGTCGTCGTTGCGGTCGGCCGGACGGCTGAAGCGGCAGGGTGCCGGTGTGCACGGCGTGCCGTCGTCGCGCGTGCTGCCGTCAGCCATGCGATTGTCGTAGTCGTAGCGCATGACCTCCACGCGCAGGCCGAGCTGCAGTAGCCAGTCGGTGCCGAGCGGCAGGGCGAGCTGCGCGAACGGCGCGGCGAGGGCGCTGTCGACCGTGTAGTCGTAGTGCGCCCCGGCGGGGATCGTGCCGATCCCCGAGGCGCTGTCCTGGTACTCCTCGAGGAAGCCGCGGGCGAACTCGAGGTCCAGCCCGGCGGTGAGCTGGCTGCCCGCGGCCAGCTCGTGGCGTGTGGTGGCCATGAGCCCGGCGCTCCACTGGCCGTTTTCCTCGCGGGGCTTGCCGGGCAGGAAGTGCTGCAGGAAGTCCATGCGCGAGCGGCGCAGGACCGCGCGGATTTCGGTGCCGGCCAGCGCGTGCCCCGCCGACGGCACGAAACTCGCGGTCAGGCGCTGGCTGTCGGCGTCGCGGTAGGCCTCCGGGTTGAGGTTTTCCTTGCGCAGTGCATCGTCGGCATACGCTTCGTAGCCGGTGATGTAGCCGGCCGATTCCTGGTCGAGCACGGTCGCGGCAAAGCCGAACTCGAACTCGCCCGCATCGGTCGCGTGGCGCAGCTTCGCGAAGCCCTTGGCCTGCTCGTAGCCGGCATCGGCGCGGAAATCGCTGTCGTGGTCGACGACGAGGCCTGCGACCACCGGGTCGGCGCCGGCCGTGCCATCCCAGCCGAGCCGCGTGCGCCAGTAGTGGTTCGGCCCGAGTTCGCCGCTCGCCTCGCTGCCCGGGTCGGCGCCGGGCACTGGCAGCAGGAAATTCAGCGTCCCGTGCAGGCCGTTCGCGCCGTAGAGGGCATTCGCCGGGCCGCGCACGACCTCCATCGCCACGGACTGTTCGGTCAGCATCTCGAAGAGCTGATTGACGTTGCAGAAACCCGCCGGGCGCACGGGGATGCCGTCCTCGAGCATCAGGAAGGCGCCGCAGGACCCTGGACCGGTGAGGACCGGCGAACGGATCGCGGGCAGGCTCTCCTGCTCGGCGCCGCGCGCGAGCCAGGTGCCGGCAGCCTGCGCGCCGAGCTGGCTGGCGTGCGTGTGGCCGAGCAGCCGGATGCTGTCGGCGTCGATGCGGGCGGTGTTGCCGGGAAGCGTGAGGGTGGGGGCGGGCTCACGCGCCGCGGTGACGACGATCTGCGGCCCGGCACCGGCGAGTGCCAGGAGGGCGGCAGTGGCAGCGACAGAAACGATCACGGCGGAGGGGCAGGCAAGAAGGAATGGGAGATCGTCGCGGCTGGTGCTGCTTCCCGGCGGGAGGAGTGGGGGGGGGGGGGGGGGGGGGGGGGGGGGGGGGTGGGGGGGGGAGCGGCCGGGA
>CAUJIY010000149.1 GCA_963205295.1 Pseudomonadota bacterium
CCGGCGCTGGCCCAGCCGAGGAGCCGGTTCTGGCCGTGCCGCCAGTAGTTGTCCCAGTGGTCGTCCGGCGTGACGTAGCCGGGGCGGAAGTTGTCGGCGTTGATGAGGTACTTCGGCTGCACCTGCCCGGCGGTGTACACCAGGCGCCCGGCGGTGGCGTCGAAGTTGTAGTACGCATAGGCCTGCGCCAGCGGATCCATGCCCGTGTGGCAGCCCGAGCAGTTGTTCATGTAGATGCGGCTGTCGCCGCCCGGCGAACGTGAGATGTCCTGGCGGATGCGGTCCACCGGCAGGCTCGTGTCTTTCAGCTCCTCGAGTTCCCGGCACAGGTGGTTGAGCACCGTGAAGCGGAACATGGCGCGGTTGGTGCCTGCGACGAAGAAGGCCTCGGCCGCGGCGCGCGTCGTGACCACGCCGGCGACGGCGTTAGCCGGCAGGTCGGTGACCGCCGTCTGCGTGGTCTGCACCAGGTTGGCCTTCAGGTCGATGCCCTGGTCCTCGAGCGCCTGGTAATGCGCATTGCTGGTCATCGAGTAGGCCGGCAGGCCGAGACCCGCGGCCCCGATGTAGACCAGGTTGGCCGACAGCAGCGTGTTGAACGGCACGTCGTCGCGCACCATGCCGATCACAGTGGCGCTGTAGTCGTTCAGCGGTACGAACACGCTCTGGTCACGGTTGGTCCAGGGCGCGGCGAAGTTCTTCAGCGTGACGTTGTAGAACGAGGGTGCCTCGACCGCCGTCAGTGCAGCGTCGAGCGCGTCGCCGGCGGCGATGTCGGCGGCCATCGCATCGAGCGTGGCCGCCGTCGGTGGCACACCGGCGAGGCGGTCGTGCATGCGCCTGGCCTGTTCGCGCGCGCCGCCGAGCGCACTTGCCGTACACAGCACTGCCGCGAGCGCGAACGCCCCGCAGATTCGCCGGTGCCGTGCGGCACCGATACCTGCGACGCCATGCAGCCGTGACGCCCCACGGGGCGTCCCCAGTTGTCCATCCATAGACCCATCCGCCCAACGCAGCGCTTTGCGCGCTGGACACAGTCTAGGCGCGGCCCCACCGGGTCCTTCTGTGATCGCCTTAACAGTCCGCCGAACTGGCCCTGCATTACGTTAGCTCCGCTGCGTCTGCCCTCCTGGACCCGGTCCACACTGGTGGCGGGCAAGGAAGCGATGCGGTGGGTTGTCATGGCGTATACAACGCGGGGTTGTCGCGTGGCTGTTTCGTTGACGAGGTGGGCTGGCGTAGCGCTGGCCGCTGCCGGCCTGGCGGGCTGCGGTGGCGGTGGTGTCAGCATCGGGGACGGGCAGGGACCGGATCCCGTGGTGCTCGACATCCCGATCGCTTACGTCAAGCGCCCGCTGCCGCTCGATGGCCAGGGGCAGCTCGCCGCGGACGATGCCCGCAGCCTGCGCCGCTTCGACATCGGCGCCAACCTCTACGTGCGCGACCGCGCCGCGCCGGCGGCCGAGGAGCGCAACGTCACCGGGGCGCTCACGCAGGGCCTCTACGACATCCGTGACCTCGATTCGTCCTGGGACGGCGAGCGCGTGATCTTCGCCATGCGCGGCCCCTTCATTGAGGGTGCCGACGAGGAAGACCAGCCGAAGTGGGCGATCTGGGAGTACGACCTGGCGTCGGACACCCTGCGCCGGGTCATCGTTTCGGACGTCACCGCGGCACTCGGCCACGACGTGGCGCCGCACTACCTGCCCGACGGGCGCATCGTGTTCTCCTCCACGCGCCAGCGCCAGACCGGCGCCATCCTCGTCGACGAGGGCAAGCCGCAGTACCCGGGCCTCGACGAGGACCGTAACGAGCCGGCCTTCGTGCTGCACGTGATGGACGCCGATGGCGGCGACATCCACCAGATCTCCTTTAACCAGAGCCACGACCTCGATCCGGCCGTGGCCGCAAACGGCCAGATCGTGTTCACGCGCTGGGACAACGCCGGCGGCGTGAACGGGATGTCGCTCTACCGCGCCAATCCCGACGGCACCGGGCTCGAACTGCTCTACGGCGCCAACAGCCACCAGACCGGCACCGACGGTGCCACCGTGCAGTTCCTGCAACCGCGTCCGCTCGACGACGGGCGCCTGCTCGCGCTGCTGCGACCGTTCACCGCGTCCCTGGCGGGCGGTAACCTTATCCTGATCGACACCCCGCAGTACGTGGACGACACGCAGCCGCTCGCGGCCGACATCGGCGTGCTCACGGGTCCCGCGCAGTCGGCGGCAACCGTGAACAGCGCCACGACCGATGGCAGCATCTCGCCGAACGGCCTGTTCGCAGGCGCCTACCCGCTGCACGATGGCACCGGCCGGCTGCTGGTGAGCTGGAGCCAGTGCCGCGTGCTCGAGAACGGCAACCCGATGCCCTGCACCAGCACGCGCCTCGCCGTGCCCGGCGTGCAGCCGGCCGACCCGATCTTCGGCATCTGGATCTACGACCCGGCCAGGCGCACACAGCTGCCCGTGGTGCCGCCGGAAGAGGGCACGCTGATCGGCGACGTCGTCGCCCTGGAACTGCGCCCGCTGCCGCCCGTGATTCCCGACCAGGAAGACACCGGCCAGCTCGACCCGACGCTGTTTGCGGCGGGTGTGGGACTGCTGCGCATCCGCAGCGTCTACGACATCGATGGCGTGGCGAACCGCGACATCGCCGCGACCGCCGATCCGGCGCAGACCACGGCGGACGCGCGCCCGGCCCGTTTCCTGCGGCTGGAGAAGGCCGTGCCGCTCCCGGATGAGGAGGTGCGCGACTTCGATCCGGCCGCCTTCGGCGCCTCCGCCGGGCAGGGCATGCGCGAAGTGCTCGGCTACACCATGATCGAGCCCGACGGTTCGGTGGCGGTGAAGGTCCCGGCCAACGTACCGGTGGCGATCAGCGTGCTCGACGCCGCGGGCCGGCGCATCACCGCGCGCCACCAGAACTGGTTGCAGCTGCGGCCCGGCGAGGTGCGCAGCTGCAACGGTTGCCACGACGGCGCGAGCGGCCTCTCGCACGGTCGCAACGGTCTGTTCGATGCAGCCTGGGCCGGCGCTGCGCTCGACGGCCAGCCGTTCCCGAATGCCAACCCGGCCCTGTTCGCCGACATGGGCGAAACCATGGCCGAGGCCCGCGCGCGCATCTCCTGCGCCACGGACTGCGCCGCCATCACGCCGGCGGTGGATGTGCGCTTCGACGATGTGTGGACCGATCCGGTCCCCTCCGGGCGCGCGCCCGACGCGAGCTTCGCGTACCGCTATGCAGACCTCGCCACGCCGGCGCCGACCAGCGCCGCCTGCCAGGCGAGCTGGTCGGCGCGGTGTCGCATCGTCATCAACTACGAGGCCCACATCCATCCGTTGTGGGCCGTCGACCGCCGTGTGTTCGATGGTGGCGGTGCGCTGATCGCCGACAACACCTGCACCAGTTGCCACAACGTGGTCGACGGCGCGAATGCCGCGCAGGTCCCGGCCGCGCAGCTCGATCTCAGCGACGGCGTCTCCGACAACCGCCCGGCGTACTTCAAGTCCTACGCCGAGCTGCTGTTCGGCGACAACGAGCAGGAACTGAACGGCGGGGTGCTGCAGGACCGGCTGGTCGAGGCCGGCATCGATCCGGTCACGGGCGACCCGATCCTCGTGCCGGTGCCGGTCGCACCCGTGCTCTCCGTGGCCGGCGCGCTGGCTTCGCCGGCCTTCTTCGAGCGCTTCCTCGCCGGTGGCAGCCATGCCGGGCGCCTGAGCGGTGCGGAGCTGCGCCTGCTCGCCGAGTGGGTCGATCCCGGCGCCCAGTACTACAACGATCCGTTCGCAGCGCCACTCGACTGAGGTTCCCATGCGCACCCGCCTTGTCATCGCGCTTGCAGCCACGCTCGTCCTGGTGGCACCCGCTTATGCAAAGCGCGAGGCGCTGCAGGTGGTCGTGGCTGAGCCATTCATCGAGATGCGCACGGGGCCAGGGCGCGGCTACCCGATATTCCATGTCGCCGACCGCGGCGCGACCATCGAGGTGACGCGCCGGCGCACGGACTGGTTCGCCGTGCGCACGGATCGCGGCGTGGAAGGCTGGGTGCACGGCGACCAGCTGGCGCTGACCCTCGGCACCGACGGTGGCCAGGTGGCACTCGCCGATCCGGGCTGGGACGACTACACCGAGCGACGCTGGGAGGCTGCCGCGACTTTCGGCGACTTCGACGGCGGCAGCTCGATCTCGCTTACCGCCGGCTACCGGCTCGCCGCCAACCTGTCGGTCGAACTCATGGCGAGCCAGCTGAGCGGCGACTACTCCGACGGCTGGCTGGCCGCCGCGCGGCTCGTGCACAGCCCGTTTCCGGAGTGGCGCATCGGGCCGTATTTCCTGCTCGGCACCGGGGTGATCGAGGTGAGTCCGCGTTCGAGCCTGGTCACGACCGAGGACCGCACCGACCAGTTCGGCCAGGCGGGCGCCGGCGTGCGCGCCTGGCTCACCGAGCGCTTCATGTTCCGGGTCGAATACAGCGGCATCGTCGTGTTCACGAGCCGGGACGAAAACGAGGAAGTGGACGAATGGAAAGCAGGATTCGCATTTTTCTTCTGAGGCTCGCCGCGGCGGGTCTGGTGCTGGCGACGACCGCCGGCTGCGCCAGCCGTGCGCTCGACGAGGAGGCGGCTGCCGACCAGGTGCGCCCGGTGGTGGACGCCGAGGTCGAGCGCCGCGATGTCGCTCCGCCGGAGATCGACAGCGAGGACTTCGAGGTCGGGGGTTCCTTCGGCTTCATGAGCATCGAGGACTTCGGCAGCAACAGCGCCTGGGGCCTGCGGCTTGCCTACCACGTCACCGAGTCGCTGTTCGCCGAGGCCACCTACGGGCAGACCGATGCCGGCAAGACCAGCTACGAGAACCTCTCGGGCAGCCAGGCGCCCCTGCTCAGCAACGACGATCGCCAGTACAGCTGGTACGACCTGTCGCTCGGCTGGAACCTGCTGCCGGGCGAGGTGTTCATCGGCCGCAACCACGCCTTCAACAGTGCGCTGTACGTGGTGGTCGGGGCGGGCAACACCAGCTTCGCCGGCGACGACTTCTTCACCTTCGTCTACGGCGCCGGTTACCGCGTGCTCGCCACCGACTCGATCGCCCTGCATTTCGATGTTCGCGACCACATGTTCGACATCGACATCACGGGCGAGGACAAGACCACGCACAACATCGAGTTCAACCTCGGTGCCACCTGGTTTTTCTGAGGTCTGCCGCATGCAAAGCCGTACCGTCATGCCCGATGTCCGCCGCTGGTTGGCCGCCACCGCGCTGCTCGTGCTCGCCGCGACGGGGCACGCCGCCGACCCGGCCCCGGCCCCAGATTTCAGGCTGCCCGTGCGTGCTGGCGGCGAGGTGTCGCTCGCCGGCCTGCGCGGTCAGGTCGTGCTGATCAATTTCTGGGCCACGTGGTGCGGTCCCTGCCGGCAGGAGATGCCGCTGCTCGACCAGATCTATCAGCGCTACAAGGGACTCGGCTTCACGCTGCTCGCCGTCAACGTCGAGGAGGACAGCACGCTTGCCGACCGCTGGCTCGCCGACATGCCGGTGACCTTCCCCGTGCTGCTCGACCGCGCCAATGCCGTCAGCCGCCTCTACGACGTCACCGCCATGCCGAGCACCGTGATCGTCGACCGCCAGGGCCGCATCCGCTACATCCACCACGGCTACAAGCCCGGCACCGAGAACCAGTACCAGGACCAGATCCGCACGCTCATCCGGGAGAAGTCATGAAAACGTTCCGCCTGGGCTGGCTCGTCCCCGCACTGCTCGTCCTCGGTGGCTGTGGCATCCAGCCCTGGGTCAAGCCCTACGAGCGCGACCGCCTCGCCGATCCCATCATGAGCCTCGAACGCCACCCGGTGTCCGCGGCGTACACGCACCACGTCCAGGAAGCCCGTGAAGCCGCCCGTGGCGCCTCCGGCAGCGCCGGCGGCGGCTGCGGCTGCAACTAACGCAGCTATTGGAGTTACCAATGGCGACGAGCGACAAGACAGCATTCGGTAATCGGCCCGGCGGCGGGAGCCCCCCGGCCAACGCGAGTATCGGGGAGCGACACCGGGGAGGTCCCGCCGCAAGGGCCGTCGCAGCGCTGATCGCCATTCTGTGCGGATCCGCCACCGCAGGTGTCCTCCCGGAAGATCGCGCCGACATCCTCTACCACTACTACGACGGCGGCGGCGTCCAGATCGACGGCCCCAGCATCCTCGCCCGCAAGAAGATCGGCCAGAGCGTCTCGCTCTCCGCCAACTACTACGTCGACACCGTCAGCAGCGCCTCGATCGACGTCGTCAGCCGCGCCAGCCCGTACTCCGAGGAGCGCACCGAGTACAGCCTCGGCGCCGAGTACCTGCGCGGCGACACCACGCTCAGCCTGGCGGTGACCAGCAGCGACGAGAACGACTACCAGGCAGACACCCTCAACCTCGGCATCGCCCAG
>CAUJIY010000150.1 GCA_963205295.1 Pseudomonadota bacterium
GCGCCCGGCGCGGGCGTCGGCGATGAGGCCGGCGAAGGCCTTGGCGGTGTAGGTGCTTTCGAGACTGATGCCGTGCAGGCGCGCGGCGAGCGCCGTGGCCTCGTCGGAGGCGGGCGTCGGCACCGCGTAGCCGCTGCCGTAGAACTCCGGGCGCAGCTCGAGTTGCGCCAGTGGGTCGTCGAACAGCGGGAACGCGGGGTCGTGCGCCTGCAGGGCGAGGTTCGCTTCGCGCGCGACGCGGGCTGTGCGCCCGATTTCGGTCGTGCCCTGGGGCACGGCGCGCGGGGCGACGACGCGGGTTGGCCAGCCGGCGGCACGCAGGCCGAGCGTGAGGCCGATAGCGGTGCCCATGGTGCCGCCGGAGACGTAGAGGTAATCGGCCGGCGCATCGGCCTGGCGCACGAATTCGAGCGCGGCGGCGACGAAGCCGGTGGCACCGAGCGGGCTGGAGCCGCCCCAGGGAATGTCGTACAGGCAGCGTGCCGCGACCGGATGGTGTTCGCGCAGGCTCCCGGCGATGCGGCAGCTGTCGGCGTAGCTGCTGGCGTAGTGAATGTGGGCGCCGGTGAGGAGCAGCCAGCGCAGCTTGCGCGCGACGGCGGGCCCGGGCGGCTGGTCGATGAGCACGGCATGCGCGGTGAGGCCCAGGCGCGTGGCGAACACGGCGGTGGCGAGCGCGTGGTTGGAGCCGGCCGAACCGTAGGTGACGACGCTGTCGCAGCCGCGCGCGAGGGCATCGGCGAGCAGGTAGTCGAGCTTGCGCACCTTGTTGCCGCCGTAGAGCGGGGAACTGCGGTCATCCCGCTTGATGGCGAGTGCGCCGATGCCGAGCGCGGCGGCGAGCGCGGGAGCAGGCTCGAGCGGTGTGGGCAGTTCTGCGAGTTCGAGGCAGGGCAGTGCGGCGGCGAGCGCCGGGAAGTGCCGGCCGAGGCCGTTGCCGCTCACTCGCCCACCCGGATCACGAGCACGTCGATGCGCGCGGTGCGCAGGCGCTGGCGCACGCGGTTGAGCTCGTCGAGCTGTTCGATGGGGCCGATGCGCACGCGGTGGAACTGGCGCTCCTCGACGCTGATCTTCTGGATCTGCGAGCCGATGCCGAGGAGCGCGAGCCGCGCCTTCATCCTGTCGGCCTCGGCGAAGGTGGCGTACGAACCGGCCTGCAGCACGTAGACGCCGGGTACTTCGACGGGCGCGGGGGTCTTGTCGGGCCGCACTTCACGATCGACCTCCGGCACCACGACCTCGAAGTCGGGCAGCATCTCGTAGAACTCGAAGCGCTTCTCCGGCGGTGCCGTCGCGGCGGACGGCTTCGGGCGCGCGGCGGGCCGCGCGGATGTCTCAGCCGTGGCAGCGGGCGCGGCGGCGGGCGCACTGAGGCGGTCGCGCACGTAGACGACGGTGGCGACCGCCGCGGCGCCGAGCGCCAGCCCGGCGAGCACGAGCACCCAGCCCGGCGTGCCGGGGCTCCGTCGGGCCGGGGTCCCGGCGCGGCGCCGCTTGCGTGCCGCGGCCACCGTCAGCGACCGCCCGCGTGCGTCACATCGTCTCCAGCGGGCGGATGCCGAGGAGCTTCAGCCCGTTGCCGAGCGTCACCTGCGCGGCGCGCACCAGCGCGAGACGCGCGTGGCTGGTGGCCGGGTCGGCGCGGTCGATGACGGTGTGCTTGTTGTAGAAGGCGTTGAATGCGCTGGCGAGTTCGTAGAGGTAGCGTGCGACTTCGTGCGGCTCGCGCCCGGCACAGGCGGCGGCGACGGCGGCCGGGAAGGCGCGCAGCGCGAGCACCAGTGCCCATTCCTCGTCGGCGAGGCAGGCAACCACCGCCCGGACGTCGAAGTCGCCGAGGCCCTCGGCGGCGGCGCGGCGGAAGATCCCGCACATGCGCGCATGCGAGTACTGCAGGTACGGGCCGGTGTTGCCCTCGAACTGCAGCACCGTGTCCCAGTCGAAGCTCACGTCCGAGAGCCGGCGCGAGGAGACGTCGAAGTAGAGCAGCGCGGCCTGGCCGACGCTCTCGCTGACATAGGCGAGTTCGGCCTCGGACAGCACCGGGAAGGCGCGCGGGTTGGCGGCGGATTTTTCCTCGCGTACGCGGCGGGCGCGGTCGCGGGCCTCGTCGAGCACGTCCTCGAGCCACACGGCCTCGCCCTTGCGCGTGGACATGCCGCGCACGTAGCCGAAGCTCACGTTCTCGCAGGTGGCCGGCCAGTGGCTGTCCCACTGCTCGGCGGCGGCCAGCCGCGTGAGCGCGGCGAAGAGCTGGGCGAAGTGGTCTTCCTGGCGCGAGACCACGTAGATGTTGGCCGAGAAGCCATACCGCTCCCAGCGGTCGATGGCTTCGGCGCAATCGCGCGCCGCGTAGGTCGAGGCGCCGTCGGACTTGCGCAGCATGAGTGGGGCGATCTCGCGGCCGAGCACGGCGGATACCTGCACCACGAGCGCGCCCTGCGATTCCTCGGCGACGCCGGCCTTCACGAAGCGCCCGATCACGGTGTCGACGAGATGATTGACCGCGGCCTCGCCCTCGTAGCTGTCGAAGGCGATGCCGAGCCGCTCGTAGGTCTGCATGAAACCGGCGAGCGACAGCTCGCGGAACTGCTGCCAGAGCGCGGCGATCTGCGGATCGCCCTGCTCGAGGCGCAGGAAGAGGTGGCGGGCCTGTTCGCGCACCGCAGGGTCGGCCTCGCTCTCGCGGTACGCGCGCACGTAGAGCTCGACCAGGTAGTCGATGGCGCGCGCCTGCAGCTCGGCGGTGTCGCCCCATTTCTGCCACGCGTAGATGACGAAGCCGAACTGCGTACCCCAGTCGCCGAGGTAGTTCTTGCGCACCACCCGGTAGCCCATGAAGGAGAAGATGCGGGCGAGGTCGGCGCCGATGTTGGTCGAGCGCAGGTGGCCGAAGTGGAACGGCTTGGCGATGTTCGGCGCCGAGAAGTCGAGCACCACGACCTGGCCGCCGCCCTCGTTGCGGCTGCCCCAGCGCAGGGGGTCGGCAGCGATGGCGCCGAGTACACGCCGCGTCGCCTCGGCGCGCTCGAGGAAGATATTGACGTAGGGCCCGGCGGCGACGGCGCGTGCGATCAGCGCGTCGGGCCTGACGCGCGCGGCGCACTCGGCGGCGATCTTCGGCGGCGCCATGCGCAGCTGCTTCGCCAGGGCGAAGCAGGGAAAGGCGAAGTCGCCCAGGGCGGGCGAGGGCGGGGCGGTGAGCGCCTGCGCGACTTCCCCGGCGCGCTCGGGTGCGTATTCGAGCGCGGCGCAGAGCGCCTGCGCCACGTGACTGGTGATCGGCATCGGGAAATTATACGGCTCCGCCGCGCGGGTGCCTCAGAAGAGCTCGGCCGGGTCGACGTCGAGCGACCAGCGGGTGCGGCCCGCCTCGGGCAGGGCGTCGAGCCTGGCGCGCCAGTCGGCGAGGAAGCGCTGCAGGCGGGGCCGGGTCGAGGTCTCGACCAGCAGCTGGGCGCGGTGGTGCCCGGCGCGCCTGGCCATCGGCGCCGGTGCCGGGCCGAGCAGGCGCACGCCGTGCGCCCCGAGGGCCTCGCCGGCCTCGCGGGCGCGGGTGAGGAAGGCGAGCGCGGGTTCGCGGGTCGCGGCTTCCGCGCGCAGCAGCGCCAGGTAGCTGTAGGGGGGCCAGCCGGCGGCCCGGCGCTCGGCGAGCGCCGCCTCGGCGAAGCGTTCGTAGCCCTCGCGCACCAGGAGCTGCAGCAGCGGGTGGTCGGGGAAATGTGTCTGCAGGTAGACCTCGCCGGGGCGCTCGCCGCGGCCCGCGCGACCGCAGACCTGCACGAAGGTCTGGGCGAGCTTCTCGCTGGCGCGAAAGTCGGTGCCGAACAGTCCCTGGTCGGCGTCGATGATCCCGACGAGCGTCACCAGCGGGAAGTCGTGGCCCTTGGTGAGCATCTGCGTGCCGAGCAGGATGCGCGCCTCGCCGCTCGCCACGGTGGCGAGCAGCCGCTCGAGTTCGCCGCGTGCGCGGGTGGTGTCGCGGTCGATGCGCACGCGGGCGACGTCCGGGAAGAGTTCATCGAGCGCCGCCTCGAGCCGCTCGGTGCCCTGGCCGACGGCAACCAGCGCGCCGCCACAGGCCGGGCAGTGCTCCGGGGCCGCGCGCGTGGCGCCGCAGTGGTGGCAGGTGACACGCGCCTCGCGCCGGTGCAGGACCAGGCGCGCGTCGCAGCGCCGGCACTCCAGGCATTCGCCGCAGGCGGGGCAGAGCAGCGTCGGTGCGTAGCCGCGGCGGTTGAGATAGATCAGCACCTGGCCACCGGCGGCGAGGTGGCGGCCGATGGCATCGACCAGCGGTGGTGCCAGGCCGTCCTGCGCCACGTGCCGGCGCAGGTCGACGAGGTGGATCGCCGGCCGGCGCGCACTGCCGGCCCGCTCGGGCAGCAGCAGGCGCCGGTACCGCCCGGCGTCCACGTTGGCCAGGCTCTCGAGCGAGGGCGTGGCCGAGCCGAGCACTACCGGGATGGCGAGCTGGCGCGCGCGCCACACGGCGAGGTCGCGCGCCGAGTAGCGGAAGCCTTCCTGCTGCTTCAGCGAGCCGTCGTGCTCCTCGTCGACGACGATCAGGCCCGGCCGCGGCAGCGGCACGAACACCGCCGAGCGCGTGCCGATGACGATGTCGGCCCGCCCGTCGCGGGCGCGTACCCAGGACTCCAGGCGCTGCACGTCGGTGAGCCCGGAGTGCAGCAGCGCGATGCCGGCTGCCGGGAAGCGGCGGCGGAAGCGCGCGACGAGCTGCGGCGTCAGCCCGATCTCGGGCACCAGCACCAGGCTCTGCCGGCCGGCGGCGAGCTCGCGCGCGATGCCGCGCAGGTACACCTCGGTCTTGCCGCTGCCGGTCACGCCCTGCAGCAGGCAGGCGCGGTAGCCGTCGCCGTCGGTGAGCGCGGCGACGGCCTGCGCCTGCGGGCCGGTGAGCGTCGGCGGCTCGTCGGGACTGCCGCCGACGGCGTTCCACTCGTCGTGCCGGCTGCGCTCGGCCCAGCCGCGGCGCTCGAGCGCGCGCATGGCGACCGGCCAGCGCGGTGCGAGCACCGCCAGCGCACCAGCATCGAGCGGGCGGCCGGCGTCGACGAGGGCAGCGAGGCAGCGCGCCTGCGCCGGGGCGCGCGCCGCCTCGCCGGCAAGGAGCGCCGCGCGTCCCGCCGGTGTGGCCTGCCAGACGACGGCTCCCGTGGCGCTCTCGCGACCGTGGCGCAGCAGCCGTGGCAGGGCGGCGGCGAACACCTCGCCGGGCGGATGCTGGTAGTAGCCGGCGGCCCAGCCGAGGAGTTCGAGGAGGTGTGCGTCGAGCAACGGCTCGGGATCGAGCACGGCGAGTGTACGGCGCAGCTTCCCGGGCGCGACGCCGGAACGGTCGGCGAGCGCGAGCACGACACCGATGCGACGCGCCTGCCGGAACGGCACCAGCACACGTTGCCCCGGCTGCACCTCGCCGCGGGCCGGGGCGAGATAGTCGAAGAGCTGCATGACCGGCGCATCGATGGCGACGCGCAGGATGGTCGCGGAGGTCATGGGCACACGTAAGGTATTGATCTGGCGCGATGCGTCATTTATCCACAAATTGTGTGGATAAGTCTGTGGACGGGCCGGGCAGGTGGTGCCGCGGCCCGTGCGGCACGTCACTTATGACAAGCTGATCAATTTTTGCTCGTTTCAAACTTATCTTTCTGATTCAGTGTGTTGTCGAATCTTGTTGCGG
>CAUJIY010000151.1 GCA_963205295.1 Pseudomonadota bacterium
CGCTCGCGCAACCAGCCCGCAAGCTGCCAGGTCGAGACGCAGTCGTCCTCGTTGTAGTCGCGGATCGCCCGGAGCAGCGGCGACACGCGCCAGTCCGCCGGCTCGCCGCTCTCGCACCAGCGCTCGTACACCAGCACCGAAGCCCCTGCATCCGTGACGCCGCCCGTGCGCCGTTCGCGGTACAGGTGCTCGACGTTCTTCAGCGAATACGCGGGCTCACCCACCATCACGCCGCGGCGGACCACCCCGTAGAGATCCACGAACACGCCCGCGCGCAGCAGCGCATCGATCTCCTCCTCGCGGCTTGCGTACTTCGACATCAGCCGCTTCAGCGCCGTCGTTTCATAGGCCGCGTAGTGATGGACGTGCAGCGCCGGATCCGCGCGCCGCCGCTCGACCACCCAGTCGATGAACGCCTCGAAGGCTGCACGCTCCCCGCGCGCATCGTGCGCCCACCAGTCATGGAACCGCGGCGCCCCCGCCTCCACCGTCACCGCGCCGAACAGGTACTCCAGCCCATCGCCGCCCGCCCCCGGCGAGCCCTCCATGTCGAAGTACACATCGCCCGGCGAGGCCGGCGGCAGCGCTGCCAGCCCCTGTGCCGGCGCATCCGCCGGCACCGGCAGCAGCACATGGCGCGGCCGCGCGAGACCGCGCGACTCCAGCTGGAGGCGCGCCTGCCGGTGCAGCCGCATCACGACCTCGGCCGAAATGCCCCGCACGCGCCCCGGCTCGCGCGCCGCCAGTGCCGCCAGCGTCGCGATACCCGCAGCGCGCAGCTTCAGCACCTGCCCGCGTGTGATGTTCGCCACCTGCGACAGGTCGTCGCGCGCCAGCAGCCAGCGTTCGGCCTCCCCCGCCCAGCGTCCGTGCCCCGCATGCGGCGCCGGCTCCGGTACGGCTCCTGCGGGGAAACGCGCCATCAGCGCCAGGAACGCCGCGCGCACCCGCTCGTAGTAGTGGAAGAAGTCCGCCGTGCGAAACGCCCGCTCCTCGCCCGTGCCGAGCACCACGCCGATGCGCTGCGGCCGCACGCCCGTCATCGCCTCCAGCATGTCGGCATAGCAGCAGAGCTGCACGATGAACCCCGGCTTCGGCTCGCGCGCGAGCTTCGTGTCCCACACCGACCAGCCACCCGCCGCATCATCCTCGCGGTACAGGAAGTCCGCGAACCCCGCAAAGCCACGCCCCGCGAGCGGCGCCTGGTAGATGACATCGACCTCCGCGCGCAGCGCCGCGAGCGTCGCCGCCGGCCCCTCCGCCTGCTCGATCTCGCGCACCTTGCGCCCCGCAGCGCGCAGCCGCTCGAGCCACGCCCGCTCGTGCCCGCTGCCGCGCCGGGACAACACCTGCGACAGCGGATCCGGCGCATCCGGCGTCACCGCGGCCGGATCGGCCAGATGGCGCCGCTCCGTCCAGCTCGCGAACGGCGAGTCGAGGAACTGGAGGAGGTCGGAGGGGGAGAAGATCAGGTGGTGGTCGAGCAGGTGCATGCGCGAAAGTTACCTTGTCGACGGTGTATCGATCCCGCCTCGAGGGCCCGCATCCGGCTTAAACGACTTCGCATCTGGACCAGTTGAGACCGGCTCCTCGGTGTCATCCCGGAGACCCGGGACCGTCGGGGAATACGAGACCGGTTCGCTCGATGCGTCGGATATCGAACGGATAGGACCGCCGATGGCGGTCGCGCCCAGCACAGGAGACGGCGCGAGGCACCTGCCGTTGGGCGGGCGGCCCGACGTAATTGCTGGAGAAAGGCATTGTTGGTCAGGAACGCGCCCGGCCACGAGTGCGGTCATTGCCGTGGGCAGCCAGACGCTGCTCGAGGTCATCCGGAGCAATGAATATCATCGTCTTGGCGCCAATCCTGCGTTCGATCACCAGCCGTGCCTTGCTCAGGGCAAGCAGGTCCGAGCGGGCTGTGGCGTAGGCCACGTTGTGGCTGCGCTGGTGCGACCTGATCGTGTACTCGGTTCCCGGGTGCCGCAGGGCGTGACCCAATAGCGCAAGCTGGCGGTGATTGAATCGGGCCACGCTCTTCAGGCGGGCCTCTACGGCGCGGATCTGGGCGATCTTGCGCTGCAGGTACTCGTCCAGGTTGTCGATCGCCCGGAGCATGACTTCGAGCTGGTGAATCAGGAAGTAGGTGGCATCGTTTTCGTCCGACTCGGAGTACAGGTAAGACCTGCCGTACTGGGCGAAAGCCTTCTTCAGGATCGACGAGATCGAGACGTACTCGAACAGCCAGTAACCCGCGCGGAGCATTGCCCAGTAGAAGAGAGCGCGGGCGGTCCGGCCATTGCCGTCCTCGAAGGGATGATCGTAGGCCAGCCAGAAGTGCAGCATGACAGCCCGGAGGACGGGGTGCACGAACTGACTGGCGGGGATCTCGCCATTGGCAAAGCGGCACATCTTCGCCAGTCGTGCGGGCAATTGATCGGCTGGCGGTGGATTGAAGAGCACTTCGCGCGTGCCGCGGTCGATGACGGCTACCCGCTCTTCCTCCGGCTTCTGAAGCCGGCCCGCAGCGGCGGAATCGTCGAGCGTGTCGGTCGTCGTGATCCTGTGCAACTCGAGGACGTCGTCCGGAGCGAGCGGCCGATCCTTGATCGAACGGACGAACTGGATGGCCTCGTAGTTGTTGAGGATCATCCGCTCGCTTGTGTCAGCCGGGGGTCGCCCCTGCCGCAGCATGTCGGCGGCAATCTTGCGGGTCGTCGAGGCACCTTCCATCTGGCTCGATGTGATGGCCTCCTCGATCAGGGAGCTGACGATGTAACGGTCCCGGGTTTCGGGGTTCGTGAGGGCGTCCGGAAAGGCGATACGCCCGGCAGCACGCTGGTCGATCTGGTGGAGCATCCGGAGCACCTGATCCACGGTCGCGATGCGGAATGGCTTGTCCTCTGCATCCGTCAGCGGAAGGTCGCGGAGCAAAGCGAAGCGGGAGAGCTTGATGCCAAGCCACCACTCCTCCACGGTGAAGCCGACTGGTGGGACGCGGTGCTTCAGCTGATCCCAATGCAGGTAGCGGCCACCGGCGACGCCCAGGCGATGCCGCGCGCCGATGATCGCTGCCATGCGCTTGTGCAGGCCTCGTTGCAGCATGTCGTCGAGACCAGGGGCTGGCGGGATGGGCTTCACGGGTCGGATCTATCAGTTTCCGGCAATATGATAGATGGAAGTCTAGCCCATCTTTTTTATCAATTCATCACATATTGATAAATAATTGATGGATCCAGCCCGGCGGCACGACAGGTGCCGGCAAAGCCCTTGGACACCGTGAGCCGGGTGAACGGGGGTCCGGTCCAGCTCAGCTGGTGAGCTTCATACAACAGGCCCGGATCGAAATGGTGGCCAGGGTCGGAATCGAACCAACGACACGCGGATTTTCAGTCCGCTGCTCTACCAACTGAGCTACCTGGCCATCCGGGTGGGCGCGCGGTGATGGCGCGCCGGGGGCGGCGAATTGTATGCCGGGGGGATGGGGGGGCTCAAGGACAGGCGGGGGTGGGACACGACCAGGGGAGGTCGCGAGCGGCGTCGTTCCTGCAGGGGACGGGGGATAGGAGGTCGCGACTGGCGTCGCTCCTACAGAAGATGGATCGGCCGGGCCCTGTAGGAGGGGCGCAAGCCCCGACAGCGGGCAGAGTCGCGACTGGCGTCGCTCCCACAGAAGAGCTCGAGAGCCGGGTCAGGTGGCTTTGTAGTCGGGGGGCTTGTCGGAGCCGCCGCCGAAGAAGAACTTTTCCATCTCGGCTTCGAGGAACTGGCGGGCCTTGGGCTCGATGGGGGTGAGGCGGTACTCGTTGATGAGCATGGTCTGGTGGGCGACCCACTGCTGCCAGGCCTGCTTGGAGACGTTGTCGAAGATGCGCTTGCCGAGCGGGCCGGGGTAGGTCTGGTAGTCGAGGCCTTCGGCCTGGGTTTTCAGGAGGACGCAGTTGACGGTGCGGGGCATGGCGGGTCGCGACTGGCGTCGCTCCTACAAAGTTTGGGTTTCAGGGGCGGGTCGCGACTTGCGTCGCTCCTACAGGGGATGTGCCAGGGATCGTGGTGGTTCGGGGGCAGTTTACAGGAGCGAGTGCAGGAGGCGGGTGGTGGGGGCGGCGAGGCCGATGCGCGCGGGGGCGTGGAGGTCGTACCAGAGCCAGCGGTCGGTGTCGCGGGCCTGGGGCGCGGGCGCGGGGATCTCGAGCTCGACGGGGGTCATGTCGAGGTCGAAGTGGGTGAAGGCGTGGCGCAGCACGGGGCGGCGGGCGAGCCGCGCGGGGGGCTGGCCGATGAACTGCGTGCACCAGGCGGCGGCTTCGTCGGTGACCGCGATCTCGGGCAGGCCCCAGAGGCCGCCCCAGAGGCCCTCTTCGGCACGCTTTTCGAGGAGCACGCGGCCGCGGCCGTCGTGGACGAGGAGCACGGTGGCGGCGCGCTGCGGACGGGCGCGTTTCGCGCTGCGGGCGGGCAGCTGCGCGGCGATACCAGCGGCGTGCGCTTCGCAACGCGCGGCGAGCGGGCAGCGCTCGCAGGCCGGACGCCGGCGCGTGCAGAGCGTGGCGCCGAGATCCATGATCGCCTGCGTGTAGTGCGCGACGCGCGTCGCCGGCGTGTGCGCTTCGGCGAGCGACCAGAGTTCGCGCAGCACGGCGGTGTCGGTGACGGGCCGCTCGATGCGGTGCACGCGCGCGAGCACGCGCTTGACGTTGCCGTCGAGGATGGCGTGGCGCTGGCCGGCAGCGAGCGCGAGGATGGCGCCGGCGGTGGAGCGGCCGATGCCGGGTAGCGCGGCGAGTTCGCCGAAGTCGAGCGGCAGCTCGCCGCCGTGTGAGTCGCGCACGCGCTGCGCGGCGCGGTGCAGGTGGCGCGCGCGCCCGTAGTAGCCGAGACCCGACCATGCGTGCAGCACGGCGTCGAGCGGGGCGTCGGCGAGCGTGCGCAGGCTGGGGAAGGCGGCGAGGAAGCGGTCGTAGTAGCGCGTGACGGTCACGACCTGGGTCTGCTGCAGCATGATCTCCGACACCCACACGCGGTAGGGCGTGGGCTCGCGCTGCCAGGGCAGGTCGCGGCGGCCGTGGCGGTCCCACCAGGCGAGGAGCGCGGGCGCGATGGAGGCTGGCGTCCCGTTCTGTGGGAGGGGCGCGAGCCCCGACTTGCGGGTCGCGACTCGCGTCGCTCCTACAGGGGAAGGGGAACGCTCGCTGGTCGGGGCTTGCGCCCCTCCTACAGGGGGAGGGGGGGAGGCGCCGACCGTGGTGCGGGGGTGGCGCGGCATCAGGAGCGGGGTTTGAGGAGGTCGCGCAGGCTGCGCTTGAGGGCGTCGCGGGGCTTTTCCTCGGGCGCGGGCTGGGCGGGTTGCGGGCCGGCGGGTTCGGTGCCGGGGGCGGCCTCGCCGGGCGCCGGGGCGGGCGCTGCTTCGCCGGGCACCGGTGCGGGTTCGTCGCCGCCGAGTTTCTTCAGGAGCCGGTCACGCAGCTTCTGCGTGGCGACGCCGGCGGCGAGGCCTTTCAGGTCGACGCCGACTTTCGGCTTGTCGAGCGCACCGGTGAGCGTGATGGGGATGGTGAGGCCGGCGAGATCGCCGAGCGAGGTGCCGTCCTCGAACACCGGTTTCTCGACGACCTTCGCCTGGACCCGGTAGTCCATCGCCTTGCCGACGAGATCGAGACGCCCGGCGCCGCTCACGCGGATGAAGGGGATGTCGGCGAACATGCGCTCGCTCACGAGTACGCCGTCGCGGATCGCGCCGCCGAGCTCGAGCGCGGTGATCGGCGTGCGCGGGCTCGCTGGAGCCGCGGGCGGGGTATCGCCGCGGATACGGGCGCGGGCACTGCGGATCTCGTGCCACAGGTCGGTGCCGAGGTAGACGCCGTCGGCGAGGCTCACGGCGACGTTGCCGGCGAGCGTGCGCAGCAGCGCGTCGCTGGTGTTGCCGGTGCCGCTGGCGGTGATGCGCCCGGTAAGAGCGCCGCTCAGGCGGTCGTTCTGGAACAGCGCCTGCAGGGCCTGGCCCACCTGCAGGGCGGTGAGCTGCTGGTCGAGGGTGAGCCGCGCCTGTGCGGCGGTGGCATCGATGGCGATGGTGCCGCGGTACTGGCCGCCGTAGACGCGCGCGGCGAGCGGGTCGAGTCGCACGCGGCCATCGGCGGCGACGAGCTGCGCATCGACGTCGGCGAGATCGACGCCGGCGTAGCGCAGCTGCCCGGCGCGCAGGCGGCCGGCGAGGCGCAGGTCGCGCAGCGTTTCGACGGGGATATCCTCGGCGCTGGCTGCCGCATCCTTGCCGGCGCCCTTCCCGCCTCCCGCTGCCTGGTCCGTCTCCGGCTCGAGGTAGCGGTCGAGGTCGATGGCGTCGAGCTTCAGGTCCAAGCGCGTGGCGGGCTTGTCGAAATCCGCGATGCCGAGCGTACCGGTGAGCTTCGTGTCGTCGAGCTGCGCGGCGATTTCGCTCAACTGCAGCGTATCGTCGCCGAGCGCCCAGCGCGCGCTGCCGGCAAGGCGCGTGAGCACCTTCGGATCGGCGGTGCGCGGCTCCGGTTCGCGCAGCACGCCGAGCAGCGCGCGCGGCGAGACGGGCTCGAGCTCGAGCGTGCCGGCGAGGCTGGCGCCGGTTTCGGCGAGGCGGCCGCCGCCGGTGAGCGCGAGGCGCGCACCGAGGCCGGCGACGTCGGCTTGCATGCCCTCGATGCTGCCCCGGACCTTGTCGACGTCGAGGGCCAAGCCCTTCAGCTTCAGCGCGGTGGTGATCTTGCCGCCGGGAATGTCCTTGCCGGTGATGGTGATCCCGGCCTCGAGCGCGGGCAGCGCGAGCTCGGTGCTCGCTCCGGAGACAAGCCGCGCCTCGGCGGCGCTGAAGGTGCCGCTGGCGTCGCCGGCGACGTCCGTCATCTCCTGCAGCGTAAATTTCCCCTCGAGGCCACCGAAGCGAAAGCGCGTGTCATCGGCGAACTCGATGCCGAGCGTGGCCGCCGTGAGGTTCAGCCCGAGCTCGCGCGCCGGGACGGCGCCGCCGCTTGCCTGGATGTCGAAATTCGGCGCCGAGAGCTCGAGACGCTCGAGCGAGGGGTCGAGCGTCGCTTTGGCGCGCAGCGCGAGCGTGCCGGTGGTGCCGTCGGCCTGGTCGGTGAGCCGGGTGTCGAGCGTGAGGTCGAATGGCTCGCCCAGCCTGATGCGCCCGGTGTCGAGCTCGAGGTCCTCGGCGAGGTAGTCCGAGCCGTCGGTTTCGTCGCGATAGGCGAGGCGCGCGTGGCGCAGCTCGATGCGCTCGATGTGCAGCTCCGTATCGCCGGTGCCCGGCGCCGTACCGGCGGGCGCAGCCGCGTCGGCTGGCGTGTCGAACTCCCAGTTCGCGGCGCCGTCGGCACGCACGTGCAGCCGCGCGTCGAGCCCATCGAGGCGCACGGTGCCGATCTCCACCTCGCGCCGCGTGAGCAGCGGCCAGATCTTCACGCTGAGCGCAGCGCCCTCGACGGAGGCGAATGCACCCTCGGGAAAGCCGGGCGGGTTGCCGAGCGTGGCGCGCCCGAGCGTGACGCTGCAGCAGGGAAAGAGATCGAGGCCGAGTTCGCCCTCGAGCGCGAGCTGCCGGCCGGTGGCCTGCGCGACGCTGCGCTCGAGCAGCGGCCGGTACTTCTCCGGGTCAACCAGCACACTCACCGCCACGGCGAGCGCGATGGCGAGCACGAAGATCAGCGCGACGGCGCCGAGGAGGATCCTGCCGAGGAGTTTCACGCGGCTATTACAGCACCACGCCCGCGCGCGGCCAAGCCGCGGCTGCGTTCAGCAGCCGTCGAACCGCGTCGCGACCACCGGTGCGGCGCCGGCGGCCACGGGTGGCACGTAATCGACGCCGCAGCGGCGCGTGCCGTCGACGCCGTCGTGCTGCCAGTGGCCGCCCGCCTGCACGAAGCCCATGGTCTCGGGCACCTCGAGCAGCAGCGCGAGGTCGCCAGGCGCCGGGTAGCCGTGGATGATCGCGACGCGCCCGCGCGGCAGGGCCAGCGCCGCCGGCCCGCCCTGCGAGAGCCAGAGCGCGTGGCCGAACCGGGCGGCGCTGCGCAGGCCCTGCGCCAGCGCCTCGACCTCGGCGCGGCGCGCCTCGCGGCTCAGCTCCTGCTGGCGCGGGATCGCCATGGCCGCCAGCGCGCCGAGACAGGCGATGGCGACGACGAGATCGACGCGGCCGAAGCCCGGCCGGTGCGTCGCCAGCGCCTTGTCCGCCCGATCTGCCATGCTGTGCCCCGCCACCATCCCGAGCCGGCACTGTGGCGCCGATCGGCAGCGCGATCCGTGACGCTGGTCGCAGGCGCGACGGCAGCCCGCGCTTCGAGCCAGCGGCGCCGGCCAGCCGCGGCAAGCGGCGCCGCATACAGCACCGGCAGGCACTGCAGCAGGTCGCGTTGCCAGCCGGCGAGGTCGAAGCGCCAGGCGAGGATCTGCGCGGCGAGCGCGATCGCCAGCATCCACAGGAAAACCCGCCAGGTGCCGGGCCGGCCGGCAGCCGCGGCGATGACTCGCAGATCGAGACCCAGACGGGCAATTGGCGGGCGATCGCGGTAGCCGGCGACCTCGCCGTGCCGGGCGAGATCGGCCCAGCCGGCCAGCCAGCGACGCGGGGAATCCGGGACGCGCATGCGCCTATTCAGCCGCCGGCAGCGGCTTGCCGCCAGCGTCGAAACCCGCGTTTTCTCACAGTTTTCCGGCCGGCAAGTTCCTGCCGCTCTAGCAGATATTGTGAAAAGGGTCCTGTCGGCCTGCGCCCCCGGACCGGTACGCTGCGCGACGCATCACCCTGTTTCGTTGGCGCGGAAGGGGTCCGGCTGCGGCTGCAGCCCCGCCCCGTGGATCTGATGAAGCTATTGCTGGTGGAAGACAACCTCGACGACGCCGCCTTCCTCGGCGCGTCGCTGCGACGTCAGCAGGCCAGTGACGTCGAGGTGGTGCACGTGCGCTCGCTGCGCGAGGCGCGTGCGCGCCTTGGCGGCGAGGCCTTCGACGTCGTGCTGCTCGACCTGCACCTGCCCGACGGTGCGGGCCTGGAGTGCGTCGATGCCATCCAGAGCGTCGGCGAGCGCGTGGCGATCGTCGTGCTCTCCGGGCAGGACGACGAGGATTTCGCGGTCAGCATCCTCAACAAGGGGGTGCAGGATTACCTGGTCAAGTGGGAGGGCCAGGGCCGCACGATCATGCGCTCCATCCGCTACGCCATCGAGCGCAAGCGCGCCGAGCTGCGCCTGAACCACCTCGCCCAGTTCGACCCGCTGACCGAGATCGGCAACCGCCAGTACTTCCAGGACCAGCTGCAGCGCGCCACCGCACGCGCCCGGCGCGACGGCAGCCGCGTGGCGCTGTTCTTCCTCGACATCGACCAGTTCAAGATGGTCAATGACACGCTCGGTCACGACGCCGGCGACCAGCTGCTGCAGCAGGTGGCGCAGCGCCTCAGCAGCCAGGTGCGCACCGGCGACATCATGGCGCGGCTCGGCGGCGACGAGTTCGCGATCCTGATGGAGGGCGTGGCGAACGCGGTCGAGGCCGGCACCATCGCGCAGAAGATCCTCGACGTGATCGAGGCTCCATTCGCGATCGACGGCCACCAGGTCAAGGTGACCACCAGCATTGGCATCACCTTCTACCCGGCCGACAACAACGACACGATGCGGCTGCTCAAGAACGCCGACATCGCCATGTACCAGGCGAAGGACTCGGGGCGCAACAACTTCAAGTTCTTCACCGAACGCATGCACACGGAGCTGCTCGAGTACCACGACCTCGAGCGCGACATCGCCGAGGCGCTGCGCAAGCGGGGCTTTCGCCTCGTGTTCCAGCCCAAGGTCAACCTGCGCAGCCGCCGCCTCGAGGGCCTCGAGGCGCTGCTGCGCTGGGACTGCCCGAAGCGCGGCGCCGTCAGCCCCGCGCGCTTCATCCCGGTCGCCGAGGCGAGCGGGCACATCGTGCCGCTCGGCTACTGGGTGCTGAACCGCGTCTGCGAGACCCTGCGCGACTGGGAGCGCGCCGCGCTGCCGCTGGTGCCGGTTTCCGTCAAC
>CAUJIY010000152.1 GCA_963205295.1 Pseudomonadota bacterium
CGACGTCGACTGTCTGGTTGTGGCACTCGCAGGCTGAGAAACGCTGCGAGCCCGCCTCAGGCAGCGAGCAGGTGGCGCATGTCCTCGATGTCCTGGTGACAGGAGGCGACGAGGTCGAGGAACGAGCCAGGCCCGAGCGTCACACTGCGCATGATCTCGTCGGCCTGCGGGACCTGACGGCGCAGCTCGGGCTCGGAGGCGAGCCGGTGGCGCAGCTTCGCGGCCGACACCAGCCGCGCCAGCGGCTGCAGGTTGTCGGCGCCGGCACTGAGGATCTCGTCCTGCTCGGCCACGGCCTGGCCGATGCGCTCGGGCAGGCCCCAGGCATCGAGGATTGCCTTGCCGAGCCGCGGCTGCCAGTCGTGCACGATCGCCTGGAAGTCGGGATCCTGGCGCAGCGCTGGCTCGATCTTCTGCGTGTGGGTCAGGATGTAGAGCCCGCCGATGCTGTGCAGGAGGCCGGCGAGCATGGCCTCGTCGGGCTGGCGCCCGAAAGCGCGCCGTGCCACCACGTAGCAGATCGCGGCAACCTCGTTGCTGGCGCGCCAGATCGCGCCGAGGTCGTTGCGGATGGGGGCGAGCGATTCGATGCGCTCCATCTGCCGCATGGCGTGCGTCATCGCGGTGAGCCGCACCAGATTGAAGCCGAGGCGGCTGACGGCCGACTTGATGCTGGTCGTGCTGTTGCCGGCGGCATTCATCGCCGCCGAGTTCGCGAGCTGCAGCAGCCGCGCACTCAGCACCGGCTCCGACTCGATGATGGCCACCAGATCGCGCGCGCTGGTGTTCGGGTCGGCGAGCGCCACCTGCAGGCGGCGCACCACGTCCGGGAACGCCGGCAGGTCCACGTCCTTGCCGGGCAGGTTCGCCACCAGCTCGCGGATGAAATTGAATGCCCGGCTGACGTTCGTGTCCATGCGCCTGTCCCTGCCCGCAACCCGGGACGATTCTGCGCCGCGCATGCGCGACTGTCCGATAACCGCTTCTCACTCGCGGCGCGACCAGCGTCACGCGAGCGCCGGCGGCGGGCAGCGCCAGCCGGGGTCGCTCACGAGCCCGATTGCGCCCGCCGCTGCCAGGCATGCAGCGCCGTACCGGCAAGTACCAGTGCGCCGCCGGCCAGCGCCAGCGGTGCGGTGGGCTCGCCGAGCACCAGCCAGGCCCACACCGGCACCAGCACCGGCTCGGCGAGCAGCAACAGCGCGGATTCGAGGGCCGGCAGCCGCGGCATCGCCCCGGTGATCAGCACGTAGGCCAGTGCGACCTGGAACAGGCCGAGCCAGGCGACGAGCAGCACGTCGGCGGCGGCAAACGTCTCGACCGGCCACGCCAGCGGCAGCGTGACGAGCGCCGCAAGCAGGTTGCCGGCGAGCGCCCCGGCCAGCGACACGGCAGCGCTGCCCCGTGGCCCGGCGGCAAGCCAGCGCAGTCCCACCAGCGTCAGCGCCCAGCTCGCACCGGCCACGGTGGCGAGCAGGTTGCCGAGCGCCGGTGCCGGCGCCGTCGCCAGGGGTGAACGCGTGCCCAGGTAGAGCAGCAGCAAGCCCGCGAGCATGAGCGTGATGAAGCCGGCATCGTGTCGCTGCAGACGTTCGCCGAGGAGCCACGGCCCGAGCAGCAGCACGTACAGCGGCGCCGTGTCCTGCAGGAAGATCGAGTTGGCCGCGGTCGTGCTGCGGTTGGCGAGCGTGAACAGCACCACGGTCAGGGCATAAGGCAGCGCCACCAGCAGCGTGCGTGACGACCACGCCCGCCGCACCGCCGGCACGCAGAGCGCGAGCGCCGCGGCCGCCACCGCCGAACGCGCGCAGGCGATCTGCCAGGCCGTGAGCGTGCAGAGCTTGATCGCCAGGCCACCGGTGGAAAACAGCACCGCCGCGCCGAGCACCCGCGCCCGCGCGTGCCCTGCCGGGGCGGGCGTGACGGTCACCGGATCGTCCGGCAGGCGAAGCCGCATAGGGATCGATTATCACATGGGCATGGGGACCGGCATCTGAAAGGGTCCCGATCGGCATAGAATGGCAGGAACCTGTACCGGCAACCGGAGCGAACGTGCCGACACCGGGTGAACACGGCAGCCACGAACTCTTCCGGCCGTTCTTCTGGGTCGACGAAGAGCATCGCGTGCGCGACTGGCCCGAGGCCACGGCCCGCGCCCTCGGCGTACCGGCCGAGCGGGCGCTCGGGCGCCATTGCTGGGAGCTCGTCGCCGGGCGCCGCGGCGGGCAACGCTCGCCGCGCTGCGCACACTGCCCGGCAGCCGGCGCTGCCGTCACGGGCGCTGCGCCGGCCGACGTCGATGCGGCGCGCTGCTGCGCGGTGCTGCCGCTCGCCGGACCGGTGCGCGGTGCCCTGGTCTGGTTTCCGCTCGCTTACGTGACGGCCGGCGGTTTCGGCAGCGCGCGTCTGGAAGGACTGGTGATCCGCGGCGCGCTCGCCGAGCGGCTCGGTTCCGTCGAGAGCGCGCTCGAGGGCCTGCGGCAGATCTGCGCCGCCGACGACTGCGAACTGTTCCTGCTCGACTCGTTCGGCAAGGAAGTGTTCCTGGTCGACTGCGAGGGACGTGACCGCGACGCCTTCCTCGAACTCACGCACATGCCGCTCGGCACCGGCTATCCCGGCACCGTGACGCTGCTGCAGAAGCCGCTGTACACGAACCGCTTCCAGAAGGACCGCGTATTCGTGCGCGGGGCAGTCAAGCGGCGCGGCATCCGCTCGTTCATCGGCATGCCGCTGATGGACGGCGGCCGTCCGCTCGGCTACGTCGGCGTCGGCTGGCGCGACGGCTCGGTGCCGATCCAGTGGGGCCTGCGCGTCCTCGAGGAGGTCCGGCCGCTCCTGCCGCTCGCGGTGCCGCGCCGGTTTCTGCCCGTGCGCAACGCCGACATTCCCTCGGTGCAGCTGGCGATCCGCTGCTTCGGCACGTTCGAGGTCTTCCACGAGGGCCGGCGCCTGCCGCCTGCGGCCTTCCCCCGGCGCAAGGCCCTGCAGCTGCTCCGCCAGCTGGTCCTGCGGCGCGGAGTCCCGGTGCATCGCGACCGGCTGGTGGAGCTGCTGTGGCCCGATGCCCCGGCAGGCGCCGGCGCCAACCGCCTGCACGGCGTCGTCAACGCCCTGCGCTCGGCACTGGAAACCACCCGGGATCCGCGCAGCTCCGGGTACGTCATCTGCCGCGATGACCACTACTTCTTCAACATCGATGCGCCGCAGTCGGTGGACCTGTTCGACTTCCTCGACTTCATCGCCGGCGCACGCACGGCGCAGCGGGAAGGCGCGACGGAGCGGGCGCTCGGCCTGCTGGAAGATGCGGTGCGGCTGTACCGCGGCGATCTCTTCGCCGACGACATCGAAGACGAGTCGCTGGAGATGCACCGCGTGCGGCTGCGCCACCTGTTTCTCGACGCGGCGCGCACGCTTGCCGGCATCCGCATCCGCTGGGGACATGTCGACGAGGCAGTCTGGACACTGCGCGCCGCCCTCGACTTCGAGCCTGTGGCGCTCGACCTGTACGAACTGCTGATCGGCGAGCTGGCGAGCGCCGGGCGCCTCGTCGAGGCGCGCCAGCAGTACGAGTGCTGCTGCACGGCCCTGCGCCGGCATCTCGACATGGAGCCGCCACCGCGCATCCGCGCGCTGGAGAAGCGCCTGCACTGAGGCCAGCGCCGCCCGACAGCGCTACGTCAGCTTCCGCGCCGCGAACAGCAGGCCGGGGTCCACCA
>CAUJIY010000153.1 GCA_963205295.1 Pseudomonadota bacterium
GGACGCTGCGCCTGCTGGCGACGGACGATGTCGGGCGCTTCGCGCGCGTCGGAGCCACTTTCCTGCGCGAGCCGATCGATCCGGCTGCTGTCGAACTCATCGATCTCGCTGGCTGAGGCGGGATGTCCCGTCGCGGCTGGCTCCCACAGCGACCTGTCGGGGTTCGCGCCGCTTGCTCCCCTAGTGATCCGTCGCGGCTGGCGCCGCTTCCCACAGGCACCGGAAACGGCAACTGGAGCCTGTGAGAGCGGCGCCAGCCGCGATACCCCTCTTTATTGACAATGCCGTATTTGTGATATAAAGTCCCAAATATGGCATTTCCAGACCAACAAGCCGTCATCCAGGGTGCCCGTACCCTGCTGCGGCCGCTGGCAAGCCTGCTGCTCCGCTGCGGCCTGACCTGGCGCGAGTTCGCCGAGCTGTCGCGCACCGTGTTCGTCGAGGTCGCCAGCCGCGAATACGGGCTGCGTGGCCGGCCGACGAATATCTCGCGCGTGGCGATCCTCACCGGCATCGGCCGGCGCGACGTGGGCCGGATCCGCGCCGGGCTGGAGGAGGCGAGTCCGGCGCTGCCGAACCAGACCACGGATGCGACGCGCCTGCTCTCGGGCTGGCATCAGGATGCGGAGTTCCTCGCCGCCGATGGCCAGCCGCGCGAGCTTGCGGCCGAAGGCAGCGAGGCGAGCTTCGAGGCGCTCGCACGCCGCTATGCCCCCGACGTGCCGGCGAGCGCCATGCTCAAGGAACTGCGCCGCGTCGGCGCGGTGGTCGAGCAGCCTGCCGGGACGCTGCGCGCAGTGCGGCGTTTCTACCAGCCGATGCCGCTTGATCCGCAGTGGTTCCTCAACGCCGGCAGTGTCTTCGCGGATCTCGGCGTCAACATCAACCACAACCTCGCCGCCGGCAACAGCAGCGGCGAGCCGAGCCGTTTCCTCGGGCGCGCGACCGACAGCAGTGTCGATGCGGCGGCGGTTGCCGATTTCCGGGCCTTCCTCGAGCAGGAAGGCCAGCAGTTCCTCGAGCGCGTGGACGCGTGGCTGACGCGCCACCGCCGGAGCGATGCCGCACCGGAAGGGCGGCGGATGGTCCGGCTCGGGGTGGGGGTATTCATGATCAAGGGTGATCCGGACAAGGAGTCGGGCAATGAATAGCGGCAGCGCAAGGGCTCTGGTGATGGCGGCGATCGCCTGCGGCGTGGTCGCCTGCGGTGGTGGTGGCGGTGGTGGGTCGACGGCCGGTATCGACCGGCTCGGCATCTCCTCGGGCACCATCACCGGCTTCGGCAGCATCTTCGTCAACGGTGTGGAGTGGCGCACCAGCGGCGCCGGGATCTCCGTCGACGATGGTCCCGGCACGGAAGCGGACCTGCGCCTTGGCCAGGTCGTGACCGTGCGCGGCACGCTCGATGCGAACGGCGCGGGCGGCAGGGCGGAGTCGATCGACTTCGACAACGAGGTCGAAGGTCCCATCGCCAGCATCGACGCGGCCGCGGCGAGCTTCGTGGTGCTCGGCCAGGTGGTGCTGACCAGCCCCGACACGGTCTTCGACGACAGCATCGTCGGCGGCTTCGCCGGTCTCGCGGTCGGCGACGAGGTCGAGGTGAGCGGCTACCGCGACGCTGCGGGCGCGATCCGCGCCACGCGCGTGGAGCAGCACGACGCCGGCGACGATTTCGAGGTCAAGGGCGTGGTGAGCGGGCTGGACCCCGTGGCGAAGACGTTCCTGCTCGGCAGCCTGGTGGTGAACTACGCCGGTGCGGTGCTCGAGGACTTCGGCAGCGACACCCTCGGCAACGGCGATTTCGTCGAGGTCGAGGGCGACTTCGCCGGCGGGGTGCTGGTGGCGGACAAGGTCGAGCGTGAGGACGACATCAGCGGCGACGCTGGCGACGAGAGCGAGGTCGAGGGCTACATCACGCGCTTCGTCTCGCCGGCCGACTTCGATGTCGCCGGTGTGCGCGTCACCACCAACGCCGGTACGGAGTTCGAGGGCGGCACGGCTGCCGATCTCGCCCTGGACCTGAAAGTCGAGGTCGAGGGCGAGTTCAATGCGGCCGGCGTGCTGGTCGCCGATGAGGTCGAGATCCGGGTGCAGCCGGACGATGCCGACGTGGAGATCGCCGGTGCGGTGACCGCGCTGCAGGCCGGGGGGTTTGCCATCCAGGGCGTGCAGGTGAAGGTCACGCCGACCACCCTCTGGAAGGACGACAGCAACGCTGCGCTGCCGACGTTCTCGCTCGCCGATCTGCGCCTGGGCGACTACGTCGAGATCCGCGGTGCCGAGGACGGGTCAGCGGCGGCCAACGACGTCATCGCCACGCGGGTCGAGCGCGACGACGATGACGACGAGTCGATCCTGCGTGGTCCGGTCCAGGCCGAGAACGAGCCTGACCTGACCGTGCTCGGCATCACGATCGACACCACCGGCGCGGTGTTTCGCGACGAGGACGACAACCCGATGAGCGAAGCGGCGTTCTTCGCCGCGGTCGGTGTCGGCGACGTGGTCAAGGCCGAGACGGACGTGCCAGGTGCCTTCAACGGCAACTCGTTCGTCGCCGAAGAAGTCGAGATCGAGGACTGAGCGTCACGGACCCCTGACGGGTCCGGTGACCGGAGGCTGGAACCGCGAGGTTCCAGCCTTTTTCCCGTGCAACTACCGGGGGCAGAGTCGCGGCTGGCGCCGCTCCCACAATACCGGACAGCACATCCGGTCCTGCA
>CAUJIY010000154.1 GCA_963205295.1 Pseudomonadota bacterium
AAGCCCAGCGCGCCGACCACCATGATGCCGATCTCGAACAGCTTGATGAGCCGGATGAGCCGCGACTTTTCGTACTTGTCGGCGAGCTGCCCGGCGGACGCCGACAGCACGACGAACGGCAGGATGAACAGGCCCGCGGCCAGGTTGACCAGGGTGTTGGCGTCCAGCGCCGCGCGCGCCGCCGCGTGGTACGCGACGAAGATGACCAGCGCGTTCTTGTAGACGTTGTCGTTGGCGGCGCCCGCGAACTGCGTCCAGAAGAACGGGCTGAAGCGGCGCTCGCGCAGCAGCTCGAACTGGTTGTGGGTGGTCATGGGGCGGGTCGTCGCCGGCTTCATGTCATCCGGGCATCTCGAAATACGGCCGCGTCTGGAACACGCCGGGCGCGAACCTGGCGCCATTATTGACGAGCGAGCGCTTGAGCACGAAATCGAACAGCAGGACGTTGTGGTCGCGCAGCTCCCGAAGCGGCGCGACCGCGGCGGGGTCGAGCAGCCCGCGCTCGGCCAGCAGCGGCAGCGAAACGATCGGCAGCACGCCGGGCAACGGGTAATCGGAGCCGTTCACGAGCCGCGCATGCCAGTCGCCGCGCGCGAGCAGGGCGGCGGCGGCGTCCACTCGGTTGCCCTGCAGCACCGCAGAGAGGTCGCCCGCGAGGTTGCGCCGGTAGCGCGGGTCGTCCATCAGGCGCGCGAAGAGCTCGAAGTTGGGGCGCGCGCTGCCGTCGTCGTCCACGCCGTGGCCGAGCGATGCGCAATGCGCCACGAGCACGCGCACGCCGGCGTCGAGCGGCCGGCGCAACCGTAGCGGGTTGCCGAGCGCCTCGCCGAAGCCGCGCACCGCACGCCAAGCCGCGAGACGTCGCTGGGCAATCGGCCCCGAGATCCCAACCCAGCCAGCCGGGCAATGACGCACGTCGGACGCCGTGAACGCCAAGAATGCCGGCCAGTGGCCCTGTGGCGCCAAGAGGTCGGCGCACGGCACGTGCTCGGTCCGTCCATGGGGCTTCGCCACGGGGAGCGCGGATTGTCCACGTCGGCCATACAGATCGCTCGACGCCCGGTGTTTCGGCTCCGCCGCGACAACGGAAGTCAAATTTCGAAGGGCCGCTTGCCCGTGAGGTGAACGACCGCAACGAGTCCGGACGGTCGCCCTCTGATCTCAATTTGCCGGGAAGCTGCCATTGAGGCGGCGGCCGGCGCCTGGGGATCCGGAGCCGCTGCCGGTTACGCAGCCAGGGCACCTTATTAAGCCGCACGACCTAATCCCAGCGGCCAATGGCCGCCGGCGCCGCAGGCCACCCACGCTTGAGCCTCCAAGCTCGACCAGGGGGAGCCATGGACGGCGCGTGCCGGGCCAGGGCGCGCGCACCGGGGCGCTTCCAGCCGCGCCGCCCGAGCCAGAGTGTGCTCTATCGCTGCATCCAGGAGCACCTCGAGACCTGGCTCATCCAATGCCGCGACGGGCACGACGACGCCGGGCCGGTGCCGGATTATGTGGAGCGGGAGTTCCGCCGCTACCTGGAGTGCGGCATCCTCGCCCATGGCTTTGCCCGCGCCCGCTGCGGGCAGTGCGGCCACGATTTCCTGATCGCCTTCTCCTGCAAGGGGCGCGGCGTGTGCCCATCGTGCACCGCCCGGCGCATGGTCGCGACGGCGGCGCATCTCACCGATCACGTCTTGCCGCAGTTAGCGCTGCGCCAATGGGTCCTCGCGGTGCCCAAGCGGCTGCGCTACTTCCTGCAACGCGATGCCGACCTCCAAGGCGCCGCCTTGCGGCTGTTCCTGCGTACCGTGGAGTCCTGCCTGCGCACCCACTGCCCCGGCGCGGGCCCCGCCGCCCGTCTCGGTGCGGTCGCCTTCATCCACCGCTTTGGCTCGGCGCTCAATGCCCACCTGCACTTCCACTGCGTGGTCATCGACGGCGTGTTCGAGTCCGCGCCGGCGGACGCCGTGGTCTTCCATGCCGCCACCGGCCTCGATGCCAATGCCATCGCGCAGGTGCAGGCGTTGGTACGCCAGCGGTTGTTGCGCGTGTTCGTGCGCCGTGGCCTGCTGCCCAGCGATGACGCGCTGGCGATGGTGCAATGGGAACACGGCGGTGGCTTCTCCGTGGACGGCTCGGTGCGCATCGAGGCTGATGACCGCGCCGGCCGTGAGCGGCTGTTGCGTTACTGCGCCCGGCCACCGTTCGCCCTTGACCGGCTGCGCGAACTCGATCCTGAACGCTTGCTCTATGAGGGCACCAAGCCCGGTCCGGGCGGCAACGGCCCGCTGCTCCTGACGCCGCTGCAGTTGCTCGACCGCCTCGCCGCCCTGGTGCCGCCGCCGCGCGTCCACCGCCACCGTTACTTCGGCGTGCTGGCGCCCAACGCACCGTTGCGCGCTGCGGTCACCGCCCTGGCCGTGCCGGCGGCGCTGCCCGCTGCGGCCGCGCCACCCGGCCACCCGGCCCCAACCGCCGATGAACCCGTCCACCGCCGCGCCGCCCGCTACGCCTGGGCGGCGCTGCTCGCCCGCATCTACGAGATTTTCCCGCTCGTGTGTCCGCGGTGCGGCGCCGAGATGCGCATCATCGCCTTCGTCACCGACGCGCCCACCATTCACCACATCCTCGTCCACCTCGGCGAACCGACCGCACCCCCCCGCATCGCGCCCGCACGCGGCCCGCCGCGGTGGGACCTGCCCGATGCCCGGGCCGGTGGCCTCGATCCCCAGACCCAGCCGGCACCGGAGTACGAGTTCGACCAGCGCCTCAGCTGGTAGCCAGAACCACCGCCGCGGGCGCGACGCCGGGCCGGGCCAGCTCGTACCTGCGGCCGCGAGGCGCGCGATGCGCCACCGGTGACGCTCCCGCACCCCGGCCCACCTGGCCCCGCGGCAATGCCTGATCCACCCCAATCCCATTCGCTTCCGCCACGCCAAGACGTGCTGCGCCGCTCCGGTCGGCGCTTCCTCGCGTTGAATTTACTATCCGT
>CAUJIY010000155.1 GCA_963205295.1 Pseudomonadota bacterium
GTTCTCGGTGAGTGCGAGCCAGAACAGATCGCGGAACTGCCGGCTGCGCGACAGCCCGTCGAGCGCCTGCACGGCACCACCCCAGGCGGCGACCGCATGGTGTGTGTTGCGCGCCGCGAGCAGCGGCCAGGTGAGCGCGTAGCGTGCCACGCGCAGCGCCCGCGGCACGCGATGGCGTCGTGCGGCCGAGGCGTAGGCTTCGCGGCGCAACGCCGACAGCGCATCGCGACGGCGCGCGAAGCCGAACCACGGCAGCGCCACCGGGCACCAGTCGCGACCGTGGATGCGGGCGATCAGCGCGTCGTCGTTCTGCATGTCGGCAGACCGCCGTGGCGGTCTGTCCCCCTTTCCCCTGCCGGCGGCAGCATACGGGGCGGCCGGTGCCGCCGGCAATCTGCTATCGTCCGGCCGTCGGCGGCACGGGGCCGGGAAGAGCAGCGGGGCATGCGGGACAGCGCGGAAACAGCCACGCCAGGGGCGCAGCCAGCAGGCAACGAAACGACGGTCCGCACGGGTACCAGTCCCTTCAGCTACGAATGCCGTGGCTGCGGCCGCTGCTGCTTCAACAAACGCATCCCGCTCGGGCCGTACGAGGTACTGCGCCTGGCACGCCACGCCAGCCTGGCGACCGGCGAGTTCCTGCGCCGCTACGTCGACCACGAGGGTCCCTGGCTCGCGTCCCGTCCGGATGGCAGCTGTGTGTTCCTCGTCGGCGGGTGTTGTACCGTGCATACCGACCGGCCGTTCGCCTGCCGGGTCTATCCCCTCGGCCGCTGGGTCAGTGCCCGTGGCGAGGAGACCTTCCGTGAACTGCGTCCACACCCGCAGAGCGAAGGCCGCTACGGGCAGGAGGGTACCGTCGCCGGATTCCTCGAGCGCCAGGGTGCGGCGCCTTACCTTGCCGCTGCCGACCGGCTGCAGGCACTCTTCTACCGGTTGTTCGACGCCGTGCAGGGGGTTCTGCCGCAGCGGCCGGATCTCCCGGTCGCGGTTCCGGAGGCATGGCGGACCCGGGCGGTCGACGGAGATCCGGCATTCGTGGAATGGCTGGATGCAGACGGCATTGCGGCGCGCTATTGTCACGCACAGGGACGGCCGGTCCCGGAAACGATCGACGCGGTACACGATACCTACATCGAGGCCATCGATGCATGGCTGAAAAAAACGGGAGGACAGGCGACATGAGCAGACGCAAGCGTTCGGGTGGTGAGGCGAAACCGGAGAAGCGCGACCAGGCGGTGCGCCTCGCGGTTGCGGCGACCACGCTCGGCATGACCATGGGCATCGTGCCGGCGAGCGTGCTCGGCGCGGAGGAGGCGCAATCGGCCAGCAAGGCTTCCCCGCAGGTGCAGGACAGCGCAGGAGCAGAGAAGCCGTCCAGCAGAAAGGTCAAGCTTGACCCTGTTGAATTCAATATTGACGACAAGGACGCAGCAGCCAAGGCGAGCGCGCCCGGTGCCGGAAATTTCAAGCACGAGAAGGTCGAGTTGCCTCCGGCTGCGATGCACAAGGGCGAGAAGCCCGGGGCCGTGATGCACAAAGGTGAGCAGCCCGAGGCTGCCACGCAGAAGTCCGGCCAGGCATCCGGCCCGGGCGGGCCGACCTACGATCTGGCGACATCCAAGAAACCGTAACGACCGACGCATCGGCAAGGCGGCCTGGCTGCCAGCGCAGCGTCCTGCGTCCGGCAGCCGGAGCGTGCAATGGGTGAGGCAATCCTGATCTGGCTGGTGGCTGCGGCCCTGGTGACCCTCGGCATCGCGGGGCTGCTGCTGCCGGCGATCCCGGGCGCTCCGCTGCTGTTCCTCGGCCTGGTCGTGGCGGCCTGGGCCGAAGACTTCGTCCATGTCGGCTTCGGTACGCTGGCGGTGCTGGCGCTGATGACGCTGCTCGCCTGGGGTGTGGACTTCGCGGCGGCGGCCTTCGGGGCGCGCCGCTTCGGCGCGACACCGCGTGCTGCCGCCGGCGCCGCGCTCGGCACGCTGGTCGGGCTGTTCTTCGGCCTGCCCGGGATCCTGCTCGGGCCGTTTCTCGGCGCTGTGATCGGCGAGGTCCTCGGCCGGCGGACGCTCGGCGCGGCAGGCCGCGCCGGCTTCGGCGCGACGCTGGGGCTGGTGATCGGCGCGGCCGTCAAGATGGCACTCGCCTTCGCGATGCTGGGGGTATTCCTCGTCATGCGGTTCGCCGGCCAGGTGTCGTGATCCGTGCCGGGCGTCGTGGCGGCGCCACCATGGCCCGCTGGTACGATGGCCGGCGATGAAGGACCTGCTGTTCCTCTGCCACCGCCTGCCCTACCCACCGCAGAAGGGCGACAAGATCCGCTCGTATCACGTCCTGCGGCACCTGTGCCGCCGCTGGCGCGTGCACCTCGTCACGTTCATGGACGACACCGCCGACGCGGTGCATCGCCACGCGCTCGACGAGTGCTGCGCGAGCGTCTACATCCATCCGATCAGGCCATGGCGTGCACGCGGCCAGGCACTGGCCGGGCTGCTCGCCGGCGGATCGTTCAGCGATTCCTTCTATCGCTACCGGGCGGTGCAGAGGCGGGTCGATGAGTTGCTGCAGCAGCACGCGATCGGCGATGTCTTCTGCTTCAGCTCGCCGACCGCCCAGTACGTGGACCGCTACCCACGGCTGCGCCGCTACATGGACTTCGTCGACATGGATTCCTACAAGTGGCGCCAGTACCGCGAGACGCATCGCCCGCCACTGTCCTGGCTGTTCGGTGCCGAGTACCGGCGCCTGCTCGCGCGCGAGCGGCAGGTCGCGGCGACCTTCCGGGCCTCGTGGTTTGTCACTCCCGAGGAGCGTGCCCTGTTCCTCGCTGAGTCCGGTGCGGCGCAGGCGACCTGTGGGTACTTTCGCAACGGCGTCGATCGCACGTACTTCGACCCGGGTCTCGAGTTCGCCTCGCCCTATGCGCCCGGCGAGCGCGTCATCGTGTTCACGGGCGCCATGGACTACCACGCCAACGTGGATGCGGTGTGCTGGTTTGCCGACGAAGTGTTCCCGGCCCTGCGGGAACGATCGCCCGCACTGACGTTCTGCATCGTCGGCCAGCGTCCGGCGCCGCGCGTGCAGGCGCTGGCGCGCCGCGTGGGAGTGCAGGTCACGGGCCGCGTTGCCGACGTGCGCCCGTACCTGCGCCACGCCGCACTCGCCGTGGCACCGATGCACATCGCGCGCGGGCTGCAGAACAAGGTGCTCGAGGCGCTGGCGATGGGCAGGACCGTGGTCTGCTCACCACAGGCGCTCGAGGGCCTGGCAGGTGATGCGCTGCTCGGGCAGCTACAGGCGACCGGGCCAGATGAGTTCGTGGCGTGCTGCGAGCGCTATCTCGCGACACCGCTGCCGGCGGCCGGGGCCGTGGCATACGTTGCAGCGCACTATGACTGGGAACGCAATCTGGCGGTGCTAGACGAGGCGATGGCCGCCCCCTGAAGTGCATGGCGCCAGCGCACGTGACGAAAGCGTGCGCGGCGTACGGGCATACTGTCGCATCGGATGCCGGCGTCGCTGCAACTGTGACGGGCCGCTCATGACGCACTGTCAAATGCGCGCTTGACGCGGTACCGGGCCCGTATAATCCGGCGGCGAAGCGTTGCTGCTGGGTCGGGTCAGCGAGGGTCAGATGATGCAATACCGTGGGCTGGTACTGGGTGCCATTCTCGCCCTGCCGTGCGTGTTCTCCGGGGCCGCCGTGGCCGGACAGTGCAACGACGGCGTCGACAACGACGGCGATGGCCGGATCGACTACGCCGCCGATGCCAACTGCTTCGACGCGGCCACCGACAACGATGAAGCTCCGCCCGCCGGACGCACCGTTGGCGGGTTCCGCATTCCCGACCTGCAGGACGAGCGTAACGCCTACACGCGCTGGGGCTGGAGCTTCACCGCGGGCGACGAGCCGAACCCGGCGAATTACCCGTCGGCCAATGTCTACAATCCCGATATCCACAACGGCACGGAAGGCGACGACCTGTGGTCGTACGTGGTCGCGTACGCGCGCACGGGCAAGTCCGGTTACCTCGATCGCGCACGCAAGTGGGCGCGGTACTTCAAGCAGGATTACCGTAACTGCGTCCCGAGCAGTTCCGGCCACAACTTCTGCTTCGATCGCGACAACTACCAGATGGACCATCTCTGGGGCTGGGGTCTGGTCGCCTGGTACGAACTGACCGGCGACACCGCGGCGCTGAACGAGGCCAAGGCGATCGGCGACGTGGTCTACAACTACTGGAGCAACCGCGACGGCGGCGACTGGCCGACCCCGGGTGGCAGCATGCCGGACACCGACTACAGCATGCGCGGTCCTGCGCGGCAGCTGCACCTTGCGGCGCGGCTGGCCGAAGTGACGGGCGAAGCGCGTTTCATCGAGCTGCGCGACCGCCTGACCGACCTCTGGATCCAGAACAGCTTCTACAACAGCACCTACGGCATGTATTTCGTGGCGCGCTACGCCATGACCTCCTGCAAGGGTGGCGCCAATGAGGCGGCCTACGATCAGGGCCTGCGTTGCCAGTCGACCTTCCAGATCGGCGTGCTGGCCGAGGCGCTCTACCAGGTCTGGCGCACCACCGGGCGCACGGATGTGCGCGACCGGCTGGTGGCGATGGCCCGTTACGTCGATCAGCGCGCACTGTCGCCGACCTACGATCTCGCCGGCAGCTGGTTCGGCGTCAACATCAACACCGGAGCGACCTGGATCAACTATGCGCAGGGTGCGGGCTCGCCCGAGCTGCCGGGCGGCTGCCCGGTGCAGGCCGGCGACGTGTGGTGGGATGCGGTCTACACCACCAGCCTGGTCAATACCGTGGCCTTCGGCGGCAAGCTCGCGAACGACCAGACGCTGGTCAACCGTGCCCGGCACTTCCTGGACCGGGGCACCAAAGGCGTCTATGGCTCGGCGAAATGCCGTACGGCTGGCGACAACGAGGTCGATCACTTCGTCGATGCCGAAATGTCCTCCGACGGCTACGAGCTTGCCCGCAACAACGGCGAGCTGCAGTACACCTGGCTGCTCTTCGATCCGTCGCTCGCGGGCACGCCGCCGCCGTCACCGCCGACCGGTCTCACGGTGCAGTGACGCGCCCGCGGCGGCGCTCAGCCGTCGTGACTGCGGCGCGCCCGCGCGGCGTGCAGCACCGCCAGCCGCGGACTGTCGATCGTCGCGACGGCACGGTCGACGGCTGCCTCGCGGCAGCGACGCGCAGCCTGCTGGGCGCGCAGGTCGCGTGAATCACCGGCGTCACAGACGCGCCGGGCGGCACTGCTGATGCGCCGGTAGAGCGTTGCAGCCCCGGCCGGGGACTGCAGGTCGAGATCGGCGTAGTTCACCTTCGCCTGCACGGCGTGCGGCTCGGCCAGCGCCGGACCAATCGTCAGCAGCAGCGTCGCTGCCGTCGCCAGCGTCGTGCGCAGTACCATCGCCAGGGCCGGGGCGGCCCGCATCTTCAGGGCTGGACTCATGTTCGTCTCCTTCCCGGCTTCGACCGGGTCTTGTCCGACGCGAACTGCTCGCGTCGGCAATATGAGACTCCGCCGCCGTGCTGGCGGGCTACGGCTGCGCCACGTACCCGTCCCCGCGGCCAACGGGATCGTCCCGGCAACCCGCATCGACGCGGGCGGGTTGCGGTAGTCTGGGATCTGTCGAGACGACAGCTGGAAGGGAGCGACGGTGCCGACGATTACTGCCGGAGCTGCGACTGGGCCGTGTGCCGTACCGGCGACGGCCCTCGGATGGCAGCCCCTCGCGGTCATCACCGGACTGTTCTGGCTGTATGCGGCCGTGTCCGCCGTTCTCGTCGCCTATGGCATGGGTGCTGGCGTGGCAACGCTGACGGACGAGCCATTCTTCGCCCACTGGAGCGCGCGCGTCCTGCAGTATGTGTTGCTGTTCCCGCCGCTCCTCGGTTGCTTCCGGCTGTCGCTCGCCTGGGGCTGGCAGCCACCCATGCGGCGCGGTGCGGCCCAGCTCGTGCTCGCCGCGGTGTTCGCGTGCGTTGCCTACCCGACGCTGTTCCTGGCGCAAGGCCTGCTGGGACAGCTCGATCACATGGGCGGCGGCTGGGAGGCGGGCGCAAGGAAAATGCTGGTCGAGCCGGCGTTCGTCCAGACCTGGCTGGCGAGCTCCACGGATTTCCTCGTGCGCTACGGATTCGGCCTGGCGCTGGTGTCCGGCTTTGCGACCTACAAGCAGTTTCGCGATGCGCAGGTGCGCGCCGCGGCGCTCGAGCGGCAGTGGAGCGAGGCGCGCCTCGCCGCACTGCGCA